>CP144169.1:2400000-2717865 GCA_039636785.1 Micrococcaceae bacterium Sec5.7 | reverse complement strand
AAGCCCTTCGGCGCGCCGAGCCTGGAGGCGTCGTCGCTGAAGGAGTACTGCGTTTTGGCCATACACACCGGCAGCCCGGACCAGCCGTTTTTCTCGATGTCCGCCAGCCGCTTCAAGGCCGGAACGGAGAAGTCCACGCCGTCGGCCCCGTAGATCTCCTGGACGATGGTCCGGATCTTGTCCTCCACGGACAGATCCAGCGCGTACAGGTACCGGAAACTGCTGGGCCCGTAGACGGCCGCGGCCACCTTCGCAGCCAGCTCATCGCCGCCGTCGCCGCCACCGCCCCGGCCCCAGACGTCGGCGACTGCCGCCTGCACGCCTTCCTTGGCGCACCAGTCGAGCAGCCAGTCGAGCTCCTCCTCGGTATCTGTGGCGAACTTGTTGATGGCCACCACCGGCGCAATGCCGAACTTCTCCACGTTGTGGACGTGCCGCCGGAGATTCACCACGCCGGAGGCCAGGGCCTCGACGTTGGGCTCCCTGAGCTGGTCCTTCGCCACCCCGCCGTGCATTTTCAGAGCCCGGATGGTTGCCACCACCACAACAGCCGACGGCGCAACATCGGCAACGCGTGCCTTGATGTCCATATACTTCTCTGCCCCCAGATCCGCGCCGAAGCCGGCCTCGGTGACGACAATGTCCGCGAGGCGCCGGGCAGTCTGCGTGGCGATCAGCGAGTTGCAGCCGTGGGCAATGTTGGCGAACGGCCCGCCGTGAACCAGCGCCGGTGTGCCCGCAATGGTCTGGACCAGATTGGGCTTGATGGCGTCCTTGAGCAGCATGGTGAGCGCACCCTGCACGCCGAGATCGGCCACGGTCACGGGCGCGCGGTCATACGTATAGCCGAACGTGATCCGGCCCAGCCGCTCACGCAGGTCCGCCAGATCCGTGGCCAGGCAGAATACCGCCATGATCTCCGAGGCCACCGTGATGTCGAATCCGTCCTGGCGCGGGATGCCTTGGGTGGGCCCGCCGAGCCCGATCACCACTTCGCGCAGGGAACGGTCGTTCATGTCCAGCACCCGCTTGAACGTCATGCGCCGGGGATCAATGTTCAGTTCATTGCCCTGGTAAATGTGGTTGTCCACGAGCGCCATCAGGGCATTGTTGGCTGAGGTGACGGCGTGGAAGTCGCCGGTGAAATGCAGGTTGATCTCATCCATTGGCAACACCTGGGAGTAGCCGCCGCCCGCGGCGCCGCCTTTCATCCCGAGGATCGGCCCAAGCGACGGCTCGCGCAGGGCGATCATCACCTTGTGCCCGGCCTTCGCCAGCGAATCGGCGAGCCCTACGGTGGTGGTTGACTTCCCTTCGCCTGCCGGGGTGGGGGACATGGCCGAAACGAGCACCACTTTGCCGGCCGGCCCCGCCGCAGTCAGTTTGGCCGGATCAATCTTGGCCTTGTAGCGGCCATACATCTCCAGCGCCTCCGCATTGATGCCGGCAGCCGCGGCGATCTCCTCGATGGGCCGCATGACAGCCTGCCGGGCGATCTCCAGATCGCTCATGACATTGATTTCAGACATCGTTGTCCTTTGGTCAGGGCGTGGCCGGTAGGCGCACACCTGGTCAGGGGGTTTGGACCGCCGGGATCATCCGGCTTCCAAGGTAATTGTCGACGGCGGCATGGTAGCTTTCCAGCGTGATTGCAGCTGTGCGCTGCCAGCCGGAGTTCTGCGCATGGACGGAGGCGGCGCGGCCCATGTCCCCACGCGTGGCAGGATCGTCGTAGAGGGCCTCCAGAACATCGGCCCAGTCCCCGGCGCCGTGTCCATCTACAAGCAGCCCGGTCCGCCCATGGCAGATGGCGCGCGAGAGCCCGCCCACCCGGGTGGCTACCACAGGTGTGCCGCACGCCTGGGCTTCCAGCGCCACAAGCCCGAAGGATTCGCTGTAGGAAGGCATCACCACCACGTCGGCTGACCGGTACCAGTCCGCCAGCTCCGGTGCGCTGACCGGCGGATGGTGAGTGACGACGTCGTCCATTCCAGCAGCGCTGACCAGCGATTTGAGATTGAAGTCCTTGGCTCCGCTCAGCGCACCCAGAATGGTCAGCTGAAGATCAATGTCAGGGCGGCGAGAGCGCAGCAGCGCGGCTGCTTCGACCAGAATCTGAGGACCCTTGAGCCGTTGGATGCGGCCGGCAAACAGCAGGTGGAAGGTGCCGGTGCGCACCCCTCGCAGAGCCCGGGAATGGCTCCGGAACGCCGGGGTGAACACCGTCAGGTCCACGCCAGGCGGGGCGACGTCGATGTGGTCGAAGTCGGCGTTGTAGTGGGAGACCAGCTCGGCGGCCTCGGCACCGGTGTTGGCAATCAGCCGGGCGGCGCCGTCCACGATCCGGTGTTCGCCGAGTTCGCGGCGCCGCGGTTCAGGTTGCTCGCCCGATTCCAGCAACAGGTTCTTGACCTTGGCCATGGTGTGCATGGTGTGCACGAGCGGGACGCCCCACAGCCCTGACAGCTCCAGTCCCGCCACACCGGACACCCAGTAGTGCGAGTGGATGACGTCGTACCGGCCGTGCGGCTGGCGCTGGCGGATCCGTTCGATCTCGGCCACCATGCTGTGCAGCAGCTCCGGCAATTCCTCCTTCGGCAGCTTGCGCGGCGGACCGGCCATCACGTTGTGGACGCAGACTCCGGGATCCGGATGTTCGACGGCGGGCTGCCCGGTGGCGGTGGACCGCGTGAAGATCTCCACCTCCACGCCCGTCTCCGCGAGTGCCGAGGCCAGCGCCCGGATGTACACGTTCATGCCGCCGGCGTCGCCTGAGCCGGGCTGTTCCATGGGCGAGGTATGGAGCGAGAGAAACGCAACGCGTCGGATCAGTGCCATGGCTCTCCTCTCGGCTCGCGGGCCCTTGCATCAGAAAAGTGCCCGACTCTTTACTGCATTCGATAAAACACTACTCCTCCGGCCCGCCCGCCTTCGCTGCGTGGGCCCTGCTGCTAACGTGGCGGCTGTGAGTGCAGCCACAGATTCAGCACCGGCCCCCGCCGGATTCGAAATACGCCAGGCAGCGCAGGCCGACTGGCCCGGCATCTGGTCCGTCCTGGAGCCCGTCATCCGGGCCGGCGAAACGTTCACCTGGGACCGCGACACCACCGAGGCGCACGCCCGCGTGCGTTGGTTCAAGGAGTTCCCCGGACAGACATTTGTGGCGTTAAACCCCGACGGCGAGGTGCTGGGGACAGGGGAACTGCACGCCAACCAGGGCGGCGGCGGGAGCCATGTGGCTAACGCCGGCTATATGGTCCACGCCGACCACGGCGGCAAGGGCGTGGCCCGCGCGCTGTGCGCATACTCCCTGGACGCCGCACGCTTGGCGGGATTCCGCGCCATGCAGTTCAACGCCGTGGTGGAAAGCAATGTCCGGGCGGTGGCTGCCTGGCAGGCCATGGGCTTCCGCATCCTGACCACGATTCCGGAGGCCTACAACCACCCGACGCTCGGCTACGTCGGCCTGCACGTGATGTCCCGGAAGCTCTAGTTGTTGTCCCGGGGTTTCTGCCAGAGCCTGCCCAGCTCCGGAAACGCCAGTTCGTAGCCGGCCAGCAGCCGTTCCGCCAGCTCCGTTGAATCGATCAGCGGGTGGCGCGCAAACGCTTCCCCGGCGGCGGCACGGTCACCTTCGCTTGCCGCACGGACGGTGAGCCGTTCCACCTCCTTGACCCGCTGCATCAGAGCCAGTTGCCGCTCGGCCGGACGGTCCTGCGGCAGCGGCACCGCGCCGTCGTCGCTCACCGTGCAGGGAACCTCGACGACGGCGTCTGCCGGCAGTCCCGGAATCGCCCGGACCGCCGTATCTGGGTCAGCCGTGGCGGTGTTCCGGGTATTGAGGATCAGCTGGGCGTCCCCGCCGCCGGACAGCGCCCGCATTACGGCGAGGGCCACGCGTTCGTAGCCGCCGCCGGCGAGGTCGTCCTCGTCTCGCTGCTCGCCGGCGGACCGGGCTTCGGCCAGATACCCTTCCTCCCGTGATCTGCGGGCGGCATCCCAGAGCCGGAAAGCATTGTCTCCGGCGGCCATGAGCCTGGGGTAGAGCACTGACTGCTGGCCGTGGATGGATTCACCCCGGGTCTGTGCCATGGCGCGCATGGCACCCGCAGCCCGGGCGGTCTCGTAGTAGTAGAACAGGTACTCGTTGGGCAAGGCGCCAAGCTGCTCGAGGAACGGCTGCCGGAAGAGCCGGCCTTCTTCGAACGTGGCCAGGGCCGCGGCGTCAGCGAGCAGGGGAGGCAACAGATCGCGTCCGCCGGACTCCAACCGGTACAGCCAGCCCAGGTGGTTCAGCCCGTAGTAGCCGACGCCGTCGAGCTTTCCCTCCGGCAACGGCACGCCGGCCGCCCTGGCCGCGCGGTACACAAGGCCGCTGGCGGAATCGCAGATTCCGATCACCCGGCGGCCCAGCACAGGTGCCAATGCCTCCGTGATCATCCCCGCCGGATTGGTGAAGTTGATCAGCCAGGCGTCGGGGCAAACCCGACGCATTTCCGTGGCGAGTTCCAGCATCCTGGGAATTGAGCGCAGCGCGTAGGAGATTCCGCCCGCGCCGGTGGTTTCCTGTCCCAGAAGGCCCAGATCCTGGGCGATGCGTTCGTCCGCGACCCGCCCGGCGGTGCCGCCGGGGCGGATGGCGGCAAACACCATGTGCGTGCCCGCCAGCGCCTCGGGCAGCGACGTGGTGCTGCGGATGGCAGGAGAAGTCCCGGCGCCCGAAGTGGAGGCCATGGCACGGAGCACGGCCTCGATGGCAGCCAGCCTGCCGGGATCGACGTCGAACAGCACCAGCTCACGGACTACCCCGGAGTAGGGGCCGGAGATCAGTGCCCGGTAGACCAGCGGAACCCGGAATCCGCCGCCACCGGCAATCATGAGCCGCATGACCAGCAGTCTATGCGCTTGCCCCGGCGGGCGGCGCGGCGCGGGTCTCTTTCGCCGGGAGCGGGCACGGCGTAGTGTGCCGAACATGGACGCGATCCCGGTACGACGATTCGATCCGCTCTCCGCTGTACGCACACCGTCGGACGCAGGCTTTGACCTGCTGCTCGCCGGGACGGTTTTCCAGGACATTATTTTCACCGGGCTGCCGCATGCGCCCGAGCCTGGGACGGAAATCTGGAGCGAGGGGATGGGCAGCTGCCCGGGCGGGGTGGCCAATCAGGCCATCGCCGCGGCCCGGCTTGGGCTGCGGACGGGGCTGGCTGCGGCCTTCGGCGATGACGGGTACGGGGACTACAACTGGAAAATCCTGGCCGGCCAGGAACACGTGGACCTCACCCTGTCCCAGCGCATCCCCGGCTGGCATTCGCCTGTCACAGTCTCCCTCAGTGTTCACAACGACCGCTCCATGGTGACCCATGGGCATCCGGCACCGGTGAGTTCATCGGAACTGATCGGTGCGCCGCCGCCTGCTGCGCTCGCCGCCGTCGCGGATCTCGGCACCGTGATGGAACCCTGGGCGCTCGCGGCCCACGACTCCGGGGTCAAGCTCTTTGGCGACGTGGGCTGGGATCCCAGCGGTGAATGGTCGTCGGCCCGGCTGGACAATCTGCAGTACTTCCACGCGTTCATGCCCAATCAGCGCGAAGCCATGGCCTTTACGGGCAAGGACGATCCGTGGGCGGCGCTGTATTCACTGGCGGACCGGGTGCCGGTGGCCGTAGTGACACTCGGGCCGCAGGGTGCCATGGCGGTGGACTCCGAAACGGGGGAGGAGGAATGGGTGCCGTCCCTGCCCGTCGCTGCCTTTGACCCCACCGGCGCCGGCGACTGTTTCGGTGCCGCCTTCATCGTGGGGAGCCTGGCCGGCTGGCCTCTGGGCGACAGGCTGAGGTTCGCCAATCTCTGCGCCTCCCTGGCCGTGCAGGAAGTCGGCGGTTCGCTCGCGGCACCTGGATGGGGCGACATCGCCGACTGGTGGCAGCGGGCCAACGCACGGCGGGAACGCCAAAGCAGCCAATGGCTGCGGCGCTATGGCTTCCTCGCCGAGATAGTCCGCGATGTGCCGCTGGAAGCGCAGCGCCGTGCCACCGCAACCATTGCCCACCTCTCCGACGCATAGATCCCAGCCGGCTGAGAGTGCCCGGAATTAAGCCCCTCGCCGCGCCGGCAGTAGAATCAATCAGGTGACTTACCCAGCATCAACAGGTGACTTCCGGCCCTCGGCAGACGCGGGGGCAACCCCTGCCTACGAACGCTCAGCCGTGATCGATCTCGGGGCCATCCGCCACAATGTGCGCCGGCTCGCGGCAGCCGCCTCGCCCGCGCAGGTCATGGCGGTGGTCAAGGCCGACGCCTACGGCCACGGTGCGGTGCCGGTAGCCCGGGCAGCCCTCGAGGCCGGAGCCCGGTGGCTCGGCGTGGCGCACATCTCGGAGGCCCTGGCGCTGCGGGCCGCGGGCATCGAAGCACCCCTTCTCGCCTGGCTGCATACCCCGGCAAGCAACTTCGGCGCGGCAGTTGCTGCCGGCGTCGACATCGGTTGCTCAGGCTGGGAGCTGGACCGGATCGTGGCAGCCGCCAGGGAGCAGGAGCGGCCGGCGCGGGTCCACCTTAAAGTGGACACGGGCCTTGGCCGCAACGGTTCCACCATTGAGGCCTGGGACCAGCTCGTGGGCGAGGCCATGGAATACCAGGACGAAGGACTCCTGCGCGTTGTGGGCATCTTCTCCCACCTGGCCGTGGCCGACGAACCCCACCGCCCCGAAACCGACGAACAGCTCGCCGCTTTCCGTGAAGTCCTGGCCATAGCCGAGGACGCCGGTGTGGATCCCGAAGTCCGTCACCTTGCCAACACCCCGGCGGCGCTCTCACGCCCGGACACCCACTTCGACCTTGTCAGGGTGGGCCTTGGCATCTACGGGCTTTCGCCGTTCGAGGGCCAGACCTCCGCTGAGCTGGGATTGCGGCCGGCCATGTCCCTGCGCACCGTGGTATCCAACTGCAAGGACGTGCCGGCGGGCCAGGGCGTCTCCTACGGGCTGAACTACCGGACACGCGGGGCAAGCACGCTGGGACTCATCCCGCTCGGCTATGCCGATGGTGTGCCGCGCGTAGCCACAGGGGGCCCCGTGCGCGTGGAGGGCGTGACGTACCCGGTTGTTGGCCGGATCGCCATGGACCAGATGGTCATCGACCTCGGCCGCCGCGGAGTGTCCGCCGGCGGCAGCAGCCTTCTTGGTGCCGAGGCACAACTCTTCGGGGACGGCTCTGAAGGCGGCCCCACGGCAGACGACTGGGCCCGGGCCGCAGGCACCAACAACTATGAAATCGTGACGCGTATCAGCCCGCGCGTGCCACGGCGCTTCATCAACGAAACGCCAACGCCATGAGCGTGCCGGGCAGCGCGGCGGAACCGCTCTGGGAACAGACACTCAAGGTCACGACGGCGGCACAGACTTCCGCGCTCGCCGCCACCTTGGGGGCAGCGCTGGAAGCCGGGGATCTCTTGGTGCTCACGGGCGAGCTGGGCGCCGGGAAAACGACGTTCACCCAGGGTCTGGGCGAAGGTTTGGGGGTCCGCGCCGGCATCATCTCACCGACGTTCGTGCTGGTCCGGATCCATCCAAACCTCTCCGACGGTCCGCGGCCCGGCGGACCGGATCTGGTCCATGTGGACGCGTACCGGCTGGAGTCCGCGTCCGAGATCGACGACATCGATCTGGAGAACACCATGGACACAGCCGTCACCGTGGTGGAGTGGGGCCGGGGAAGGGTGGAACACCTGAGCGAGAGCCGGCTTGAGGTGGAGCTGCACCGTGCCCCTGGAACCACTGCCGTTGGAACCACTGCCGTTGGAACCGGGGGCGTCGGGGCCGGCGCACCTGCCGCTGACGCAGCCGGCACATTGGATTTCGACGTGGACGACGACGAGCCCCGCACCCTGGTGATCCGGGGCTTCGGGCCACGGTGGGCGGAACGGCCCGCCCTGGCCGAGGCACTCCTTGCTGAGACACGCCCTGCCGGGGCCTTCCTTCCGAAAGCCTTCCCTGCCGCGACCGACGAAGGGGAGTCCTGATGCTCATACTTGCCATTGACACCTCGGCCGTGGCCAGCGCAGCCCTGGTCTCGGACGACGCCCTCGAGGGCGTGGTGGGCAGCTTTTCCACCGAAGACACCCGCAGCCACGCCGAAGTGCTGGCACCCGGGATCGAGCAGCTCCTGGCCACAGCCGGAATCACCGGAGCTGACATCGATGCAATCGTGACAGGGGTCGGCCCCGGGCCTTTCACCGGACTCCGATCTGGCATTGCGACCGCCCGGACGCTGGCCTATGTGTGGAACAAGCCGCTGTACGGACTGATGAGCCTGGACGCCGTTGCCCTCGAGGTGGCGGAATCCACGGCGGCCGTTCCCGAATTAATCGTTGCCACGGACGCCCGGCGGAAGGAAGTCTACTGGGCCCGGTACTCCCTGGTTGATGGCCAGCTGCCGCACCTGGTGGATGGCCCGCACGTGGGCTTCGCCAAGGATTTGCCGGACATTCCCGCATATGGCGCCGGTGCCGGACTTTATGCCGATGAAGTCCGGGCCAACCCTGATTTCAGTTCCGAGCATCCCGATGCCCTCTTCCTGGGCCAATTCGCGCTGGCACGGCTTGCCGCGGGGGAGAGCCTGCTTGATTCAACTCCGCTGTACCTCCGCGAGTCCGATGCCAGGGTGCCCGGGCCTCGGAAGCGGGCACTGTGAAAAGCACCGCCCGGCTCGCCCGGGCCGGAGTTACACTTCGGGACATGACCGCCGCAGACGTTCCCGCCGTGAACGAGCTCGAGCGAAGGCTTTTTCCGGCGGATGCGTGGCCGCTTCAGATGTTCTTCGATGAGCTATCCCAGACGGATACCCGCCGCTACCTCGTGGCTGAGGCGGACTCAGGAATAGTCGGCTACGCCGGGCTGATGTGCATAGAGCCCATCGCTGATGTGCAGACCATCGCCGTGGTTCCGGAGTTCGAAGGGAAGGGCATCGGCTCGGCACTGCTGACTGAGCTGATTGAGGAAAGCCGGCGGCGGAATGCAGCCGACGTGTTGCTCGAAGTCCGCGCGGACAATCCACGCGCCCAGCAGCTCTACCTGACGTTCGGATTCGAACAGATCCATGTCCGGCCAAGATATTACCGGGACGGCATAGATGCACTGATCATGCGGCTCCAGCTCCACGCGCCCGGAGCCGGTCCCGCTGAAGTGACCGGGACAACGGAAGCAGAACACGCATGAATCGCACCGAGCCATTGGTCCTCGGCATTGAATCCTCCTGCGACGAAACCGGCGTCGGGATCGTTCGCGGGGCGGCCCTCCTGACCAACACCGTTTCCTCCTCCATGGACGAGCATGTGAGGTTTGGCGGTGTGATCCCGGAGATCGCATCAAGGGCGCACCTTGATGCCTTTGTGCCCACACTCAGTGAGGCTCTGGCGGATGCCGGAGTGACCCTGGACGAAATCGACGCCATCGCCGTCACCTCCGGGCCCGGGCTGGCGGGCGCCCTGATGGTGGGTGTCTGCGCGGCGAAAGCCCTGGCGGTGGCTACTGGGAAACCGCTGTACGCCGTCAACCATCTGGTGGCCCATGTGGGCGTAGGACTCCTGGACGGGGGAACACCTGGCCGGCCGGGCACGGCGCACAGCCCGGTCCTGCCCCGGAACCTCGGCGCGCTCCTGGTCTCCGGTGGCCACACCGAAATATTGCGGATCCGGAATATCACGGACGACGTGGAGCTTCTCGGCTCCACGATCGACGACGCCGCCGGCGAGGCGTACGACAAGGTGGCCCGCATCCTTGGCCAGGGCTACCCCGGTGGTCCTGCCATCGACAAACTCGCGCGCGAAGGCAATCCCAAGGCAATCCGTTTCCCGCGGGGGCTCACCCAGCCCAAGTACATGGGCACCGCGGAGGAGCCCGGCAAGCACCGCTATGACTGGTCCTTCAGCGGGCTGAAGACCGCCGTGGCACGTTGCGTGGAGCAGTTCGAGGCCCGTGGCGAGGAAGTGCCGGTGGCGGACGTTGCCGCCGCATTCCAGGAAGCCGTGGTGGACGTCATCAGCTCCAAGGCAGTGCTGGCCTGCCGCGAGAACGGCATCACCAACGTGCTCCTGGGCGGCGGTGTGGCCGCCAATTCAAGGTTGCGCCAGCTGACCGAGCAACGGTGTTCGGCCGCCGGAATCACGCTGCATGTGCCGCCGCTGGAGTTGTGCACTGACAATGGCGCCATGGTGGCAGCCTTGGGTGCACAGCTGGTGATGGCAGGAGTTGAGCCCAGCGGCATCGGGTTCGCCCCGGATTCCTCCATGCCGGTCACCACGGTTTCGGCTTGAAGGCCAACGGCGGCTGGCAACTGCTGACGCAGCTGTCCGTTCAGGGCGACGGCCATGTCAATGAGGACGCCTGCGGTGTGCGTTGGCCGTCGGCCTGGGTGGTGGACGGGGCCACCCCTGTGCTGGAGCAACTCGGCCTGCCGGGCGCATCAGATCCCCAATGGTATGCGGCGCAGCTCAGCAGCCTCCTGGCTGAACACCACGACGCCGGCACAGCCCGGGATGTGCTGCGCGCAGCCCTGACGGAGCTTGATTCTCTGGCACAGACCCTCGTCGGCGATGAACGTGTGCGTTTCCCCTCGGCAGCCGTGATGGTGGCAACTGTTCACGGCGGTGTTCTTACATTTGCCTGGTTGGCCGATTGCCAGGCCGTTGCAGAGGTGGCGGACGGGAGCGTCGTCCACGTGGGCACACCGGGCGTCGATACGAGCCTCACCGCTGAGGAACACCGTGAGGCGCGCCGGCTCCGAAACACCCCTGGCCAGGTGTGGGTGGCGCGGCGGGAAGCGGATGCCGCGGATCAGGCCTTCACAGCTGAACTGACTGGAGTCACGCGGGTGGTGCTGGCAACTGACGGTGGCTGGCTCGCCGTCGAACGCGGTGTATGCACGCCGGAACAACTGCTCAAGGCGGCGTCCTCGACGCAGGGGGTGCTCGACGTCGTGATGCGGCTGCGGTCCGAGCAGGAACGGCTCGGCGAAAGTGCTGACGACACCACCGTTCTCGCGGTAGGGCTCAGAATCTAGGGACGCGCCATGGGCTGCTCAGGCGGTAGGACCGTTGCGCATCTGCCTGACCAGGTCCAGCACGACTGCCTGGAGGTCTCCGCCGTGCTCGGCGGCGACGCGGCGCTGGCGCTGGTAGCCGGCGCCCCGGCGGATGATCTTCTCGACGTCGGCCAGCTCATCGGAGCAGTCCAGCTTTGCCGCGATGGGCTCCAGCCGGTTGAGGGTCTCAAGCAGGTGCTCGGTGACGAGCTGTTCCTTGCCTTCGGCATCCAGGATGATGATGGCTTCGAGGCCGTACCGCGCCGCACGCCATTTGTTTTCCTGGGTATGCCAGGGCGGCATGGTGGGGATGGAGCCGCCGTTGTCCAGGGTGGTGGAGAACTCGTGAACCAGGCACTGCGTCAGCGCAGCGATGGCCCCCACTTCCTCGAGAGTGGCCAGGCCGTCGCAGATCCGCATTTCGATGGTGCCGAGGTTCGGCACCGGCCGGATGTCCCAGCGGATCTCCGAAAGCGTATCGATCACGCCGGTGGTGAACATGTCCTGGACATAGGACTCGTACTCTTCCCAGTTGGGGAACTGGAAAGGCAGACCGGCGGTGGGCAGCTGCTGGAACATCAGCGCACGGTGCGAGGCATAGCCGGTGTCCTCACCGCCCCAGTATGGGCTGGAGGCGGACAGTGACTGGAAATGCGGGAAGTAATTGACCAGCCCGTCAAGCACCGGCAGAACTTTGTCGCGCCGGTCCAGGCCGACGTGCACGTGGACGCCGTAAATGACCATCTGGCGGCCCCACCACTGGGTGCGGTCAATCAGCTTGGCGTACCGTGCCTTGTCCGTCACCGGCTGGAGCTGCGGCGGGCTGAACGGGTGGCTTCCCGCGGAGAAGACTTCCACACCCATGGGATCGGTGATCTCGCGCACTGCGGCCAGGGACCTGCTGAGGTCTTCTTTGGCTTCCGCTGCGGTCTCGCAGATGCCTGTGACGAGTTCCACTGTATTAAGCAGCAGTTCCTGCTTGATGTGCGGGTGTTCGTCGTCCTCATTGAGCTCGGGATGCTTGGCAGCCACGCCGCGGAGCACCTGGTTGGCAACAGAGGCCAATTCCCCGGTCTGCCCGTCCACGAGGGCAAGCTCCCATTCCACACCAAGAGTTGATTGCCTGGATGATGCGAAATCAATCTTCACGTGGTCCCCTAACTGTTCTGTTGTCCGTAGCTCCGGCCGCTTCTGGCAGGTCCATTCGGAAGGGGAGGCGGGCAGGGCAACGAGTGTTTCAAGTCTAATGCAGGGGTAGCATCGAGATGATGGCTTGGTTACAGGGAGCGCGTGAGAGTTTTCACAGACTGATGCTCACGGCGGCGGCGCTGACGGTATTGCTGGCGGCGTCATCCTGTCTGCCGGCACCCTCCCCAGCTGAGTCGGGGGCGGAATCCGCGTCAGGACCGGCCACCCCAGGGTCCGCCACCTCCGGATCACAGCCGACGACGCCGGCACCCGCCGCCACTGCTCCCTCACCGGATCCCGGGGTAAAGCCGCTGGGCTGGGGCCCGCAGCAGAGTGACGTTGATGCTGCCAGTGCGGCACTGGCCAAAATGAACCTCAGCCAGAAGGCCGGACAGGTCCTGATGCCCTTTTATGCCGGACTGGATTACGAGGCCCAGGCCGCCAGGATTGAGCGGCTCCATCTGGCCGGTTCCATCATCATGGGCGACAACGTCCCCAAAACTGTTGACGGTCTGGTGGATACCGCCGCAATGGCCACCGTCACCAAGCGTCTGTCCGGGGCCGCGCGGTCGGACGGCCGCGGTTGGCCCGGGTTGATCGGTGTGGACCAGGAAGGCGGTGAGGTGGCCAGGCTGGGGGCTCCGCTGACCGAATGGCCGTCGCCCATGAGCTACGGTGCCGCTGGAAGCGTACCTCTTGCAACCGAGTCCGGCCGCGCCCTCGCCGCGGAACTGGCGCCGTTGGGCTTCAATGTGGACTTCGCACCGGACGCGGACGTCACCATCGGCGCGTCAGATCCCACTATCGGCGCACGGTCAATGTCCGCCAGCCCGGACGCGGCGGCCAAACTGGGGGTCGGCTTCTTCCGTGGAATGCTGGCCGGCGGGATGCTGCCTGCCGTCAAGCACTTTCCCGGCCACGGCTCTGTCACGGTGGATTCACATGAGGGCCTTCCGGTCCAGAACGCAACTGTGGCCCAGCTCCGGGCCAAGGACTGGAAGCCGTTCAAGGCCGCCGTTGACGCTGGGGCTCCCATGGTCATGACGGGGCACATCGCCGTGACGGCACTGGAGCCGGGAGTTCCGGCGTCGCTTTCGAAACCCGCATATGCAGCGCTGCGGGGGATGGGCTTCACAGGTGTGGCCGTGACGGATGCGCTAAACATGGGTGCGGTGCAGAAACAGTTTCCCAACGGATCCGCCGCGCCGCGGGCACTGGCTGCCGGGGCGGATCTGTTGCTGATGCCGGCCGATGTTGAACAGGCCCATGCCGCGATCGTCAGTGCTGCTACGGCGGGCACCCTGCCGGCGGCGCGCCTGGATGAGGCCGCCCGGCGTGTAGCCACCATGATGATCTGGCGGGAGCGGGAGCATGCCAAGGCGGCACCGGGGGCGGCGCCGGGGAGCGGCAACACGCTCTCGACGAAAGTTTCCGCGGCAGCAGTCACCATCCTCGCCGGCCCATGCAAGGGACCCATGGTGCCCGGCTCCGTGCGGGTTGCGGGCGGTTCTGCGCAGGACAGGGCACGGTTCGAAGCAGCTGCGCAGGAAGCAGGAGTCGGGCTTGGCACCGGCCCGCTGGTGAGCCTCATCGGATACGGCGGCAGACCCGTTGACGGCCACATCGCGGTGGCGCTTGACGCACCGTGGGCTCTGGCCGGATCCACAGCACCTGCCAAAATTGCCTTGTACGGCCGCAGTCCGGGAGCCTTCAAGGCGTTGCTTGCTGTTCTGACGGGCAAGGCGCCGGCCCCCGGAAACCTGCCGTCAGCCTTCGGAGGTTTCCGTGCAGGGGCAGGCTGTCCCTGAGTCGTTTTGCTAATGAGAACTATTTGCAATTAGACTCGCGGGATGCACCTTTCCCTCGTCAGCTCGCTTGATACGCAGTGCCGCCAGACGGCCACCGCCCGACTGGGCCAGACTCATACCAGCTCCGTAGTGGTCCACCATGATCTGCTTGAAGGCTCCATTGTGCTTCGCCGGATATTCAGCGCCGGAGTGCTGACGGAGCGGGTGGAGACCGCCCTTGAACACGGCTGCCTCAGCTGCACCGTCCGGCTGGATATTGTCCCCACCGTGGAGCGTCTCATGAGTGCCGGCTACCACCATGCCGTGCTTGGCCTGCCGCCAGGTGTGTCGGTGGAGATGGCAGTAGCCGCCCTCGCCGAGGGGCTGGATCGTCCGGTTACGGTGGACAACGCCGTACTCGCGGTTGATCCGGCCGAACTGGAAGACCAGATCCGGGACCGTCACACACTGTATGCATCCGGGTTCACATCCATGCCGGGCGATGACCGCACCAGCGGGGAATTCCTGATTGGCGAACTCTCACACGTGGACACAGTCATGGTCCAGCCGGGCCTCAGCTCGGAACTGGCGGGTGCGTCACGCGAGGAGAGCGCCCACTGGAGCCGCGGGCTGGAGTTGATGTCGCAGCTGGCGCCGCATGCCGTTGTGGCCGGTGCGGCGGACGAATTCAAGCCTGGTTGCTACGACGGACGAGAAGCCGTGTCCCGGTCGCGCAGGGGAGCGGTGCGAATCCCGGTCCAGGAACGGACCGGCCGGTTCCGAACCGTCCTCCACCGCGTGGAGCGCCCGCTGCACCCGGCCCGTTTCCGGCTGGCGCTGCCCCGCCTCGCCGCAGGGTCCCACTGGATGCGTGGCCGGCTGTGGATCGCCTCGGCGGCAGACCTCAGGATTGCGCTGCAGGGAATCGGACCGAGGGTCTGGTTTGAAAGCACGGGCCAATGGCTCGACTGCCGCGAAGCCTGGTCTGCGGGGAGCGGTGGCAACAACCCCGGAACGGCCGCCGGTGCCGGAGCAGCCGACGCCGACGCCGACGCCGACGCGGCGCTGGGCTGGCACCCCGACTTCGGGGACCGGGGGACCGTAGTGGCCATCACCGGCCGGGACCGGGACATTGACGCCGCAGAAATCAAAGCGCTGCTGGATGGCTGCCAGCTCAGCGATGAGGAAATGCGACTGGATTTCAGCACCCTCGAGGATCCGCTGGAACTGGGGCTAAGCCTCTGAAACTCATGGACCGTCCACATTGAATACCACCCGTTACTGGAGGAAAAGATAATGAAAGTCAGAAACTCTCTGCGCGCCCTCAAGAAGATCCCGGGATCGCAGATAGTGCGGCGCCGCGGCAGGACCTTCGTCATCAACAAGAAGAATCCACGGCTGAAGGCCCGCCAGGGGTGACAGCTGTGGGTTTAATGGTGCTGTGCCCATTCTGAACAAAGACATGACCCTCTGCATCTCGCTTTCGGCCCGGCCGAGCAACAACGGGACGCGCTTCCATAACCACCTGTATCAGCAGCTTGGGCTGAACTGGATCTACAAGGCCTTCGCCCCCACAGATCTGGCCCAGGCCATAGCCGGAGTCCGCGGACTCGGCATCCGCGGCTGCGCGGTCTCCATGCCGTACAAGGAGGACGTGATCGCCCTCGTGGACGTGATGGATCCTTCGGCCAAGGCGATCGATTCAGTGAACACCATCGTCAACGACGGCGGCCGGCTCACGGCCTACAACACGGACTACACCGCGATTGAGCAATTGCTCGAGCGCAATGCCGTGCCCACCGGCTACTCGGTGCTGCTCAAGGGCGCCGGCGGGATGGCTAAAGCCACCGCAGCGGCGCTGCGTGACGCCGGATTCAAGGATGTAACAGTGGTCGCCCGGAACGAGGCTTCCGGCCGGGCGCTCGCAGAGCAGTATGGGTTCACCTGGCAGGCAGGGCTCGACGGCGGCACGGCGGACCTGATCATCAACGTCACACCTATTGGTATGAAAGGCGGTATGAAAGGCGGTATGAAAGGCGGTATGAAAGGCGGTATGAAAGGCGGTATGAAAGGCGGTATGAAAGGCGGTATGAAAGGCGGTATGAAAGGCGGTATGAAAGTCGGCATGAAAGTCGGCATGAAAGTCGGCATGGCCGGGGATCCTGAAGCGGAATCGCTTTCCTTCCCCACTGAGGTGATCGAAGCCGCGAAGGTGGTGTTCGACGTCGTCGCACTGCCGGCGGAAACCCCGCTCATCAAGGCCGCCCGGGCGGCCGGCAAGCCGGTCATCACGGGGGCCGAAGTGGCCACCATCCAGGCTCTGGAACAGTTTGTGCTCTACACCGGGATCCGGCCCACGGAGCAGCAGATCCGGGACGCGGAAGAGTTCATGCGGGCGCAGTAGCCGTCCGCGTGGAAACCCCGCGTGGAAACTAAACGGGCTCCACCGAGATGGCCACCCTGTCCTCGCCGATCCGGGTGAGGACCAGGGTGGCCGCCTTCTTGCCTGCGCTTCTTCCTCCGGTGGCCTTTCCTCCGGACTTTCCGCCCTGCAGCAGCTGCCTCCGGAGTTCTTCGGGGGTGACGGACGTGCCCCTCTTCTTGATGTCCAGCACGCTGATGTTGTGCAGTTTCACCCAGGCCTTGAGCGCCTTGACGTTGAAGGGCATGACCTCAAGGACCTTGTAAGCCCGGGCAAACGGGGTGTCCAGCAATTCCGGCGCGCAGATGTAGGCAATGTGTTCATCCACGAGGTGGCCGCCCAGCTGAAGGGCGACGTCGGCCACCAGGCCGGCGCGGATCACGGCACCGTCAGGCTCATACAGATAGCCGGCCACGGGGCCTACGGGTGCCGCCGGGCCGGCGGCGAAATCTTCAGTGCTGGTGATTTCCGCCGCCCCCTGCGGGCCGAGCAGCAACGCTGCCCGGCGAATGCCGGGCCGGCTCACCTTGTTGAACCAAAGGGTCACCTCGGTGACATCTCCGCCAACGGACACCCACTGGGCTTCGCAGCCGGCGGGCACCGACTCATGCGGCATGCCAGGCCCCATCTTGACGCCCACTGCACGCCCCGAGCCAGCCAGGGACTCCACAAAGGACAGCGGAGGGGAGAATGCTTCAGGGTCCCAGATCCGCTTGGTTCCGGACGTCGATGTGGTGCGGCGCGCCGGATCCAGCCACACGCCGTCCACTCCTTCGAGGGAAAAGGACATGGCGTCGGCATGGACCACGGTGGCCTGCGGGAAGGGGATGAGGTTCATGGTGGCGCACGCGGCCGTAGCCTCGTCATATTCCACGGCGGTGACCGTCAGGTCCATGGAAGCCATTGCCATGGAGTCGGCGCCGAGCCCGCATCCGAGGTCGGCCACGTGTGTGGCCCCGGCCTGAACAAAGCGCTCGGCATGCCGCGCCGCCACATTTAGCCTGGTCGCCTGTTCCAGACCTGCCCGGGTGAAGAGCATCTGCCGCGCGAACTCGCCGAACTTGCTCTCCGCCCGGGTGCGAAGCCGGGACTGGGTCAGCACGGCAGAAACGAGCGCGGGGGAGTGACCGGCCTTGCGGAGGGCGGAATTGAGTTCAAAGGCCTGGTCCTCGCGGTAGGGACCAAGGGATGCCAACAGCTCCCAGCCTTCGCTGGTGAGGAGCGGTGCGATCTGGTCCTGCAGAGCTTCAGCCATGGCATCAAGCGTAGTGGAGGGGGTCGGGGGCCAGTTGCCGATAGGGTTGATGGCATGGAAGACAGCGCAACTCCGCAACCCGCCGAGCAACCCGTATCCAACCGCCGGGGCCTTGTGAAGTATGCCAGGCCGGCGCTGATCGCCGGAGCTGCAGTCGCCATCGTCTGCATTGCACTGCTGGCGATTATTTTCGCACTGGATGCTTTCAACGCCACCGTATATTCGGTCGGCGGCAAGAACATTAACGACGCCACCGACGAAGCCCGCGACATCCGCGGTCTGTATTCCGCTGCGCGCATAGGCGGCATTGTGTTTCTCATTGTGTCCGCGCTGACAGCTGCAGCTGCCGCTCTTGTCCTCTACCGCAAGCGCAACGCCTCCGCCGACGAGGAAAACGACAACGGTGAAGACGTCGATTTCGACGACCTGGCAGGCCGCTGACAGGCGCTTCGCGGCGTTCACCCATGACGAAATGCTGGCACTCGCCTTGACCGAGTGCTAACCACTTACATAGAGTCTTCATTGGCACTCTCCCTAGGAGGGTGCTAACACCCAAAGCACTACCAGCCAGGCAGCTGCCGGCACCGCGACGACGGTTTGCACGCCATGGCACCACAGTTTTATAGTCCATAAATTTGCTGACGAAGAAGGAGAGGTCCGAGTGTCGGTCTCTATTAAGCCTCTTGAGGATCGTATTGTTGTCCGCCCGCTCGAAGCCGAGCAGACCACGGCTTCCGGCCTGGTTATCCCGGACTCCGCGCAGGAGAAGCCGCAGGAAGGCGAAGTTGTTGCAGTAGGCCCCGGCCGCTTTGACGACAACGGCAACCGCGTTCCGATTGACGTCGCCACCGGCGACGTTGTCATCTACTCCAAGTACGGCGGAACTGAAGTCAAGACCGGCGGCACTGACTACCTTGTGCTGTCCGCCCGCGACGTTCTGGCGATCGTCGTCAAGTAACTCTTTGGATCCCCGTGCCGCTGATCTTGTCTGACACGATCAGCAGCGCGGGGTTCTGTCTTGAAAGGACAAAACCATGGCAAAGCAGCTTGCGTTTAACGACGCTGCCCGCCGGTCTCTTGAGGCCGGCATTGATAAGCTCGCCGACACTGTCAAGGTGACGCTCGGCCCCCGCGGCCGCAACGTTGTACTGGACAAAAAGTGGGGCGCCCCCACAATCACCAACGATGGCGTGACCATCGCACGTGAAATCGAGCTGGATGACCCGTATGAGAACCTCGGCGCTCAGCTGGCCAAAGAAGTAGCTACCAAGACCAACGACGTCGCCGGTGACGGAACGACCACCGCAACCGTCCTCGCACAGGCCCTGGTCAAGGAAGGCCTGCGCAACGTTGCGGCAGGCGCCGCTCCGGGTCAGATCAAGCGTGGAATCGAGGTTTCGGTTGAGGCCGTTGCCGCGCGTCTGCTCGAGAACGCCCGCCCGGTTGAAGGCACCCAGGTCGCCAACGTTGCCTCCATCTCCGCACAGAGCGACGAGGTAGGCGAGCTCCTGGCCGAGGCATTCGGCAAGGTCGGCAAGGATGGTGTGATCACCATCGAGGAATCCTCGACCACGCAGACCGAACTGGTCCTCACCGAGGGCATGCAGTTCGACAAGGGCTACCTGTCCCCGTACTTCGTCACCGACGCAGAACGCCAGGAAGCTGTCCTTGAGGACGCGCTCATCCTGATCAACCAGGGCAAGATCTCCTCGGTCGCGGACTTCCTTCCGTTGCTGGAGAAGGCTCTTCAGAGCTCCAAGCCGCTGTTCATCATTGCCGAGGACGTCGACGGCGAGGCGCTCTCCACGCTGATCGTCAACCGCATCCGCGGCACCCTGAACGTGGTTGCCGTCAAGGCCCCGGGCTTCGGCGACCGCCGCAAGGCCATGCTGCAGGACATTGCCACCCTCACCGGTGCGCAGGTTGTTTCGCCCGAACTGGGCCTCAGCCTGGATTCCGTTGGCCTTGAGGTGCTTGGCACTGCCCGCCGCATCACAGTCACCAAGGACAACACCACCATCGTTGACGGTGCAGGTTCCGCCGAGGACGTCGCAGCACGGGTTTCCCAGCTGCGCGCCGAGCTGACCCGCACCGATTCCGATTGGGACAAGGAAAAGCTGCAGGAACGCCTGGCCAAACTGGCCGGCGGCATCGGCGTGATCAAGGTTGGCGCAGCCACCGAGGTCGAGCTGAAGGAAAAGAAGCACCGCATCGAGGACGCTGTGTCCTCCACCCGCGCTGCCCTCGAAGAAGGCATCGTTTCCGGTGGCGGCTCTGCACTGATCCACGCACTGAAGGCTCTGGACGAGGATCCCTCGGTCAAGGCACTGGAAGGCGACGCAGCTGCTGCTGTGGGCATCGTCCGCCGCGCCCTGACCCAGCCGCTGCGCTGGATCGCCCAGAACGCTGGCTTTGACGGCTACGTTGTGGCCGCCAAGGTGGCCGAACTGGACCCCAACCACGGCTTCAACGCCATGTCCGGCCAGTACGAGGACCTCATCGCAGCCGGCGTCATTGACCCGGTCAAGGTGACCCGCGCTGCCCTCCGCAACGCGGCCTCCATCGCCGCACTGGTTCTCACCACCGAGACGCTGGTTGTTGAGAAGCCCGCTGACGAAGACGAGCACGCAGGGCACAGGCACTAGCTTGTAGCCTCGCAGGCAGTTCAACAGGTCCGGCACCCCGGTGGGTGCCGGACCTGTCTGTTTTCCCCGCTGATTCCGGCCTGTGCCCTGCTGCCGATCCCCCCTGGACTCTGGCGGTTCAGGTGCGCTGTGCCTTGCGCCGGAGCCGCTCAGCCGTACTCCCGGGAAGCCGTTTCGTAATGAGGCTGTAGAAGTAGAGCACCGCGACCGCAGCCACCACGATCCCCACGAGGTTCAGCAGCAGCTGGAGAGCCGAACCTGCGGCCTTCCCGGATTCACCCAGAACCAGTGCGACGGCGACGAATCCCGCGGCCGGAACCGTGGTCACCGAGATGAAAACCCCGATCAGGGCCGCCGAACGCCTGCTGATCATCGAGAGCATTCCGGCCGCACCGGCCAGGACCGCGACTATGAGGGAGTACGGGCCCGGATGGTAAATGAACTCGACCGCCGATCCCCGGTCAAGGATGTCCGCCGGGAACAACCCCACGGCTGCGGACAGCCTGGTGGTCAGCGCAGCGGCCAGCATGGCAACAGGAAATCCGATGGCGAGAGCCACAGCAGCGTCCCGGCCAATCCGCCACTTGCGCCTGGCAAGGGACACTGCCAGCGCCGCCAGCGGACCGAATTCCGGACCGATGGCCATGGCCCCCACAATCGCGATGGTTGAATCCGTCACGATGCCGATTGCGGCCAGCTGGGTGGCGAGCAGAAGGAACGCCAGATAGCTCCAGGTGAGCCGTGCGTCCTCGCCGGTCTGGCGGGTAACTTCGTCCCAAACCACCGAGTCGGCGCCCTGACCCGGCGCGGCGGCCTCGGCCTTGTCCGCGCGGTCTGAAAGGACCAGCTCCGGCATCCAGACGGACACGGATCCCAGCTCCTGGATCTTCAGCGCGTGGAGTTTCTCCATCAGTTCTTCAACGGCCTCGCGGGCAATCTGTACTGTGATCACATCGCCGGGTGGGAGTATCGAGGCCCCCGGATGCACAGCTACCTCCGCTGTGCCTGTCTGTTGCGTGCAGCTTTCAACCACCAGGGCAGACAGCTCCGCTGGCACAAAAATTCGCATCTGCACGATCAAGCGAAGACCCCTTCCACCTAGGGTAAGCGTAGCCGTCGATTCGTATTGAACATCACGAATTGATAACATGGGTGATTTGGGCAACCGCTTTGAGAGGTTTTTTGTGTCGATAGCGAGAACCACCCCGTCGCCGGGCCATGTGCAAGGCGCGGAGCCCGCGAGCCAAAGACCGAACTACCGCCCGGAAGTACAAGGGCTTCGGGCCCTGGCCGTTCTGATGGTGGTCACCTATCACGTGTGGCTCGGCCGGGTGTCCGGCGGCGTGGACATCTTCCTGCTCATTTCGGCATTCCTGCTGACGCTTTCCTTTGTGCGGAAAGTTGAAAGCGGTAAACCCCTCCGGCTGGTGACGCACTGGCTGCACCTGTTCAAGCGGCTGCTGCCCGCCGCCGTCGTAGTTATTCTGGGTACGCTGGCAGGCACCTGGCTGATCATCCCGCAGAGCCGCTGGCCGGACATTCTGGACCAGGCGTGGGCCTCGCTCCTCTACCGCCAGAACTGGCTCCTTGCAGACACCGCGGTGGACTACTACGCGCAGGACCACTCCGGTGCCAGCCCGCTGCAGCACTTCTGGTCCCTGTCCATCCAGGGGCAGGTGTTCATCCTGTGGCCGCTGGTGTTCGCCGGCACGGCCATCCTGTGGCGATTGCTCCGTCGGATGCCCGGGCGGTTGGCCAGCATCAAGTACCGCGTGGTGCTGATTGTTCCCTTCGGCGCGATCTTCATAGCGTCCCTGCTGTATTCCATTGACCAGACCGCCGCCAACCAGGCCTACGCGTATTTTGATACCCGTGCGAGGCTCTGGGAGTTCGCACTGGGCTCCCTCCTGGCTCTCTTCCTGCCGTACCTGAAACCGGGCAGGGCACTGCGGGTGGTGCTGGGCTGGGCAGGCCTGGTGGCAATGATTGCGTGCGGGCTGGTGTTGACCGTGGACAGGTCCTTCCCCGGGTTCATCGCCCTGTGGCCGACCCTGGCTGCCGCCGCCATCATCGTGGCCGGCCAGAGCGGAAGCCGGTTCGGAGCGGACCGGCTGCTGGGCTGGAAACCGCTCGTACGGCTGGGCGACAATTCCTATGCCCTGTATCTGTGGCACTGGCCGCTCCTGGTCCTTGCCCTGGCCGGCGCGGACATCACCGCCCCTGACCTGGTCCAGGGCCTGGCCATTGTGGCAGGAGCGATCCTGCTGGCGGTACTGACCACCAAGTTCGTCGAAAAACCCCTGCGCGAATGGCACTGGCCTGAACTGCGTGCCTGGCGTACCGCCGTCGTGATTGTGGCCTGCGGTGCGCTGCTGGCCGGCCCTGTGGCTGTCTGGCAGACCCAACTGACAGCCGAAGAGGCTGCTGCCGATGCCCAGCCCCGGGAGCTGACTCCCGGTGCCGCGGTGCTGGCGCCGGAAAACGCGGGCAAGCCCATGCCGGAGGCAAAAATCATTCCGGCCCCGGCCGCCATGGAAAACGAATGGGCCGACATCGATGGCCTGTGCGCGGACGAAAATGTCCCCACTGATCCACTGCTCGAAGGCTGCCTGCAGAACACCAAGCCGGACGCCGTCACCAAGCGGATCGTGGTGCTGGGCGATTCCCACGCCCAGCAGTACATGGCCGCCCTGGGTCCCATCGCCAAACAGCGCGGTTGGGAAGTGGTGACCCTGCTACGGGGTGATTGCCGGTTCGGGGCAGAGTCACCTGAGCGTGATGCGGGGTGTAACGCCTTCAACCGGGCCGGCGCCGCCTACGTCATGGAGCATCGGCCCGATGCAGTGTTCACGGTTGCTTCGCTGACCCATGCGGAAGCTCCTTTTGAAACCGAGGTGCCGGGCTACCTTGACGGCATCAAGCAGTTCACTGACGCCGGCATGGACGTGGTGGGGGTCAGAGACAACCCGCGTTTCCGTACCAACATGCCCGAATGTGTCCAGAAGAACGGGGCGGATGCGCCGGAGTGCAACCCGCCGCTCAACGAGTCACTTGCGGCGTCATCACCCCTGGACGATTACCGCGGCAAGGTGGAGGACCTGCACCTGATGGACCTGAGTGACTTCATCTGCGCCGACGGCACCTGTCCCGCAGTGGTGGGCAACGTCTACGTCTACAAGGACGACAACCACCTCACCAAAACGTACGTCGAAAGCATGATTCCCATGTTCGAGAAGCGGCTGCTGGCTGCCACAGGATGGAAATAATGCCCGCGTCTTGAGCGCGCTCCCGCGGAAGGCAGGCCCACCGGCCCTCCTCCCGCGCGTGCCTTTGCTCACATTGCCGCTCCGGAATATGGGGATCGCCGCGAAGGTTCTAGTATTTATGCAAGACTTCTGCACCAACTTCTGCACAGGCCAGTCCCGTAATAACGGGCTGGTCATCAGCTGCAACCCCTACCCGTGAAACCCGTAACCAAGGTAAGAGGCGCACTCATGACCCAGCCCGAACACGATCCTTTTGGCTTTTTCGGCCTGACTTACGACGACGTCCTGCTGCTCCCCGGACACACGGATGTCATTCCGTCAGAGGCTGACACCTCCTCCCGCATATCCAAGCGGATCCGCGTGCACACCCCGCTGCTGTCCGCCGCGATGGACACCGTTACGGAATCCCGGATGGCCATCGCCATGGCCCGCCAAGGCGGCCTCGGCGTGATCCACCGCAACCTGTCCATTGCGGACCAGGCCGATCAGGCGGACCGCGTCAAGCGCAGCGAATCGGGCATGATCACCAACCCGCTCACCATCGGCCCCGAGAAAACGCTTCTTGACCTGGATGAGCTCTGCGCACAGTATCGCGTGTCCGGACTTCCGGTAGTGGACGACGGCGGCCGGCTGCTGGGCATTGTCACCAACCGGGACACCCGCTTCATTCTGGAAACGGATTTCCCGCACCGCCTCGTCAGCGACGTGATGACCAAGATGCCGCTGATCACCGGCCACGTGGGCATCAGCCGCGAGGAGGCCTCGCACAAGCTGGCGACGAACAAGATTGAAAAGCTCCCGCTCGTGGACGAGCAGGGCCGGCTCAAGGGCCTCATTACCACTAAGGACTTCACCAAGGCCGAGCAGTACCCGCTCGCCACCAAGGACGACGAAGGCCGCCTCCGCGTGGGTGCTGCCATCGGTTTCTTCGGTGATGGCTGGGAGCGCGCCATGACGCTCATTGACGCCGGCGTGGACGCGCTGTTCGTGGACACCGCCAACGGCCACTCGCAGGGCGTGCTGGACTTGATCCGCCGCCTGAAGTCCGATCCCGTTGCCGCACACGTAGACATCATCGGCGGCCAGGCCGCCACCCGCGAAGGTGCCCAGGCGCTCATCGATGCCGGCGCCGACGGCATCAAGGTGGGTGTGGGGCCGGGCTCCATCTGCACCACCCGTGTGGTTGCCGGTGTGGGCGTTCCCCAGATCACCGCCATCTATGAGTCCGCCAAGGCGGCCATTCCTGCCGGCGTCCCGTTGATCGCCGACGGCGGGCTGCAGTACTCGGGCGACATCGGCAAGGCGCTGGTTGCCGGCGCAGACACCGTGATGCTGGGCTCGCTGCTGGCCGGCTGCGACGAGTCCCCGGGCGAGCTGATTTTTGTGAACGGCAAGCAGTTCAAGAGCTACCGGGGCATGGGCTCGCTGGGCGCCATGCAGTCCCGCGGCAAAAACACCTCCTACTCCAAGGACCGCTACTTCCAGGCCGACGTCTCCGGTGATGACAAGCTCATCCCGGAAGGCATCGAGGGCCGCGTGGCCTACCGCGGCCCGCTGGCATCCGTGGCCTACCAGCTGGTCGGCGGGCTCCGCCAGACCATGTTCTATGTTGGTTCCCCCACCATCCCTGAGCTGAAGAGCCGCGGCAGGTTTGTCCGCATCACCGCAGCCGGTCTCAAGGAGTCACACCCGCATGACATCCAGATGACGGTGGAGGCCCCGAACTACGGTTCGCGCTAAACAGCCCGGCCGGCCGCGGTATTAGGCTGATGAAATGTCTGAACTGCGGCCCGCACGGGAACCCAGCCGGAAGCTCGCTCTGCGGCCATACGCGCGGGCCGTGGCGCAGGTATTGAGGGTAAGTTTCCAGGCCTCGCCCGCAGCGGTGGTCATGAAGGTCGCCGGCTCACTGATCTCGGCGCTGCTTCCGCTGGTGACAACGTATTTCGCTGCGCTCACCACTACAGCGCTGGCCGCGGCCTACGCCGGCGACACCGAAGCCGGCCGGCAGGCAGTCGTCTACGTGATTATCACCGCGGCCCTCGGTCTCTTCTGGGGTGCCTTCAGCAGCGTGGACCGGTACATCCAGCAGCTGATGAGCTTCAAAGTCGGCGCCATTGTGGGCGACATGATGTACGAGCGCTTCCTGGCGCTGGAGTTCTGGCGTTACGACGACAAAGAGACCGTGGACCTCTACGACCGGGCGAAGCGGTTCTCCGACTCGTATGCGCGGGTCCTGGACCGTATAGCCGCGATCTTCACCCAGCTGGTGTCCGTCATCCTCGCCATCGGCGCACTCCTGCTCGTCAGCTGGTGGATCGCGGTGATTGTCCTCGTTGCCATCGTTCCCAGCGTCTACCTGCAGTTCAAGCTCTCGCGCGAACAGATTGCGCACTGGAATACACAAGTGGATTCGCGGCGGCAGCGCCGGATGATCGAAACCAACCTGCTGCGGCCACAGCACATCGCCGAGATGCGCCTGTACGGCATAGTGGGATACCTGATGGACCTGCGTTCGCGGCTCCGTGATGCAGATGAGCGCCGGAGGCTCGACTTCCAGAAGCGCTACATTCCCATGCAGCTTGCCGCCGATGCGCTGCAATATGGCGCACAGGTGGTCTCGCTCATCTGGGTGGTGGGGCAGATCATCGCCCGGGCCCAGCCGGTGGGGCAGTTCCTGTACGTCCAGCAGATCGTCAGCCGGGCGCTCTCCACGGCCAACAGCCTGGTTTCATCACTGAGCTCCATCGACGAGGATCTGGCAAACCTCACGGACTATGAGCTGTTCATGGCCATGCCCGTTCATGCGGAGCACGCGCCTCCCTTGCTTCGGGCCCCCGAGACGGTGGAACTGCTCGACATCAGATTTACCTACACCGGCAGTGACATCGAGGTCATCCGCGGAATCTCCCTGACCATCAGGGAAGGGCAGCACATTGCCATCGTCGGTGAAAACGGTGCCGGAAAGTCAACGCTCATCCGCATCCTCGCGGGTCTCTACAAGCCGGACTCAGGCCAGGTGATGCTCGACGGCGTTGACCTCGCCGCCGTCGACGTCAAATCCTGGCACCGGCACCTGGCCGTCCTGAGCCAGGAATTCCTGAAGTACGAATTCGCCACCGCTGCGGAAAACATCTACTTCGGCGATGTTGATTCGCCGCGGCACGATGACCGCATCCGCAAGGCCGCCTCGGACGCGGAGGCCCTCGAGTTCATCAACAAGCTTCCCAACGGACTGGACAACCACGTCAGCAACTGGATGGAGGATCCGCGCGGACGGAAGGGGAGCGGCCTGTCCGGCGGCCAATGGCAGCGCCTCGCGATGGCAAGGAACTTCTACCGGAACGCAACCTTCATGGTCATGGATGAGCCCACCTCGGCGATCGATGCCCTGGCCGAACACAGGATCTTCAGCCGCCTGTTCGCCGACCGCCGCAGCACCATCATCGCCATCAGCCACCGCCTGGCCACCATCGAGAAGGCGGACATCGTCTACATGCTCGAGGACGGGCAACTCGTTGAGCAGGGCACCCACAAGGAACTGGTGGCGCTCCGCGGGCGGTATTTCCGGATGTTCGAATCACAGCTGAATGTGGACGAAACCGAGGGCGTCTGAACCGGCTGCCATAAGCCAGGAACGGCCCTCGACAGCAGGACCGGTGCGGGGCAGCACCGTTCGAGCGGTTTCGGGCCGTTCTGAGGGCTAGCTGGTGGTCACCGCGGTGTCATCGACGTAGAAGTACGTCTGCAGCGAGGAATCCTCAACGCCGAGGAAGCGCAGGGTCACGCTTTTCCCCTTGAACGCTGAGAGATCAAGCGTCTTGGGCGCATAACCCGTGCTCTCATTCAGGTTGGAGTAGGTTGCCAGCGTGCTGGTGACGCCGCCGCTGATGACCTGGACCTTGAGGGTGTCATAGGCCGAGCTGGCGGTGGTTTCGTCCGACTGGACCAACACGTAAAAGGACAGTGAGGCGCTGGCCACCGAAGACGGAACGGCGAATGCCTGGTCCAGGTTGTACGACGTGGACTGGCCCCAGCCGTTCAGGCCAGCGAAACGTGAACCCGTGCGGGCACCGGTGCCGGTCTCGAAGGTGTCGGCCTTGTTGGACGTCCAGGAGACGGCGCCCTCTTCAAAACCCGGGTTGAGGAGCAGGTTTCCGGACGGCGGCGGGGTGGTGCCGCCCAGCAGGCCGAGGGTCTTGGTTGCATCCGAGAGCCCGGTGCCACAGCCGGCGGTGCAGCCGCCGGGCATAGCTCTGGTGCCCTGTTTGAGGGTTGATTCAACCTGGGCCGGGGTCAGCGAGGAGGACTTGGACTTCATAAGTGCCGCCAGACCTGCAACGTGCGGCGCGGCCATCGACGTGCCCTGGTAATTGGCGTAGCCTTCTGCGCCGGGAACAGTGGTGCCGGTGTTGATGGTGGAGAGGATGCCCCCGCCGGCAACGCGCACGTCGCCGCCCGGAGCCGTCACATCAACCGAGGAGCCAAAGTTCGAGTAGTAGGAGAGGCTGCCGCCCGGGTTGCTGGCCGCGACGCTCACCACGCTGTTGCAGTTGGCGGGCCGGAAGCCGGAGGCGTCCTGCCCGCTGTTGCCCGCAGCCACCACCACGGTGGTTCCCCGCGCAACGGCCGAGTCAATTGCTGCCTGGTAAGTCCCGCCGCAGGTGCCGCTGCCGCCGAGGCTCATGTTGATGACCTGCGCCGGATTGGCATTGGCCGGTACACCGCTGACCGCGCCGCCGGCGGCCCAGACGATGGCGTCTGCAATGTCCGACAGGGATCCTCCACATTTGGCGAGGACGCGCACCGGGACCACCTTGGCGTTGGGCGCCACGCCGGCCACGCCGTTGGCGTTCCCCGTGACAGCAGCCACGGTGCCGGCCACGTGGGTACCGTGCCACGACGAATTCGAGCCCTGGGCCTGGCCGCACTCGCCCGCGAGATACCAGTCGCCCTGGTCCTGTGGGTTCGAGTCCCGGCCATTATTGTCGCGGGCTGCCGCGGAGTCGGCCACAAAATCGTAGCCGGGAAGCACATTGGCGTTGAGATCGGTGTGCGAGGTAATGCCGGTGTCAATCACGGCCACCGTCACGCCGGAGCCAGTGGAAACGTCCCAGGCACCCGGAACCCGCATGCCGTTTGCTGCTGTGAAGTCCCACTGCTCGCCGTAGCGGGGGTCATCCGGGCTGAGCGCTACTGTCATGCGCGCATCAGGTTCTACGGATTCGACCGTTCCGGATGCCGCCAGCTCGGTCATGAAATCCTTGGCGGCCTGACCGGACAATGCCTTGTCCGAGGAGATCAGGGTGCCGCCGGTGGCCAGGGTGCGGACTTCCTGCACAGAGACCCCCTGCCGCCTGGCTGCCTTACCCCAGGCGTTGGCCCGGCCCTTGGCTGTGGCGGTCGCAGTGCCCTGCTTGTAGTTGACGATGAACTTGGCGTAGGACTCGCCGGCTGCAACGTTCTGCACCAACGCTGTGCCGCCGGTGCCGGATTCGGTCCCGCCGCTGTCGCCCGGGTCCGCGAAAACTGGAGCTCCGGCAAGCGACATGGTGCCGACGACGGCCGCCAGCGATAACGCAAGGACGCGGGGCGCCCTGAATGAACTGATTCCCACAGGATCTGCTTTCTCTCAACAGGGCACAACGCCGTGCCCCGACATCGGGGGATATGGGTTTGATGAGCGGCCCAGGCGTGATATCACCTGTTGACCGAGAGTAAACGTAAGTCTATTTTCAGATCTTGTAAACACTTGACAAAACAAGTCATATGAGCTTTAGCTATCAGTTGTGATGGCATCCGGGCGGCGTCCCTGCGCCTTACCCGGCGTGGTCAAGTAAAGTGGTCACGTGACTTACGAGATTGAGATTGGCCGTGGCAAGCGTGGGCGTCGTGCCTACTCCCTGGATGACATTGCGATCGTCCCCAACCGTCGTACGCGTGATCCCAAGGATGTATCCGTCTCGTGGCAGATTGATGCCTACAAATTCGACATGCCCGTCATAGCGGCACCGATGGACTCGGCCATGTCGCCGGAAACAGCCATTGCACTGGGCCGTCTTGGCGGTCTCGGGGTGCTGGACCTCGAGGGCCTGTGGACCCGTTACGAGGACCCGCAGTCCGTGCTGGACCAGATTGCTGCCCTCGAGGACGAGACCAACAGCCCGGCCGTGACGCGGCGGATGCAGGAGCTCTACCAGGCGCCCATCCAGCCCGAACTCATTACGTCACGACTCGCCGAAATCCGCACGGCCGGCGTCACCGTGGCCGGATCGCTCACCCCGCAGCGGACCCAGGAACACTACAAGACAGTTGTGGCCGCCGGCGTCGATATCTTTGTGATCCGCGGAACCACCGTCTCGGCCGAGCACGTTTCCAAGGACCACGAGCCGCTGAACCTGAAACAGTTCATCTATGAACTGGATGTCCCGGTTATTGTCGGCGGTGCCGCCGGCTACACCCCGGCGCTGCACCTCATGCGCACGGGAGCCGCCGGTGTTCTGGTGGGATTCGGCGGCGGAGCAACCACCACAACGCGCCGTGCCCTCGGTATCCACTCGCCCATGGCGTCCGCAATTTCGGACGTCGCTGCCGCCCGCCGTGACTACATGGATGAGTCCGGCGGACGTTATGTCCATGTCATTGCCGACGGCGGCATGGGCTCTTCCGGCGACATCGTCAAGGCCATCGCCATGGGAGCCGACGCCGTGATGCTGGGCAGCGCCCTGGCGCGCGCCGAAGAAGCTCCGGGCAAGGGCTGGCACTGGGGCCAGGAAGCCCACCACCTGGAACTTCCCCGCGGCGACCGGGTCAATGTGGGCACCGTGGGTCCGCTTGAGGACGTCCTTTTCGGACCCGGCCACCACACCAACGGAACGTCCAACCTGATCGGCGCGCTGCGCCGTTCCATGGCTACCACCGGCTATTCGGACCTGAAAGAGTTCCAGCGCGTCGACGTCGTGGTGTCACCTTACTCAGGAAAGTAGCCGGGAAAGCAGCGCCACCGGGCGCCTTCCACAAGACGGGCTTTCGAACCTGCCCATCGGCGCAGCAAGCAAGTAGTGTGGTTGACTACGGGCTTTTGTGCAGATGGAGGCGTTCGATGATGAGTGTGCCAGGCAATGAAAGTGGAACCGGTGCGGGTAGCGGTTCTGTCAACGCGCGGACCGGTTCCAAGGGCCCGGACCCGTCCGGTGCCCTGAGCCCGGACGCGCGCAGAGCATCGGTGGCGCGTCTTAAATCCACCGGTGAGCCCGGTCAGGAGCTGGACATCCTCATCGTCGGCGGGGGTGTGGTGGGCGCCGGATCCGCCCTGGACGCCGTAACGCGCGGACTGTCCGTGGGGATTGTTGAGGCCCGGGACTGGGCTTCAGGAACATCGTCCCGCTCGTCCAAGCTGATCCATGGCGGCCTCCGGTACCTCGAGATGCTTGATTTCGGGCTGGTTCAGGAGGCCCTCCAGGAACGCGGCCTGCTGATCCAGCGGATCGCTCCGCATCTGGTCCGGCCGGTGCCGTTCCTTTACCCCCTCACCCGGCGGTTCTGGGAACGGCCCTACGTCGGCGCCGGCATTCTGCTGTACGACACTCTGGGCATGACGTCCGGCAACAGCCGGGGTGTGCCCATGCACAAGCACCTGTTCCGGCGCGGAACGCTCCGGGCTGCGCCGAGCCTGAAAGACGATGCCTTCGTCGGCTCCATCCGCTACTACGACGCACAGGTGGATGACGCACGGCTCGTGGTCAACGTCGTCCGCACCGCTGCCAAGTACGGCGCCCACGCAGTCAACCGGCTCCGGGTGGTCGAGTTCCTGCGCGAAGGCGAACGCGTCGTCGGCGCGAAGGTGGAGAACCAGGAGGACGGCGAGATCTTCGAAATCCGGGCCAAGCAGGTAGTCAACGCCACCGGTGTGTGGACTGACGAAACCCAGGCCATGGTGACAGACCGCGGGCAGCTTAAGGTCCGGGCGTCAAAGGGCATCCACCTTGTGGTTCCGCGCGACCGGTTCCAGTCCACGGTGGGCTTGATCCTGCGGACGGAAAAGTCCGTGCTGTTTGTCATTCCGTGGGGCAGGCACTGGATTATCGGCACCACGGACACTGCATGGGACCTGGACAAGGCCCACCCGGCAGCGTCCAGCCAGGACATCGACTACGTCCTTGAACACGTGAACAGGGTGCTGAAGCGGCCCCTCACCCGCGAGGACGTGGAAGGTGTGTATGCCGGCCTCCGCCCGCTCCTGGCCGGCGAAAACGATTCCACCGCCAAACTCTCCCGCGAGCACGTTGTTGCCCACCCTGTCCCGGGGTTGGTGGTTGTGGCTGGCGGAAAGTTCACCACATACCGTGTGATGGCCAAGGATGCGGTTGATGAAGCCACCCGGGCCATGGACGAACGGGTGGCTCCCAGCTGCACGGAAACCATTCCGCTGCTCGGTGCCGAAGGATTCAAGGCGGCCTGGAACCGGCGGGCACGGGCCGCCGACGACGCCGGTGTTCACGTGGCGCGGGTGGAACATCTTCTTAACCGTTACGGGTCCATGGCTTCCGACGTGCTGGCTCTCATCACGGAAAATCCGGAGCTGGCGGAACCCTTGCCGGGCGCGGATGACTATCTGCAGGCGGAAGCTGTCTACGCCACTACCCACGAAGGTGCCCGGCATGTCCATGACGTGCTCACCCGCAGGACGCGGATTTCCATCGAGTCCTGGGACCGGGGTGTGTCCGCCGTGCCGGTAGTCGCTAAACTGATGGGAGAAATCCTCGGCTGGAGCGATGTGCAGCGGGAAAGCGAAATCAAGCACTACCTTGCACGGGTTGAAGCCGAAAGGCTGAGCCAGGAGCAGCCGGATGACGAATCCGCCGACGCCGCCCGTATTGGTGTGGACGACATCGTTCCGTTGCGCTGACCTTATCGCCGCAGCACACCTCCTCGCCTCACTGAAGGGACACGCCTTGGCGGAACCACTGGACCGGTACGATGCCGAACTCACCACACCCGAAATGGTGATTCTGGAGCTTGAGGCATCGGACAAGGCAGATGCGGCAACGCAGCTCGCCCAACGGCTTTTCGCCGCAGGGCGGGTCACTGACCTGGCCGGGTTCCTGGGTCACGTCAACTTGCGCGAACACCAGCTGGCCACAGGACTGCCGGGCGGCATCGGCCTGCCGCACGCACGAAGCGAGTTCGTCTCCCGGACATCCATCGCCGTCGGCATCACCAAGTACGGGCATGCCCTGGATTTCGGCGCCGCTGACGGTCCGGCCACCGTCATCCTGCTGATCGCCACGCCTGCGAGTTCGTTCTCGGACCACCTCGAAGTGCTGGCAACACTGGCGCGCTCGCTCTCGAAGGAGTCCTTCCGGGATTCACTGCGTCGCGCTTACGATCCCGAAGTGATCGCCGAACTGATCAACTCCAGCCTCGTGTTCTTCGACCACTGACGTTCGTCCGGTCCGGAGGGGTTCTTCCGGTCCGAAGGGGCAGGGCTGTCCGGAAGATCCGGCTATTCGGTCCGCCAGGACCTCCACAGTGCCGCGTAGGAGCCGTCCAGGGCGATCAGTTCGGTGTGGCTTCCCAGCTCAGTGATCCGGCCGTCCTCCACAACCGCCACACGGTCGGCGTCGTGCGCTGTGTGCAGGCGGTGCGCGATGGCCACCACTGTTCTGCCGGTCAGCACGGCGCTGAGTGAGTGCTCCACAGTGCGGGCAGACTGCGGGTCAATCAGAGAGGTGGCTTCATCGAGTACCAGGGTATGCGGATCTGCAAGAACCAGGCGCGCGAGCGCCAGCTCCTGGGCCTGCGACGGGGTCAGGGTGTAGGCGCCTGACCCCACCTCGGTTTCGAGGCCGTCGGGGAGCAACTCCGCCCAGCCGAGTGCACCAACATCGGCCAGCGCCACCTTCAGTTCGGTGCCGGAGGCATCCTCCTTGCCGAGCCGGAGGTTGTCCGCAAGCGAACCCACAAACACGTGGTGCTCCTGCGTCACCAGAGCCACGTGACGGCGCAGCTCTTCCACGGGGAGATTGACCAGCGGAACACCGCCCACAGTCACCGAACCGGCCGACGGCGGATGGATCCCGGCGATCAGGCGGCCCAGCGTGGATTTGCCCGCGCCGGACGGCCCCACCACGGCGAGCCGCTCGCCCGGCCGCAGCACAAGGTCAACCCCGTGCAGAACGTCGTGGCCGGGCCGGTAGGCGAAGCGGGCGCTGCTGACGGTGATCTCCTGGCCGTCCGGCACTTCTCCTGTTGCGACGCGGTCCGGGGCCACAAACTTCACACCCACGATCCGGGCCAGCGACGCGGCACCGAACTGGAGCTCGTCCAGCCATCCGATCAGCATGTTCACCGGCTCCACCAGCTGGACGGAATAGAGCGCGACGGCGGCAACCGCACCCGCTGTCGTCAGGTCTTCCGACACCATCCAGCCGCCCAGCAGCAGCACCACAAGGACCGGTGCCCAGAGCGCGGTTTCCGTGCAGGGAAACAGCACCGTACGCAACCAGAGGGTCTTGCGTTCGGCGGCGAAGGCTTCGCTGAGCCCCGCGACCGTACGCTCTGAACGCTGGGTGCCCAAACGGAGTGCATCCACAGTCAGGGAACCGTCGGCGGCCTCGCTGATGGTGCCGTTGACCTGGGCGTAGGCCGCGTGTTCACGCTGGTATGCGGGGCCGGAGCGTTTCAGGTACCAGATGGCGATGGGGATGATCAGCGGGGCCCCCACCAGCAGCGATAATGCCAGAAGCGGGGACGTAATGAACGCGGCCAGGAGGGTCAGCAGTACCGAAATAACTGCCACCAGCAATTTGGGGATGCCGAAGCGGACGGCGAAGGACAGCGCCTCGACGTCGTTGGTGGTGCGGGAGAGAAGATCGCCGGTGCCGGCCTTCTCCACGGTGGACAGGGGCAGGCTGGTGACGTCCCCCATAAAGTCCTCACGAAGCTGGGCAAAGACAGTCTCGCCGAGCACCATCCCCCGCAAGGAGGCAAAGCGGGTCATCAGGGCCTGCACCAGGATGCTCGCCAGCAGGGCGGAACACAGGATTGTCACGGTGGACATGGTGGTGCCGGACACCACGCTGTCCACGAGCCTGCCCAGCAGGAACGGGCCCATCAGTCCTCCGATCGCGGCCAGAACGTAGAGGCCAACCACCCCTAAAAGCCCACGTTGGTGTTCGCGCATGAGGCGCCACGTTTCCGACCGGACACGGGACGCATCCGCGATCGGAAGCCGGTTCCTGGGCGTGCTACTCACTGCGGATCACCACTGACTTGTAGTCGGGCTGGGTTGCCAGCAGTTCGGAGTGTGTGCCAGTCACGGGAGAGCCTTTTTCCGGAAGATAGATGACGGCATCCATAACGTTCAGCATGAGCGGGCTGGCAGTGACCACCAGGGTTGTTCTGCCCGGATTTCCCGTCGCGTTGCCGCTGCCGCTGCCGGCGCCCCGCAGCTCAGCGAGTCCGACGGCGATTCTCGCCTCGGTGTGCGAATCGACGGCGCTGCTCGGCTCCACCAACAGGAGTATCTCCGCATCGGTCAGCAGGGCGCGCGCCAGTGCCAGCCGCTGCCGCTGGCCGCCCGAGAAGCTACGGCCTTTTTCATCCACTTCGTGATCCAGCCCGCCGTCAATCGCATCGAGCACATCCATGGCGCTTGAGGTCCTGATGGCCTCGAGGATGCGTGCGTCCGAATGCCGCCCGTGCGGATCAAGCCCGGAGCGCAGCGGCCCGGTGAAAAGGTGGGGTTCGGCGGCGCTGTAGGAAATGCGGCGGCGTACCTCGTCCACCGGCAGATCGGCAACGGGGACGCCGCCCCAGCTGACCCTGGCCGAAGCCAGGTCATCAAACCTGCCCAGCCGTTTGGCTACTCCTGCGGACAGTGCCGGGTCTGCGGAAACCAGGGCGGTGAGCTTTCCGGAAGGAACCTCGACGCCGGAGAGGCCGTCCAGCAGCCGGCTTCCGGCCGGCGGTCCATCAAGGAGGCCATCGCTGACCAGCGGTTGGGTTTCGAGAATACTGATGACTTTCCGGGAGCCCACCACGGCCCTGATGACAACATTGAGTGCCTCCGAGCCCGTGCGGATGGGGGATACCAGGAACGCGGCAAATCCGTACAGGGAGATGAGCTGGCCGGCGGTGATCTGCCCGTTCAGTGCAAGGGACGCCCCGAGCCACGTGAACAGCACGGTGAACGTTCCCGCAATCAGCAGCTGGGAGCCCTCCAAGGTAGCCACGGAGCCTGCCAACCGGTTGCCTTCGATCCTTGCCTCCTGTGAGCGCTGCCGGTAACGGTCCACAAAGATCCGTTCGCCGCCGATTCCGCGCAGGACCCGCAGGCCCGCGACGGTATCGGCGCCCACCGATGTCATCCTGCCGGTGGCTTCACGCTGGGCCGACTGCCGCTGCTGGAGTGGCTTCACCACAAAAATCAGGAGTGCTCCCAGCGCCGGAACCCCGATAAGGACCCCGATCCCCAGTGGAAGGTAGATCCGGGCCACCAGTAGCGAGACGGCAACGTAGGAGACGATCGAGCCGCTGAGCCGGGCACTGACATCAAAGAGCTGGCCGATTCTGGGAGCGTCTGAAGATCCGGCCGTGACGATTTCACCCGTGGGCAGCTTGTTGGTCAGGGACTCGCCCGCGGTGGACACCTTGATGCCCACAAGTTCGTTGGTGCGAAGCGCCGCCTGCAGCCAGTTGCTGACAGCCATTCGGTGCCTCAGCGTGGCGGTGACGGCCTGGACGACGGCGAGGCAGAGCAGCACCCCGGCCCACAGCCACAGCGCGTCCCGGTCTCCGCCCACAATGCCCTCATCGATCGCCTTGCCGATGGCCAGCGGAGAAAAGGCCTGAGCCAGCATCCATACAATGCCGAAGGCCACCCCGGCCGCGAGGGTGGGTGCCTGTTGAGCACCCAGCCACGTCAGAAAGTGGCGGGGGGAGCGGAGATTTGGTCCGTTCGGTGAACGGTAGGGGTAATGGCGCACAACAAACCAGCCTATGGAGCGGCAGCGCCGTGGAACCGATATCTGAAAGATTGTTTTCAGATTGTGACCTCGAACGGGAAGCTGGCCGTTTCGTTGTTCTACAGGGGAACGAAGTACGGTTAAGGAGTGTGGAAAACTGCCATTAAACCCCGATGGATCGCAGGTCTGGTCTTTGCGATCGTCATTTCCGGGGTTTTTGTGCTCCTGAGCCAGTGGCAGTTCGGCCGGTCCACCCAGCCGGAATTGCCCGTCAGCGCCGCCACCGAGGAGCTCAAGCCACTCGCCGAGGTCCTCAAGCCCGGCGACTTTTTCCACGGCTCAGTGGCAGACCAGATGATCACCGCCACCGGCTCGTATGATCCGGCCAAGCAGGTTCTGGTACCCGGCCGCCTCCACGACGGCAACAAAGGCTACTGGGTGGTGTCAGCATTTGAGGTGACGGGTGCCCCGGCGCTAAGCGGTGCCGGAGCCTCTCCGCAGACGTGGATTCCAGTGGCGCGCGGCTGGGTGGCGGATCCCGCGGACGCCGCCGCACCGCCGTCGGGCACTATCAAACTGACCGGACGGCTGTTGCCGTCCGAAGCCCCGCTACCCGATACCGATCCCGGTGCCGGGCAGGCAACGGCCGTGTCAGTGGCCGAACTCATCAACGTCTGGGAAGTCAGCAGTTACCCGGGCTTCGTTGCGGCCTCGGCTGAAGTCTCCGGAAGCACGGATGTCAGCGCAGCCGGCGTTGAGGGCCAGCTGAAACCGCTCCGGATCGGCCCGCAGCCCCCTCCGCAGCAGGTGAACTGGCTGAATCTCTTCTACTCCGTGGAGTGGGTCGTCTTCGCAGGCTTCGCCCTGTTCATCTGGTGGCGTCTGGTCAAGGACGATTACCGCCGGGGCCTTGAGGACGAAATCGACGACGGCCACTCAGCCAGTGACGGAAGCAACACCGCGCCCGTCGAGCCGGCTAAACAACCCGCCAACCAGACTCAACAAAAGGTACAACCATGATCGAACCGAAACCGGCCGTCCAGCCGCCGCCATCCAACGGGAACGGATCAGCCGTGAAGAAACGACGGTTCGGCGGGACGGAAGCCCAGATCCGCTCGGCGCTCAAGTTCTACAAGGTGCTGGCTTACCTCACGGGGACCATGCTGTTGCTGCTCTGCGCGGAGCTTATTGCGCGCTACGCATTCGGCCAGTACCTGTTCGCCGGCGGCACCAACGCCGTGACCGGGCAGCCCTTTGGGCTGGGCTTCGCCGATGCCGAGCCCACGGGCGTCGTCGGGGGAGTGAATATCTCCGTGACGGTGCTTATTGTCCACGGCTGGATGTACGTGGTGTACCTCGTGTCCAACTTCCGCCTCTGGTCGTTGATGCGGTGGCCGTTCACCAAGCTCGTTCTGCTCGCACTCGGCGGTGTGATCCCGTTCCTGTCCTTCATCGTGGAGAAGAAGTTCCACGCCGAGGTGGATTCCGAGCTTGCGGCCAACCCGCAGGCCCCGCAGCGCTACTGAGCACGGCGCGAAACTTCATCACCTGCTCCCAGCTCCGCTGTTACGGACGGCATACTCCACCACGGAAGGCAGTTCGGGCAGGCCGTAGAAGCCGTTGCGAAGCCTTCGGATAGTGCCTTCGCGGACAGCCGCTGCGATCCTGCGCTGGCACGTAAACATCAGCAGCTGTCTGTTCGAGGCCGTTCGGCCGCAAGCCCGGAGGACCTCGTCTGGAGTCTTCGTGGCACCAGTTTTTGCGCGGCTGCCATCCACGTAAACAGGACTTCTACTCCATGTGGACAACTTGGTGCGCACAGAACTCCATCCGCCAGGCTGCATTCAGAGCGACTCGGGCCCGCTGGACGGATGCCTGACGGAGTTTTGTGCGTCACAGCGGAGCCCCTCAAGGTGCATCAGGGCAACGCCGCCACGTAGTCTAGGACGGTGACTACTCCCACTGCATCCCAGACTTCCCAGAAGCCGGTGCTGGTTGTTGACTACGGTGCCCAGTACGCGCAGCTGATTGCCCGCCGCGTCCGGGAAGCGAATGTGTATTCGGAAGTGGTTCCGCACACTCTCACCACCGAGCAGCTCCTGGCCAAAAACCCTGCCGCCATCATCCTTTCCGGCGGCCCCTCCAGCGTGTACGCGGACGGGGCCCCGAGCGTCGGTGCTGACCTCTTCGAAGCCGGCATCCCTGTCTTCGGCATCTGCTACGGCTTCCAGGCCATGGCAAATGCGCTGGGCGGCGTAGTCGCGCAGACGGGTCTGCGCGAGTACGGCTCAACCGAAGCCACCACCGCGGGCAGCCCCCGCTCCATCCTGGCCGGTGTCCCCGAGCTGCTGAGCACCTGGATGAGCCACGGTGACTCCGTGCAGAAAGCACCGGACGGATTCGACGTCCTGGCCACCACCGCCGGAGCGCCGGTGGCAGCATTCGCCAACGAGGAAAAGTGCCTCTACGGCGTGCAGTGGCACCCCGAGGTGAAGCACTCTGCCTTCGGCCAGCAGGTGTTGGAGAACTTCCTCTTCAAGGGCGCCAAGCTTGAGCCGAACTGGACCACGGGCAACATCCTCGAAGAGCAGGTTGAACGGATCCGCAAGCAGATCGGCGACGCCAAGGTTATCTGCGGCCTGTCGGGCGGCGTTGATTCCGCCGTCGCCGCTGCGCTGGTCCAGCGCGCCGTGGGCGACCAGCTGACCTGTGTCTTTGTGGACCATGGGCTGCTGCGAGAAGGCGAAGCAGAGCAGGTGGAGCGTGATTTCGTGGCCGCCACCGGCGTCAAGCTGTACGTCGCCAATGAACAGGAGCGCTTCCAGAGTGCGCTTGCCGGTGTCAGCGATCCGGAGACCAAACGGAAGATCATCGGCCGGGAGTTCATCCGGGCATTTGAGGAAGCCGAACTTGCCATCATCGCCGAGGCTGCTGCCGAAGGCGGGAAAATCAAGTTTCTCGTCCAAGGCACGCTGTACCCGGACGTTGTGGAATCAGGCGGCGGCGAAGGCGCAGCCAACATCAAGAGCCACCACAATGTTGGCGGGCTGCCGGAGGATCTGCAGTTTGAGCTCGTGGAGCCGCTGCGTGCACTTTTTAAGGACGAAGTCCGGGCTGTCGGCGCCCAGCTGGGTCTCCCGCAGGAAATCGTCGGACGCCAGCCGTTCCCGGGCCCGGGCCTGGGTATCCGGATTGTCGGCGAGGTCACCAAGGAGCGGCTGGACCTGCTGCGCAAGGCGGACGCCATTGCCCGCGCCGAACTGACCGCAGCCGGCCTCGATAACGACGTCTGGCAGATGCCGGTTGTACTGCTGGCCGACGTCCGCAGCGTTGGTGTCCAAGGCGACGGGCGCACATACGGACACCCGATCGTGCTCCGTCCGGTGTCCTCCGAGGACGCCATGACCGCTGACTGGTCCAGGCTTCCCTACGACCTGCTGGCACGGATTTCCAACCGGATCACCAATGAAGTGGACGGCGTCAACCGCGTGGTGCTCGACGTCACCAGCAAGCCGCCGGGAACCATTGAGTGGGAATAGCATTTTGAGTGGCCGGTCTCCGAGTTGAGGCCGGCCTTTTCGCTTTATTGAAGTGAAATCCGGTGCAATTTCGCCTGACGCAGTGTTGCGGTCTCTCACTGCCGGCCGTTTCCGGCTACGCTCGAAAGTATGCCGGTTTCGTCCAGGGCGTCACGTGCAAGCGCAGAAAAGAAGGCAGCAGTGTCAGTTGGTCAAGGCCACCCAGAGGGTTCGGAGGAGCTCAGGAAATGGCTGGCGGGGCTAAAGCCCGTCACCGGGGCGGATACGATGCTGCGATTCATCAAGACCCCCGAAGGCTCAATCGACCTCACCAGCGCCCACCCCTCGGGCCTCGCCCAGCTGATGGCCGGGCGCCGCACGCGGCTGTCCACGCTTATCCGTGACCATCAGCAGTATGTTGTTGCTGCCCGGGCCTCGCGCAATCTGCGGTCTAAAATCTTTGAACTCGGCAATGACCGCGGCATCGACGCAGGGTACTTTTCCGCCGGCACAGTGGTGTGGACATCCGCCGTCGGGGGAAAGCCCCAGCGGGTTTCCGCTCCGGTCATGCTCACTGCCATTTCACTCACGGTCCGCCCCGGCGAGGATGACTACGAACTCCAGCTGACGGAGCAGGCACAAATCAATCCTGCCTTGATCCGCCACCTGAAAAACATCCACGGGATCGTTTTCGACGTCAATGCTGTAACCAGGATGGCCTACAGCACCGCACGGTTCGATCCGCAACCGGTGCTGGACAGGCTGGGCACGCTGGTCAGGCCAATCCACGGCGCAGAGGTGGAACACAACCTGCTCGTCTCAACCTTCGCGGACCTATCCGGTAACCTGGACGATCCGTGGATCAATCAGAGCAATTCGCTGGTGGCGGCCTTGGCGAAGGCCGCAGCGGGTGGCGTCATTGATGTAGCCGAACCGGAACAGGGTCGCTTCCAGAATGTGGACGAACGCAGTCCCGAAGCCGAAATGCTCCTGCTGGATGCGGACACGGACCAGCAATACGTCGTGGATGCGGCCCGTGCCGGGGATTCATTGGTGGTCAGCAGCCCGCCCGGCACCGGACAGACGCAGACTGCGATCAATACCATCGGTGCGCTGGTTGATGAAGGCAAAACAGTCCTGGTGGTGGGAGACAGGCGTTCAAGCCTGAATGAAGTGTTAAGCCAGCTTGAACCCCTGGGTCTGGAGTCCATACTTTTCCAGCTTTCAGGCAATGCCACGCCCCCGCAGCTCAAGGGTCAGCTGGTGCGGGCAATCATGCGGAACGAAAAGTCCCTCCAGCCGCAGCTGGGCAACCTCCACAAGACGCTCACGGAGCACCGGCACGCGCTGATGGATCATGTAGCCTCGCTCCACAACGTGCGCAAGCGCTGGGGCTGCTCGCCGTACCAGGCCATGCAGTCCCTCGCCGAGCTGACCTCCATCCAACCGGCTCCGGCAACAACCGTCAGGCTCAAGCGAAGTGTCCTGGACAGCATCCGGGACCGCAAAGAACTGGCCGGACGCCTACACCGGGCGGCTGAACTGGGGAGCTTCAGCCGCGCATCCACAACCAGCCCGTGGCATGGCGCCCGGCTGCTGACACGCAAGGAGACTGAGGAAGCCCAGCAGCTGGCGCGTTCAGTGGAGAAAAAACTCCCATTGCTGCGCGACCGGATGAACGGTGTGGCGGAGCACGCCGAGATCCGCCTCGGTTCGAATTTTGCCGAATGGGGTTCGCAGCTAGAGCTTCTGATGGCGGTGCGGGAGAGCCTGGACAAGTTCACCCCGGATATCTTCGACCGGCCCGTCCACGATCTCATCTCAGCCACAGCTTCATCCGCATGGCGGCGTGAGCGGAATATTGAGATGGCCTCCATGCAGCGCTCGCGCCTGCGCCGTGTGGCCAAAGAGTACGTTCGTCCGGGCGTCCACATTGCCGATCTCCACAGCTCGCTGGTACTGGTTCAGGAGCAGCGCGCACTCTGGGCGGACTACGCCACCTCGCAGCGCCATCCGGCGGTACCTTCAGGCCTGGCCGAGATGAATGTCATGTACCGCGGGCTGGACCGTGAGCTGGCGCAGCTTGGTGCCGCCCTGCGTCACACGGAAGCCGGGGGGTATCTGGAAAACGCCCCGTATCCGAAACTGATGGAACGGCTGGAGCGGCTCGTCGCGGATAACCGTACGTTGAAGACGCTTCCGGAGCGTACCCTGCTGGTCGAGGACATGCGTGAGCATGGGCTGGGCGAGCTGCTGGCCGATCTGGCGGAGCGGGAAGTCCCGGCGGACTCCGTTGCGGCTGAACTTGAGCTGGCCTGGTGGCAGTCCGCCCTGGAAGCAATGATCAGCGGCGATGACTACCTGGCCATGTCCGACGGCGATGCCCTGCGTCAGCTCGAAGCTGAGTACCGGCTCGCCGACAACGCCCACATCGCCAGCGGTGCAGCGCGGCTGCGGTGGCAGCTGTCGGAACGGTGGCGCGCCGCCATTGGGGAAAACCCCCGGCAGGCAGATCTGCTCCGGAGCCTCCTCAAAGATGGCCGCGTGACTCTCGCCGCCCTCACCGCCCAGGCCCCTGCACTTGTCCCCAGGCTCGTCCCGGTCTGGTCCGTGAGCCCCTACCTCATGACCGGACTCATTCCGGCTGAAAAGAACTTTGACGCCGTGATCGTCTTGGACGCCGAGGCAACGTCGCTGCAGGCCGTTCTGCCGGCGATCGCCAGGGCAAAACAGGTCATTGCTTTCGGCGATGACAAGATCGCCAGCCCGCGGACGTTCACGGTTGGAGTGGAGCGCCTCGCTGCCGGCGAATCGGCGCACCACCCTGTGGAGAGCGCCTTCGGGGCACTCTCCGGCGTGTTGCCCACGTGGCGCCTGAACTCTGTGTACCGGGCAGTGGATGAAGATCTGGTGCTTCAGCTCAGCAAGAACTTTTACGACGGCGGCCTCCGCCGTTTGCCGGAAGGGCAGGCGGCAACGGGCCTGGACCGTGCGCTGCTGGTGGAATACCTGCCGGACGGCACCGGGCTTCCGAGTGCGGACCACGAGGGTGTTGAATCCGTCGTGGCCGAGGTCAACCGCGTGGTTGAGCTGGTCTTCGAGCACGCCCGTGTACGGCCCCGCACCTCCCTCGCGGTGGTCACGGCGAGCCTCCGACACGCTGCGAGGATCGGCGAGTCCATCCGGCTGCAACTGCCGAACCATCCGGCGCTGTCTGGCTTCTTCACCGCCGGCCCGGAGTCATTCCGGGTGGTGGATCTGGAGCGCGCACAGGGCCTGGTCCGCGACCATGTGATCTTCTCTCCGGGCTTCGGACGCACACCCCATGGGCGTGCGCTGCATAATTTTGGACCTCTGTCCGCCGAGGGTGGCCGCGCAAAGTTCGCCCTGGCCATGACACGGGCCAGGCGCTCACTGCATGTCCTGAGCTGTTTCAGACCTGAGGACCTGGACCGGACCCGTCTGGCCCACGGCGCAGTGGATCTCTATGAACTGCTGGACCGGGAACTCTCGGGCAACACGGATCTCGGCAGTCCGGCTTCGCGCGCGGCGGCCAGCGAGCAGGCACTCGGGGCAGACCCCCTGGTGGCGGATCTGGGCGACCGGCTCCGGGCCCGTGGCGCGCGTGTCTGGCACCAGTACGATGGCGTCATAGACGTCGTGGCCGCAGCAGATCCGCTCAGCACCATGGGTCAGGAGGATGCCGAAATCCCCCGCCCGGTGGCCATCGAGTCAGACGGCACCGAACAGTACAGGCGTATGAGTGTCCGCGAACGGAGCCGGCTCCGCCCGCAGCTGCTGGAGCGGCTGGGCTGGCGGTATATGCCGCTGTGGACCATTGAGGTGTTTACTGATCCGTCGGCCTGCGCTGACCGGATTGGCGGCTATCTTGGTCTGGAAAAGCCAGTGGTGCCGGGCCGCGCCACAGCATCACCCGGATTTCTCGATGACGACGTTGACAGCCTGGCTCTGGGTGGCCTGGACGGCCAAGATGCGCAGGACAACAATGAGAACGAACACAACGTCGTTGACAGCGAGGAGGCAGCTTCCGTGAACACGGTCGCCAACAATGATCCCCAGAACGACCGCTCCGTCGGAGCCACGGCCGGTTCAGCCGGCGTCATTCCCAATAAGGCGTCCGAAGACGACCCGCGGCGTTGGGGAGATCACGCCGCAGATGACGATCACGATTCGTGGCTCAAGGAGCAGAAGCCCCCGCACTGGGGCTAGCGGGTACCACGGGCAATGGTGCTGCCCGGGCCAGCCGTTCTACCGCGGATCCGGCCCCACAAGTACGAAAAACAATTTCCCCTGCGTTGATGCGCCCGCAAGTCTGATGGCCTGTTCCGGCGTTGCTGCGACCACCAGGAGCCCGTCCGTCTCACCGGCGCCCAGCCACTGGCCCGTCTTGCCGCCTTGGCTGGACGTCCAAAGCACGGGCACGCCGGAGGCAAGGATTTCTGACGGCGACTTTTGGTCATAGGCGTTTCCCCTGGTCATGACAACATTGACGAGCTGGCCTGGCGAAACCAGCTGGATCGATGATGGATCCGCCATTCGCAGCGGCACGGCTGCAGATCCCGGTGATGTGCCGGCCAGCAGCCCGGGGCCCAGCAGCTGGGTTTCTGACAGCAGTTGGCCTTTCCGCAGCGGTGCCGCGAGCTGTTTGCCCTGGACCGCGGCACCGTCGGTGAAAGAACCGTCGGGCACAACGCCAGGAGGGATTCTGAGGGAAACCACATCCGCGCCCGTCAGCGCGGTGCCGGCAGGGAGATCCCGCGCGGAAGCCAGGGCCACAATGGTATCGGCGGGTGCCGGAGTCAACTGATGAACGGCAATCCCGGCTGCAACGCAGAGCAGCAGGGCTACTGCGAGCCGGCGGTTGCGGTTGAGCCAGGCGGTGAGCCTGCGGCCGCTTCTCCTGGTTCTGCCCTTTGCGGGCGGCTGGCGGCGTGCAGGGCGTGCATGTGGCCCGGAAATTCGGCTGGCGTGGAATAAGGTGACTGGCATGCTGCCACGCTATGTTCGGGCCGCAGGGCAGCGACAGAGGCAGTGTCACCTATGTGGAAAAGCCGGGCGTCGGCGTCGGACTTCCCGTACGCGCGATGCTCCGGAAGAGCGGTCAGGCGATCAGCTGGCGGCAGCGGGAGCGGCCGTCGCAGGGGCCGGAGACGCCGGTGCTGCCGGCGCCGCAGAGACTGTGCTGCCTTTGGCATCGCGTGAATCAGTCCGGTAGAAACCAGAGCCCTTGAAGACCACGCCAACACTGTTGAACTTCTTGCGCAGGGTTCCCTGGCACTCCGGGCAGGACGTCAGAGTGCTGTCAGTGAATGACTGCACGATGTCGAAGACATGGCTGCAATCCTTGCAGGCATAAGCATACGTGGGCACTGGAGATCCTCCTCTGGGACAAACGACAGGTCCCGTGCTGTCTGGACCGGATTTCCGGTTACGGAGATCCGTCCCTTAGCAGTCGCAGGGCCTGAGTGCCAATTCTATCATCCGGAATCCGGACCTCACGTAAGCCGGATATATCCGGCCGGCGTCAGAACTGCCGGCACCCGCCGGTCAAAGGGCTCGGCTGGAATGCTTCCGGCCGGCAGCAGCTCAGAATCGAACACGACGGCGGCCAGCGGAAGCGACCATTCACGCGCTTCGAGCGCAGCCAGGAATTTGTCGTAATAGCCACCACCCTGGCCGATTCTGTTGCCGCTGCGGTCCACCGCCGTGGCGGGAAGGAACACAGCCGCCACGGTGCGCATGATGTCCGTGCCGTGCCGCTCGCCGGCGGGTTCCTGAATGGGCGCAAACCTGCTGCTGACGAATACGCTCCGTGGGGTCCAGTACACCCAGCTCAAGGTGCGGCCCGGCTCGCAGACGGGGAGCAGCACCGAGTGCCCGGCTTTGTGCAGGGCCGTCATCAGGGGCAAGGTGGGCGGCTCGGAGCCCACCCCGAGATACACGGCGATGGCGGCCGCCCTTCCACCTGAAATCTCTGCAGCCCATTCAAGGCCGTGGGTGGCAATGGCTGATCCGGCAGCGTTCAGCCGGGCAACGTCCAACTCCGCGCGCCCGCGCCGGTGTCTGGTACGGATCTCTTCTTTGGATGACATGAATTCGTCTGTCATAGTGACTCCTCCTTCCCGGAGACGCTGCAAGATGGTGCATATGAGGCACTGTCCGGAATATTTACTGTATGAATGGTCCCTCCGCTAGATTAGTCCAGTGACTACCACTAATCCTTCTGTCCGCAAGGCCGTCATCCCCGCTGCGGGGCTCGGCACCAGGTTCCTGCCCGCCACGAAGGCGATGCCCAAGGAGATGCTCCCGGTGGTCGACAAGCCGGCCATCCAGTACGTGGTTGAAGAGGCAGTCAAGGTTGGCCTCAGCGACATCCTGATGATCACCGGCCGCAACAAGCGCGCGCTTGAGGATCACTTCGACCGCGTTCCGGCCCTGGAGGCAACCCTGGAGGCAAAGGGTGACACCGCCAAGCTCGAATCGATTCAGGCTGCAAGCAACCTGGGCGACATCCACTACGTCCGTCAGGGCGATCCCAAGGGCCTTGGACACGCAGTGCTGCGTGCCAAGCAGCATGTGGGTTACGAGCCGTTCGCCGTTCTGCTTGGCGATGACCTGATTGACGCGCGCGACGAGCTGCTCAGCACCATGATTGAAGTCCAGGCCAAGACCGGTGGCTCCGTGGTTGCCCTCATCGAAGTGGAGCCTTCGCAGATCAGTGCCTACGGCTGCGCTGACGTCCAGCAGATTGACGGCGAGGGTTACGTCAGGATCAACAAGCTGGTGGAAAAGCCTGATGTCGACGAAGCGCCGTCGAACCTGGCTGTGATCGGCCGTTACGTGCTGCACCCGGCCGTGTTCGACGTCCTGGAAAAGACCGAGCCGGGCCGTGGCGGGGAAATCCAGCTGACCGATGCCCTGCAGGAACTTGCAGCGGGCGAAGGTGAGGGTTATGGCGTTTTTGGCGTCGTTTTCCGTGGCCGCCGCTACGACACCGGAGACAAGCTCAGCTACCTCAAGGCCTGTGTTCAGCTGGCTATTGACAGCGACGATCTTGGCCCGGGACTGCGGGAGTGGCTGCCGGCCTTCACCGCCGGCCTGACTAAGTAACACCCCCGTGCGGGTCAGCCAGATCTGGCCGGTAACGCTGGAGTGCGGCGATGTTCTGCTGCGCCCCATCAGGTACCGCGACAAAAAGGAATGGATGGAGGTCCGTTCCCGTAACAGTCAATGGCTGGCGCCCTGGGAGGCATCGAACCCGGCTCCGGGTGGAGCTCTGCCGGATTACCGGCAGATGGTGAGGGCACTCAACGCCCAGGCCGCTCAGTCCACGGCCTTGCCGTTCCTGATTACGGCCGGGACCCCCGGGTTCAGGGACCCGGTCATAGTAGGCCAGCTGACCGTTTCGTCGATTGTCTGGGGATCGGCCATGATGGCGACGCTGGGGTATTGGGTTGACCAGTCGCGGGCAGGGCAGGGGATAGCACCCACCGCGGTGGCCATGGCCACGGACCATTGCTTCCGGATCCTGGGCCTGCACCGGATGGAGATAAACATCCGGCCGGAGAACGGCCCCAGCCTGCGTGTGGTGGAAAAACTGGGATTCCGGGACGAAGGGTACCGTCAGCGCTTCCTGCACATCAACGGCGAGTGGGCGGATCATCGTTCGTTTGCGCTGACGTCCGAAGACGTGCCGGGCGGACTTTTGCGCCAATGGCTGGATAGCCGCCCGTCCTGAACTGTGGTGTGTCCAATGCGGGACAATCGCGTCATAAATCCATTGATTTGACACCTCTCCGGCGACACACCGGCGCTAATGCGACAGCCCCCCGCCATATGCTCATACCGTTTTGATTGTGGACATCCCCCTTAGCAGCTCAGTGATCCTTGTGGTCGCGGTTGCGCTCTGGATTGTGTGGGTTGCCCCCTACGTGCTCCGGAACGGCAGGCAGCAGTTTCAGGCTGCAGGCGAGCTGATGGCGGACGTCGCCGACGTTGAAACTGCAGACCCGCAAGCCGGGACGGTCATCAACATGAACGCCCAGCAGGAGAAACCCATGGACACCAGAAAGAGCCCCGAATCCTCAGGGGGGGCCGCATCTCCTGACACCGGGCGCTCCTCCGAATCGAATGCCCCCGAGGCAAACGGCCGGCTGAGAATCCGCTACGGGCGCTGCGCCATCGCCCTGGTCGGGGTTGTCTCCCTGATGACTGCCTTTGTCTCCGCGGTGCTGAGAATCTTCGGGATTGGAACTTCCTGGCTTCCGGTTATTGCACTGTCGGGATGTGTCGGCGCAATCGTCGTGCTCCGCCGGCTCGCCGTGCGTGATCGCCGTGCGAAAGTGAATGCAGCCTTCACCGACGCGATGAGTGCTCCTGCCCGGCGACATGATTCCGGTTCCGGCGACATACGTCCCCCTGAAACCAGGGACGATGCCGCGCGCACCGAAAACCCGCTGTTTGACGCCGAAGCCGGACGCCCCACCGTGTCGCCACTGACGGCGATGGAACTCCGTGAGGCCGCCCTGGCTGTGGCCGTGGCATCAGGAGACAACAGCGTCCGCGCGCCTAAACTCCCAGTAGCGGCTGCCGGCACCAAGTGGGAGCCGGTTGAGGTTCCCAAACCCACGTATGTCGAAGCCGCCAAGGCCGACCGCCCTGCACCGGATCCGCTTGATCTGCCGCAGGCTCCCAAGTCAGTGGGCAAGCCGTCCCTCAAGCAGGGCACGGCTGCGGCGCCGGCTGCCGCCTCGGCACAGACCCGGCCGCTCACCAAAGCGCAGAGTGCCCTCAGCAATCTGGACGACGTGCTTCAGCGCCGCCGTGCCTGACATGACCCGGATCTGTGTTGCCGGTGGCACGGGCCAAGTAGGCCGCGAGGTAGTGCGGCAAGCTCTTGCCCAGCGGCACGAAGTGTCCGTGCTCAGCCGGAACCCGCCCGCGGCAGGCGCTGCAGGCCATCACGACGGCGCCAGATACTTCGCGGCTGATGTCACCACGGGCGAGGGGGTGGACGCCGCTGTGGCGGGCGCCGACGTCCTGATTGACTGCCTTGAGGGTCAATCCGGGAAAGCCCGGAAGAACTATGCCGACGGCGGCTCGCGACTTCTGGCCGCGGCACAGGCGTCCGGGGTGGCCAGCGCTGTACTTCTGTCAATCATCAACTGCGATCAGAGCAGCTATGGCTTTTACAGGTCCAAGGCGGACAAAGAGCGGGTCTATTCGAAATCGGCTCTGGCGACTGTTACAGTCCGGGCCACGCAGTTCCACAGCCTGCTGGCAATGATGTTTTCCGCCGGTTCGAAGCTCAGGCTGATTCCGGTCGTCAAGGGTGCGAGGTTCCAGTCGATCTCGCCTACTGAGGTCGCCGCAGCTTTGCTGGCAGCAGCCCTGGAACCGCCCTCAAGCGAACGGCACCGGCTGCGCACGATCGGCGGCCCTGAAGTCAGCGGAATGCGGGAGCTGGCGGAAACGTGGAAGCGCGCCACGGGATCGCGGGGACGGGTGATCGAGTTGCCGCTCCCTGGGCCCATGGGAAAGTATCTGCGCGAAGGCATGAACCTCATCCCCGAACAGGGGTTCGGGACCGAGACGTTCGGGAGCTGGCTGGCAAAGCGCCCGAAAAATTTATAGCCTAGGGTCACCGGCCACGCCGTTCCCAGCGGGAACGGAGCCGCCGGGGGCTATAGCTCAGTTGGTAGAGCGCTTCGTTCGCATCGAAGAGGTCAGGAGTTCGAATCTCCTTAGCTCCACCAATGAGGCCTTACCCGAAACATGGATGAAGTTCACGTTTCGAGGACTCAATTTTCTTCGAAACGAGAAGAGCCACCCTGTGGGGGTGGCTCTTCCTTTCCCTTGTGTTTCGTTGTGGATCCTCAGAGCGTGTTCTCGTATTCTGCCGGGATCTCGCACCCGCTGGCAATCACGAAAGCATCGCCACACTGAGAATGATCCGAGCGACGTCACACGAGTTGTTCCCGCGGTCACAGCAACGGGCATCAACGGAGACAACTCCGGAACGCCGAGATGACCCTGGCTGGCCGAGCACGCGAGCGTCAGAAAATGGCCGAGTAGCGACTCACTGCAGGGAGCCATATGCATTCCTACGCTGGAATGGCGGCGGCCATCGCGGACATGACAGCCGCGACCTTGAAGCTCACGACGGCGAAGCTGATCGCCATGGTGCCGATGAGTGAATATTCGCTCTTGAGGGGTCCATATGTGGTGCGGGTTAGCGCCGGGGTCCGAGCCCACGATTTGCGCTGGTCAGCGCCAGTGTTGGTGTGGTTGAGCGCCACCTGAAAAGCTCCTTCCACCGCGTGAGGGCCACGTGGTGGAAGGAGTACCGGTAATGGTACGGAAGATCAAGGCGAAGCTCGTCTTGCAGTTGCATAACCAGGGCCTGTCCGGCAGAGCGATCTCGCTTGCTCAGGGCATGTCCAGGCACAGCGTTCAGGCGGTGATCGATGCTGCGGATCAGCTCGGGCTCGGGTGGGACGATGTTGCGGAGAAGTCTGAGGGCGAGGTGTATCTGGCGCTGTTTCCCGGTCGCGGGGTGCGGGAGAGCGTGTTCGCGCAGCCGGACTGGGTCCAGGTGCATCGCGAGCTGGCCAGGGTTGGGGTGACGTTGAAGCTGCTGCACCAGGAGTATCTCGACGGGTGCAGTCGGGCCGGGCAAGCGGCGATGAGTTATGACCGGTTCTGCAGGCTTTACGGCGATTACGCCAACGTCACTGGCGCGTCGTCTCGGGTCGGCCATAAGGCCGGCCGCAGCGTCGAGGTCGACTGGTCCGGGCCGACGATGCAGCTCGTTGACCCGGCAACGGGAGAGGTCTCGAAGGTGTATTTGTTCGTCGCGTGCCTGCCGTTCAGCAGGTATGCGTTCGTGGAGGCGACGTTGGATATGCGGCAGGAGTCGTGGCTGCGCGCGCATGCGGCGATGTTCGCATTCTTCGGCGGCACGGTCCCGAGGCTCGTCCCCGACAACCTCAAGACCGGGGTGATCTCTCACCCGCGCGAGGGCGAAGTCGTCCTCAACGACGCTTATCGGGAGATGGCGGCGCATTATTCGGCGGCGGTACTACCGGGCCGGGTGCGGCACCCGAAAGACAAAGCCAGCGTAGAAAACACTGTCTCCCACGTCGCCACCTGGGTGATTGCGGGTCTGAGGCAGGAGCAGTTCACCAGCCTGGTGCAGCTGCGGGCCCGGGTTCGGGAGCAGATCGATGCCTACAACCGACAGCCGTTCCAGAAGCGGGAGGGCTCCCGGCTGAGCGTGTTCACGGCCGAGGAGAAGCCGCTGCTGCAACCGTTGCCGGCGGTGACTTTCGAGATCAGCACCTGGACATATGGGCGCAAAGTAGGCCGGAACGGACACGTGGTCTGGTCAAAAAACTTCTACTCCGTCCCGTTCACCCACATCGGCGCGCATGTTGATCTTCGCGTCACGGACACCATGCTCGAGATCTATCGGGGTGATGAGCGCCTGACCAGCCACCTGCTGCTGCCCGTGACGACGACGAACCAGTATCGGACGAACGAAGCCGACCTTCCCGAGGGGCACAGCTGGCAAGCCTGGGACCGGGCCCGGATCGACGCCTGGGCGTTACGGATGGGACCGGCGACCGGGACCGTGATCGAGAAGATCTTCGAGTCTGTCCGCATCGAGGAAGCCGGCTACGACCCGGCCCTGGCGGTGCTGCGTCTGTCTCGTAGGTTCTCACCAGCCCGGGTGGAAGCCGCATGCCAGCTCGCGCTGCGCGGTCCGATACGATCGCCCCGTTACGCCCACCTGCGGCCGATCCTGGACACCGGGCAGGACAAAACCGGGCACGTCGAGGAGCCTGATGACGAAGATGGCGGATACGTGCGCGGCAGCTCCTACTACGCAGGAGGGACCCGATGAGCCGCCTGGACACGGAAACCAAACGCAAGCTGCGGGAGATGAACGCGGGCGAGCTGCTGGAGGCCATAGATACCCAAGACGAGACGCTGAGCATCAGCCTGCCGTTCGAAGATCGTCTCCGGCTGGTCGTCGATGACGCCTACGCGTCGTTCACCCATGCCAAAGTCACCGGCCTGATCCGGCGGGCGGGGCTGCGCTACCCGAACGCTGACCTGCGCCGCATCGACCTCCTCGACGAGCGAGGTCTTGACCGGCCGCTGCTGAGCCAGCTCGGCACCTGCTCGTTCGTGGCCCGGCAGCAGAACGTTGTCTTCCAAGGGTTCACCGGGTCGGGGAAGTCCTACCTGGGGTGCGCGATGGCTAAACGCGCATGCGAACACCGCATCCGCGCGCATTACGTCCGCATGCCCGACCTCGAGGAAGCCTGGGTCGCCGCCCAAGACACCCCTGGCGGATCCGGCAAGTTCCTGCGCAAATATGCGGCATTCACCCTGCTGGTCATCGATGAGTGGCTGCTGGATCGGCCCACGGAATCGATGCGCACCATGCTGCTGGAACTGATGGAACGCCGCTACGGGGAGACGTCAACAGTGTTCTGCACCCAGTACTCGCAGAAGGACTGGCACCAGCGGCTCGGCTCCGGCGTTCACGCCGACGCGATCATGGACCGGATCATCCACAACACGATCTGGGTCGAGACAGGCAATTACAACATGCGCGAGCACACAGCACTCGCAACCGCCTAGCAACCGTCACGGAGAGCGTCAGCGGCGCCAGGCCCCGCGACCGCTGGCGCTCTCTCGCACGAACCCCGGCGCTGAACCGCACGAACAGGTGGCGCTCAAAGCTTCAAATACTCAATGAGTACCCAGACCGGAATGAGACCGCGGCCGACAGCGACCTTGTGAACGATGACGGAGCGGCCGATGATGTAGATCGTGGCGCCCAGGAACGCCCAGGCCCAGTGGAAGGGACGAATCACACCGGCCCGGCCAAGCTTTTGCCAGTCGAGATATGCCAGCAACACGGACACCCCGTAGATGAGCCAGCCGCTTCCGATCAGCAGGAAGTACGACGGGGTGAACACGGAGCCAGGGTCGACGGTGGGTGTGCGCCGGGCCCCCACGTAGACGATGCGAAATACCGGGTTCCAGGTGATGATGAGCGCAACTGCGATGAGGGGCAGAACGGTGATTACCCAGATCAGCGGGTTGTAGACGGGGGTCTGCGCACTGATCTCGGGGCGGGCAGTAGGCCTGTTCTGAAAGGGCGCGCCGCTTAAGTGTTCAGTCCACCTCCGGCCGTCCCACCATCGAAGCTGGGCGGACCCGGAGGGATCCGGATACCAGCCGGGAGCAGCCAAAGGGCTGCGGGGCGTATCCGTCATTTTGCTCCTCCTGTGAGTGTGTGCTGAAAGAGAGACTACCCGCGCGGAACCCTGGCTGGAGGCTAGACCAGAATTCGTCTCCCTGCGTTGTCTCCTCGAAGTACTCCCGGACCATCTTCATCGGGCACTCTCGAACGGCTTAAGGCTATTCCTGGCTAATGTGCTTGTCCATGGGTTCCGCGTACTCCTCGCCGGACCCCGAATGCAGGCTTGGATTTCCGGATCGTACAGCAGCCTGCCCATGGAAAGTAGTGGCCCCGGCAGCCTGAGCTCCTCCAGGAGGCAAAGCCACCACCTCAAGGGAGTGGCTGGCGAAGCAGTCGACGACGGCCGCCTATGGGCGCCCGGCCGGTGCGATCACTCCAGGGACTTTTTCGCAAAAGCGAAGTAGCCTCCGGACACCTCCTCGAAGCCAAAACCCTGCCAATAGGTTTTTAAGCCGGCGTTCGCCGTCTCGTGTTCGGGCGAGCCCTCCCTGGCGCCTCATCGGAGATCATCGGCGCGGCCTGCAGCAGCACGAGGGCCACGGCACGGCCAACCGTTTCGATGATGGCGTTCAGTACGGTGTAGCCGATCTTGTGTCCGCGGTACTCCGGAGCGATCTCCAAGGATGAAACGATCGTCAGGTCGGCGCCGTTCTGTAGGTTCTCGGCGATCAGGTTGGGACCATCCACGGTCAGTATCCCGGCGGCATCGGCTAGTTCCTGGTCCACGGCGTCAAGGGTGGGGACGAGATTGATCATCCCGGCCGATACTCGAAGGTCAGATAGTCGGGGTCGAGGGGGCATGACACCGTCCTTGGTCTGGGCCGGTTGAGGTGCTTCAGCGGCAGTCTATGTGGACGAGGCGCCAAATACGTCAGGAATACAGGTTGCCCGCGGCACGGATCCGTTGTTGCCTGGACACTCCTGCAGCGGCCGTGAGCTCGCTGCGGAGCCAGCCGCCTTAGAAACCGCTCGACGAACTGTCGACTTGCCAGCGTATTGGGAGGACGATTAAGGGGCAGTCGTTATAAGGAGGTCGGTGATGTGCTATCCATCGAACGAGAATTTCCGGCGGAGCTTCAAGAAGGGTTCCGCCCGGGAACCTGAAGGGCGCCGGGAGACGAACACTGAGGAGCGCCCGGAGCTTCGGGTGGAGGCGCAGGACTTCAAGTTCTGGGCCTTCCCCCGCTGGCGCCGGGAACGCAAGGATCGGGAACCGGTTGCAGACCTCACCCGCGAGAAGGTCTAGCCGCGAAAGAATGGAAGGCCCCGCGCCGTGGGGCCTTCCTCCGGCGCCGGCTCAATAGTCCACCCAATCCTCGACGGCTTGGGCCAACGGCGTATTGGCCCCGGCCGGGTTCTTCCATTTCGTGACTTCGCTCCGCTCCAGGCGGTTTTAGCTGGACCGCTTTCACCTTGGCCTCAGCACAATTCCGGCCCATTGACGGTACAGCGGCGCGGGCGTAGCCTCAGCGCATCCGCACTGCTCTACTAACCAATTGGGAGTACATCATGGCCGAATTTATGGATGTTCACCGCAACATGGTGGGAATCACCGCCGAGGACCTGCTGGCTGCGCATAACGCAGACCTCGCAATCCAGGGTGATGAACACGTTGATTTCAAACGGGCGTGGGCAGATCCTGAGGCGGGCCTTGTCTACTGCCTCTCGGAGGCCCCGTCCGCGGACGCTGTTCAGCGTATTCACGAGCGGGCAGGACATCCGGCGGACGAGATCCACCCCGTGCCGCTGGCAGTCTGACTCCTGCTTTTCACTGGCCCGGCGACGCCCTTTTCACTGGCCCGGCGACGCCGCGTGCCGGGCGCGTCTTCGCTTAGCTTCCTGACATCTCCTCGGTGGAACGCTCGTCAGCTGATTGAACCCGTGCGAGCAGGGACAATGTGTGGGCGACCCGGGCCATGTCCGCGGGTGACGTCGGGCGACTTCCCGTGGGGCCGGACGCCGCAGCATCCCAGTCCAGCGGGCCTATGCCTATCAGGAACAGAGTGATGTCCTGGTCGTAGACCACATCCACCATGTTGCTGAAACGCTGCCATGCAGATGCGGTGCCGGCGGAAGACTCAACAGCCGGTGAAGGAACATCGTCGATCACCCATGTCCTGTACTCCGCGGCCAACGCGAGGTAGTCCGCCGTGGAAGCCAGGCCACCGCAGAGTTCTGCGAAACTCATCCACAGGAGTTCGCCGCCGGCACTTTTGGCGGTCAGCGGTTGGGTAGTCGGCGTCAGGATCCGCTGTTGGACGGACGACGGCGGGAACAGGCCGTACGCGCCCAGCTGAAGGGCTGAACCGGGGCTGATGACGCGGCCGAGGAGGAATCCAGCATGCCCTGTGTCGGCGGCCGCTTCCGGAGCCGGGTTCTGCCGGAAGCCAGGGGCTCCCTTGATCTCCCCGGGGTCCATCAGCTACAGCCAGCCTTTCCTCTTGAATATCGTATACATCAATGTGGCTGTTCCGGCCATAAGACCGATGGCCATGGGATAGCCGAGTCCCCAGTGCAGCTCCGGCATATGGTCGAAGTTCATGCCGTACACCCCCGCCACAAAGGACGGCGCGAAGAAAATGGCAGCCCAGGAAGAGATCTTCTTGACCTGTTCGTTTTGCTCCGCGCTGGCCTCATTCTGCCGGTTCGCCGTCAGCGTCCCGTCCAAGGTGAGGGCGTTCTGTAGCAGTTCGCGGAATGAATTAGCCCGGGAGATGACATGTTTGACGTGGTCCTCCACGTCACGGAGGCTGCGCCGTAGCTCCACGTCCACACCGTATTTTTCGAACCCGCGCTTGAGGAGTTCCATCATTTCCGGTAGGGGATGGATGGCGCGCTGGAACTGGATGACTTCGCGGGCCAGCTCATAGATCCGTCGGGACACCGTGGAGTCGCCGCTGAAGAGCTGGTCCTCAATTTCGTCGATATCATTTTCAAGCCCTGCCACCACCGGCGCGTAATCATCCACCACCTGGTCCAGGAGTGCGTACAGGACTGCCTCCGGGCCATGGCAGAGCAGATCCGGGCGGCTTTCCAGCCTGTGCCGGACTTGCGCAACGCCGGCGGTTTCCGCGTGCCGGATCGTCACCACGAAATTCCTGCCGGTGAAGATGTGCAGCTCGCCGAACTCCACGGTTTCAGTGTCGTCCAGATAGCGTGCCGGCCGGAGCACAGTGAAGAGGTTGTCGTCGTAGCGTTCCAGCTTGGGCCGCTGATGGGCTGAAATCGCATCCTCCACGGCAAGCGAGTGCAGCCCGAACTCGCTCGCGACGGCGGCCATCTCGGTTGCGGTTGGCCTGTACAGCCCGATCCACGCCATTCCGCCATGCCGGGAAAGGGTCTCGAAGGTCTGCTCGAGGCTCTCCGGCTCGGCACTGCGGACGCCGTCAACGTAGACCGCGTTATCAATGATGGTCATAAGGCAAAGATCTCCGTCGTGCGGGCTTAGGACATGGCTCCGATGATGGCACCGGCCACCGTCATGGCAACGAGGTCATGACCCGAATCAATGAGGGTCACGGCAACAGGACGTCCGGCAAAGCCGTTGTGGATAACGTGGCCGCCGGCCCGGAACACAACAGCCAGAACCAGTGCGAACCAGCCGCCGGCCACTGCGCTGTCCAGTTCGAGCTTGCTGATGAGCACCGCCAGCAGAATGGCGGTGAGGGCGGCCGCAACCATCATGGGAATCCAGATACCAGCGCCTCCGCCAATGTTCCTGAGGTCTTCTTCGGTCTTGCCTATTGCCGCCATCCACTTGGTTCCAAGCACGGCTGGCATGTACCAGACAAAGCCGATTGCCATGCTGGAAACAAAGGCCAGAAGTACGGCCAGCCAGTTGATCTGCGAAATAAATGAGAGCCAGTCCATGCTCGAATCCTAGTCCTCCCGGCCGGCGATACCGCGGCTCAACCGCGCTTACTTTGAACGTGTTGACCGGGCCGTTCCGGCGGTGGCGAGCCGGCTGATCAGCGGTTCGGTCCGGTAAGGAATATGGGTGTGGAGTGCCAGCACGGTCTCGGTGCGGATCACGCCCTTGACCCGGAGAATCGACCGCAGGGCCGCCTGGAGATTGTGCGTATCGGTGGCAACAACGCGGCACCAGACGTCGCCCCGGCCGGAGATCTCATGGACCTCGAGAACCTGAGCGATCAGACGCAGGGCACCCACAACGCCGTCGAGTTCGCGGTGGGTTACTTCGATCGTTACGAAGGCGACGACGTCGTAACCCACTGCCTCGAGATCAATCTCGCGTCCGCCGTCGTGGAGCAGACCGGAGCGGAGCATCCGGCGCACCCGCGACTGTGCCGTGTTCCGGGCAATGCCCAGAGCATCGCTTAGTTCGCCGATCTGGATCCGGGGATCGCGGATGAGTTCCAGCAGGATCTTCAGGTCGGTGGAATCGAGACTGTTCAAATCGTCACTCCGGTTCATTCAGACATGGGATCATTGACTCTTTTGATCAATCTTGACATGAATTTCTGTTGGATAGAGCATTCATGCCGCAGTCTGTAGATATCAATCTTTCGTCCGGAGAGCCCGTCCTACAAGGACCGGCGCCCCGGAATTTCAGGCAAAGGCACGGACATGACTGTCTTCAGCGAACTCCGCATGCGCCCGGCCACCGCCGGGCGCCGGGGTTGGGATGCATCCACTACGGCACGGCTGGTTATGGCCGGAGCAGTGATCTTCTCGCTCCTCGTGGGGGCGAATCTCGCCACACCCCTCTACCCGCTGCTTCAGGCGAAACTGGGCATCACCACGCTCGGCATCACCGTTGCCTTCGCCACCTACGTTGTGGCCCTGGTGTCCACGCTGATGCTGGCGGGCCACTGGTCGGACCACATCGGACGCCGTGCGGCACTGCTGCTCGCCGTACTGGTGGGCCTCACCGGAGGATTCGTTTTCGCCAACGCGGACAACCTGCTGATGCTTTCAGCCGGCCGCGCCCTGCAGGGTGTGGGAGTTGCACTGGCAACAGGCGCCAGTTCCGCGGCCCTGCGGGAACTGCTGCCCGCCCGTCCAGAGTGGGCCTCGCGGTTCACGCTGCTGGCCTCCGCCGGGGGAGTGGCTGCGGGGCCGGCAATCGGCGGCGTGCTTTCCCTCCTTCCCGGCCCCACGTCAGCGCCCTATTACGTGCATTCCGTGATCCTGGTGGCATTGCTCGTGCCTCTCTACCTGCTCAAGGCCCGGCCCGCCATTAGGCCTGCCGCCGGCCTGCGACCGCTGACGGCGCTGGCGCCGCGCCGGCCATCCGTGTCCAGGGAGGCACGGGGCGCATTCTGGCTGGCTGCCGCCGTCGGATTTCTGAGCTTTACCGTCTTTGGCTTTTGCCTGTCTCTGGCACCCGGCTACTTTGCGCAGATAGTCCAGGCGGACTCCCGGCCCCTGATCGGTGTGCTGGCCGGACTGACACTCGGAGCTTCAGCGCTGAGCCAGCTGCTGGCTGTCCGGGGCAGGTTGGTGGTCCCCGTGGGGCTGGCCGTGCTGGCTGTTTCGGTCCTCCTCATCGCCGCGGCTGCGGCCTGGAGCAACCCCTTCCTGCTGATCGCGGCGAGCGTTGCGGCCGGTCTGGGCCAGGGAGTTGCGTTCCGGACGGTGTTCAACGACGTGGCCGGGAAGGTGGAGGCATCACACCACGCGCAGATCATCAGCACCGTATACGTCATCACCTACCTCGGAAGCGCGCTTCCGGTGGTTGGCTTGGGATTTGCGACGGCGGCATATGGCCTGCAGGCTTCGGTCACCGGATTTGTGGTGCTCTGCGGAGCGGCAGCCATTGCGCTCGCAGCTGTCACCCTGCGTGGAGCCCTCACAAAGTAGCGGGAACGCGCCAAGCAGCGGGCATGCGCAAAGCAGCGGGCACGCGCCAAGTCACCATCAAGTAACTGCAAAGAAACCATTGCAAAGAAGCCGTTGCAAATAAACCCTTGCAAAGGATTCTTTGTAAGCGTAGCCTTTTGCCATGGAAACAACACCGCAGAATGCCTCCGCGGACACCGCTGAACTTCAGTTCCCCGTGCGCAAGATAGACACCGCGTCGCTCAAGGCGCTGGCACATCCCCTGCGGGTCCAGATTCTGGAGATGCTTTCCCGCTACGGCGCCCAGACAGCCTGCAGCCTGGGGGAGCTCCTGGATGAATCCAGTGGTTCCACCAGCTACCACCTCCGCCAGTTGGCCAAGCACGACTTTGTCCGCGAAGTGGAGGGCAAGGGGACGGCTCGGGAACGCTGGTGGGAACGTCCCCGCGGGGCCATCCAGATCTACTCGCCCGAGCTGGCAACGTCGCCCGCGACGGAAGAGGCGTCGCGTCTGGTCAGCCGGGAATTCGAACACAGTCGACAGTCGGTCCTCGCCGACTTCATGGCCCACGGCATCGATGCCCTGGAGGCCGACTGGCTGCAGGCCTCCACAGTCAACACCGCAAACGCACGAATGAACGCAGATCAGCTGGCGCGCTACGCACGGTCCATGGAGGCCTACGGTGACCGGCTGCTGGAGGAGATCCGGTGTGAAGGTGAACAGGACGGCGCCCGGCCCGTCCAGCTGCACTTCAATGCCTTCCCCATTCTTGGCGTCCCCGCTTCGGCAGGAAGTCGCACTTCACGCAAAGCAGACAAATCACTCAAAGAAAGCAAAGCAGGCCAAGAACCCGAAAGGAAAGAGCCATGAGCACCATCACCATCACCCGCTCCGCGCGGTGCAACGCGTACCGCAGGCCATCCGTCCTTGAAACGGCGGCCACCCGGGTGGGAGCCGGCTTAGTGCGCTGGGCCGAACAACGCCGTGTGATTCCGGAGGGGTGGGCTGAACGGCAGCACGCCGCCATCCGCCGTCGTGAAGAACTGAATGAGCTGCGCAGTGGTGTGATGGGCGCTGCCCATTCGGGGCTGATCGTCTGGCGCTAGCTGGCTAGTCCGGCAGCGGTCCGTGGTTGCCCTGGATGTGGTCGAACACCAGAGTGGTCTCGGTGTGGCCCACCACCGGATCTGTAGCCAGGTTGTCCAGCACCCAGTCACGCAGATCCTCCGTGGTGGCTACGGCGATGTGCAGCAGGTAGTCCACTGATCCTGAGGTGTGGAAGGTGGAGAGCACGGCCGGGAGCTTGGGGACACGCGCCGTGAACCGGTCGATCTGGTCCCGGTCGTGGGCGCGGAGCCGGACAGCCACCAGGGCCTGCACCGAGCGGCCGATTGCGGACAGGCTCAGCTTCGCCTCGAAGCCCAGGACTATCCCGCGTTCGGACAGGGCCCGGGTGCGCATCAGCGCGGTTGATGGCGCGATGCCCACTAGCTCAGCCAGCTGCTTATTCGAAATCCTGGCATCGTCCACCAAGGCGGCCAGAAGCCGTTCATCTATGGCATCCAGCGGCTCGTTGTTTACCGATCCAGGCCGAATATTCTTCGCGCTGCTGCTCACGGATCCTCCTCAAAGTGTTCTGTGTTCATCCTAGACGCCCTATTCCGGCCGATCCATTCATGAGCCCTGTAAATCTCCGAATTATTGCAAGATACTTGCGGCATTCAATGGTGAATAATTCATAAGGAGTACCGTGCTTTCTCTCGACTCACTGGCAGTCCACGCCGGCCGCGACGGACTTACCGAACAGGGTGTCCATGCTGTGCCCATCGATTTGTCCACCACGGCACCCCTTCCGTCCGTTCACGACGGCGGCCAGGCCTACGAACAGATGGCCACCGGCGGCGTCCATCTTGAAGGCCAGAGCACGGTGTACCAGCGCCTGTGGAACCCTACGGTGGCACGGTTCGAAGCCGGCGTCGCGGTGCTGGAGGGCACGCCCGAGGCCGTTGCCTTCGCCACCGGGATGGCCGCGCTGAGCGCCGCGCTGCTGGCAATGGTCGCCGGCGGCAAAAAACACGTGGTTGCTGTCCGTCCCTTGTATGGCGGGACGGACCACGTGCTGGCGGCCGGGATTTTGGGCACCGAGGTGACATTCGCAACGGCGGATGGCGTCCACGCTGCACTCCGTACCGACACGGGCCTGGTGATTGTGGAGACGCCGGCAAACCCCAGCCTGGAGCTGGTGGACATCGCCCGGCTGGTGGCCGCAGCAGACGGTGTGCCGGTGCTCGTGGACAACACTTTTGCCAGCCCGGTGCTGCAGCAACCGATGAAGCACGGTGCCGCAATGGTGCTGCACAGCGCCACCAAGTTCCTCGGCGGCCACGGCGACGCCATGGGCGGGGTGATCGCCGCAGCACCGGACTGGACCACCCGCCTGCGCCAGGTCCGTGCGGTGACGGGCGGCATCCTTACTCCGTGGCCGGCGTATCTGCTGCACCGGGGGCTTGCCACCCTGCCGGTCCGGGTCCGCGCGCAGCAGTCCAGCGCCCACAAGATCGCTGCCGCTCTGGCCGAACATGAGCTGGTGAAGACGGTCCGCTACCCGGGACTGCCGGAGTGCGACCCGCTGGGGCTCATAGGCACGCAGATGTCCGGTCCCGGCTCGCTGATGTCCTTTGAGCTTGAGAGCGCCGCGCATGCCGAGCGGATCCCCGGGGCGGTCCGGCTGATCACCCACGCAGTTTCCCTTGGCGGGATCGACACCCTGATCCAGCACCCCGCCGGCCTGACGCACAGGCCCGTGGCTGCCGAGGCGAAGCCGCATGCAAGCCTGCTGAGGCTGTCCGTGGGATTGGAAGATGCCGCGGATATTCTGGCGGATCTGGTTCAGGCGATCGAGGGCACGCGCTGAGCACTGCCAACCCAACTGGGTCGCAGTAGATGTCGTTTAGACGCCTCTGAACGACATCTACTGCGAGCTACTTGGGATTCCCCGCAAGGATGGAGGGTGTACGACGGCGATGATCACCGCCGTCGTACATGCCAGCGCTATTACGGTCACGGCGAGGGCCGTCCATCCGAGTGATTGGAACACCAGTCCTCCTGCCCAGCCGATGATGCTGGAGCCGAGGTAATAGGCCAGATTGTAGAGGGAGGCAGCCTGGGCACGGCCGGTGGTTGCTATGGTGCCGGTCCAGCCGGCGCCGATGCTGTGTGCGGCGAAGAATCCGCCGGTGAACACCAGCAGTCCCGCGAGGATCAGAGCCAGCAGCTGGGTCAGCGTAAAGGCCAGTCCGACGATCATCAGGGCGATGCCTGCCAACAGGATGTTCCGCCGCCCGAAGCGCAGGGTGAGGCCGGCTGCCCAGCGCGAGGAGACCGTCCACGACAGGTAGGCCAGGAAAATCAGGCTGATGACAGTGGCGGGGAGGCTGAAGGGCTCCCCGGAGAGTCGGAAGCCAAGGAAGTTGTACACGGCCACAAAGCCGCCCATCAGCAGAAACGCCTGGATGTACAGTGCCAGCAGCCGCGGGTTGCGCGTATGGCTCGTGAGGGTCCTGGCTGCACCCTTCAGGCCGCTCGCCTTGGCTGGGGTGAAGCCGCGAGCTTTCGGAACCATCACCAGAAACAGCACGGCCGCCGCGGTTGCAAGCACCGATACGGCCAGTGCTGCAGCCCGCCAGCCCCACAGCTCGCCAACCGGCCCCGCCACAAGCCGGCCGGCAAGTCCTCCGAGGGTTGTGCCGGCGACGTAGCTGCCCGCAGCCACAGCAGTATGGGCTTTGCTTACCTCCTCGTTCAGGTAAGCGATCGCAATTGCCGGGATGCCACCCAGCGCCATGCCTTCAAGCAACCGCAGGCCCAGGAGCATGCCGAACGTGGAGGTAAGGGGAACCATGAGGCTCAAGGCCGTGGCAGCTGAGATGCCCAACGTCATGGCCCGGACCCGCCCGATCCTGTCAGCGAGGAAAGACCAGGGGATGACCGTGACGGCAAGCCCCACCGTGGCGAGGGAGATTGTCAGGGCTGCTTCGGCGGCCGTGATCTCAAGGTCGGACGCGATGATGGGCAGTACGGCCTGCGTGGAGTACAGCTGGGCAAAGGTGGCAACACCGGCAAATGCCAGCCCGATCAGGATCTTTCCGTACGCGGCCGATCCCTTGGGATGGCCGTCCCACAGGGGCTGCTTCCGGTGGTGATCCGGGCCGGGCAGTCTTGAATACTTTGGCATGGTTCCAGCGTAAGCGCACGATCAGGCATGCATCCAATGCATGATTCATGTAAAATTCATGCCAAATACGGATTGATTCAAAATAGCCGGGAGCGGAGCGACATGGACGCCGAACACAAACAGCTGGTCCAGCTGTTGCCACTCCTGCCCTTGCTTGCGGAGCTCGGGCGCACACAGCACATCACCGAAACGGCTGAATTGCTTGGCGTCCCGCAGTCCACCGTGAGCCGGGCGCTGGCCAGGGCCAGCGCCATCGTCGGAACCGAGCTGCTGATCCGTGACGGCAGGGGTGTGCGGCTGACGCCCGCCGCCAGGGCGCTGCTTCCGTACATTGAGTCGGCGTTGACCGGGTTCCGGACCGGGCTGGATCTGGTCCGTCACGAGTCGGAAGTGGTGCGCGGCCGGATTGCGGTGTCCTTCCAGCACACCTTCGGCGAAGCAACCGTGCCACTGCTCATCAGCGCCTTCCGCAGCCGCCATCCGGAAACCGCCTTCGATCTCAACCAGGGTGCCCGCGATGGCTGCTTGGCGGAGCTGGCCTCGGGGGTGGCGGACATGGTACTGACCGCACCTGTTGCCCCGGCCAGCCGGACCATCGCGTCCGCGTCGCTGTACCGGGAGCCGCTGCGCCTGGTGGTGCACCACGAACACCCACTGGCCGGCCGGCGGAGTGTCCGGATCCGGGAGATCCGAAAGGACCCGTTTGTGGCACTGGGTTCCGGATACGGAATGCGGTCTTTGACGGATGCGCTGTTCCGCGAGGCGGGTTTCAGGCCGCGCGTTGCTTTCGAAAGCCAGGATTCACATACCGTCCGCGGCCTCGTGTCGGCGGGGCTGGGAGTGAGCATTCTGCCTCCGGGGGGCAACGGGCCCGGGCGCCAGGTCACACCGCACACCGGGAACCTCGGATGGGTGGAGATTGAGCTGGAGTCGAGCCTTGCCTACAGGGAAATAGGACTGGCCTGGCGCGAACGCCGTACAGGCCCGGATGCGGAGCCGGATCAGGTCCGTCTGTTCCGCGAGCTGGTGCTGAACGAGGGCCCGGCCTTGCTGGCCGGACTGGTTACAGCCCGCTCACAATTCCGCTGACTACCTCCGCCACAGGACCCGCCTTCGAATTCTGCCAGCCGGTGCCCGCCCACAGGTTCAGACGCTCGGAGTCCCCGGCCGCCGCAGCGGCTGCACGCAGAGGCGCGGTCAGGTGATGGATAGCCGGATACCCCTCCGGGGCATCGGCATGGTCCCGGAGAAATTCATTGACCAGGGCCCGCGCCCGGCGTCCGGTGAAGGCGCGGGTCAGCTGCGTTTTTGTGAAGGCGGGGTCTGCCAATGCGTCCTTGTGCAGCTGCCGGGCGCCGCTTTCATCGGTTCGGAGGAGAGCGGTTCCGAGCTGTGCCGCTTCCGCGCCGGCAGCCAGTATCGATTTCACGGCGCCGGCGTCCATAATGCCGCCAGCGGCAATCAGGGGAAGCCCGACGGCGGCCCGGACCTCGGTGACCAGCTCCGCCGTCGTAAGTGAAGTGCCTGAACTGCCCGCGGTCAGAAAAGCGCCATTGTGTCCGCCGGCGCTGCTGTGCTGGACTACGAGGGCATCAATGCCCTGTTCGGCGGCCATTTCTGCCTCCGCGGTGCCGGTGACCGTGGCGATGACCGCTGAGCCGGCGCGCTTCAGAGCGGAAACGATGCCGGCGCCGGGAAGTCCGAATGTAAAACTGATGAGTTCCACGGGATCCTCGAGCAGAGCGTCGATCTTGGCCTGCCAAGCGTCATCATCATCCAGGCGCAGGGGCGGCAGCTTCACACGGTAGCGCCTGGCGTCTGCCGCCAAAGCGGAGCGATAAGCCTCCAGTTGCATCCGCACCGCCGGCGGCGGATTCAGCTGGGAACGGTCCGGCACAAAAACATTCATGCCGAACCTCGCCCCCAGGGCGCGGGCTGCCTGGATTTCCTCTGCCATCCCCTGGACCGTTTTGTAGCCGGCAGCAAGGAACCCCAGGCCTCCGGCATTGTGGACGGCCTGGATGTAAGCGGGCGTTGAGGTGCCTCCCGCCATGGGAGCGGCGATGATTCGGGTACCGAATATGGCGTGCGGCATTGCTGACTCCTTGAGACGACTCAGTACTCTGGTCACGTGACTAATTCTGACAACCCACAGGCAGCCCCATCTGTTCCGTCTGTCGGCGCCACGGCCCTTGGCGTGGTGATCGGCCTGGACATCGGAGGAACCAAAACGCGCGGAGTCCGTTTCGAGGACGGACACGTGGCCGCCGATGAAATCGCCGGAAGCTCCAATGTCCAGAATGTCAGCTGCGAGGAAGCAGCACTGCATCTGGCAGAGCTTTTTGCAAAGATCGGCGGCGGCAATGTTGCCCAGGTATACGCCGGCGCCGGCGGCATTGACACCGACGACGACGCAGCCGCGCTCGCGGCCCTGATCGAACCGCACGTCCCCGGCGCCAAAATCACGGTGGTGCATGATTCGCGCCTCTTGCTGGCTGCGGGACGCGCCAGCACAGGTGTCGCCGTTATTGCCGGCACAGGTTCGGCTGCGTGGGGCAAGAACGAAGGCGGAGAGGAGGCCCGGGCCGGCGGCTGGGGCTACCTCCTGGGCGACGAAGGCAGCGGTTACTGGCTTGGCCGTGAGGCCGTGCGGCACAGCCTCCGACGGATGAATCAAGGACTCGACGCCGATCAGCTCACCACAGCGCTTCTGGAGTCATGCGGCGTGGGCGATCCGAACAAGCTCATAGCGCTCTTCCATTCCGCGGCCACGGGCCGGCGCTATTGGGCACAACAGGCGCGCCTTGTGGTGGAGGCAGCGGACGCGGGCCATGCGGTCAGCCAGGAACTGGTGGACCAGGCGGGCCGCGATCTGGCCGGGCTGGCGGAACAGGCTCTCCGGAGGCTCGGCATCGACGGGCCCGTCATTCTGGGCAGCGGGCTGGGCATGAACGTGGTCCGGCTGCAGGACTCGTTCCGGACGCACCTCGCTGACAAGGGCATCACCGACGTCCGGGTATTGGATCAGGAGCCGGTCTTCGGCGTCATGCAGCTGGTGGCAGAGCAGGGCTGAAGCCAGGCTTTAGCCAGGCGGGTCCCTTCCTATGTGCGGGTCCCTTCTTACGAGCGGGTCCGGGGTCTGAGCCGGACTCCGGGCATGGTCGGCGCGGGAATCCGCCCGGCTTCAGCACCGGCGTCGGGCCCGTGGCCCTTGACCAGGCCAAAACGCGCGGCCGCGGCTGGCGAGTCTTCCAGCCCGGCCTGTGCTTCCCAATCCTCGCGTGCCTGGGCCACTTCATCGTGGGTGCGGCCCACAAAGTTCCACCACATCAGCAGCTCCTCCCGGAACGGTTCCCCGCCGATCAGGATGAACCGCGTCCCGGGAAGGGCCTCAAAATCCAGCGACGAGCGGCCTGTTCCCAGGTAGCCCAGCGGCCCCGGGAGGACTTCCTCCCCATCCAGCGTCAGGCCGCCGTCGAGCACCAGGACAGCGTGCTCGAATCTGTGGTTCAGCGGAAGCCGTGCCGGACCGTCGCAAGCGATGTCGGCGCCGACAACGGGGGAGTACATGGTTGCCGGTGAAGTGGCTCCGGCGAATCCGCCCACCATCACGGTTGCGGTGAACCCCTCGCCGCTGACGGTGGGCAGCTCGCGGTGCTGTTCAAAAGCCGGTGGCCTGTTGCGTTCTCCGTCCGGCAACGCCACCCAGAGCTGCAGGCCGCGCTGCACCGGAATGGGCGCATCGCCGTCGGGCTGTCCGGGCAATACCGCAAACTCGGAATGCGAGACGCCGTTGCCGGCAGTCATGATGTTCAGCTCGCCGGGCCGCACCACCACGTCGCTGCCCACGCTGTCGCGGTGCCGGACGTTGCCGACGAGCGGCCACGTGACGGTCTGCAGCCCGGTGTGCGGGTGCGGCAGGACGGACATGGCCACGCGGTCCGGGCCGAAGCTGTCCAGGAAACACCAGGCGCCCACAGTCGGCAGGCCGCGCTGTGGCAGCGTGCGGAAGACTGTCATTCCCCGCACGCCGCCCAGCGGAACTTCGCGTTCCGGCCAGAGCTGCAGGCAAGGGCCGGTTCCAGCACGGCCTTCCGGGCTTCCGGGCGGACAGACTTCCTGCTGCGGACTGGCTTCCAGATTCGTCACAGTCCCACTGTAAGACTTTGTGCGTTTCTGGGACATAGTGAAACGTTGTAGCGTGGATCACATGCCTGAAGCGATCCTGAGCTACCACGAGTCCGCCCTTTTCCGTGCCGGTGAACCGCACCGGATCCTGGCGGGCGCCATCCACTATTTCCGGGTGCATCCGGACCAGTGGCAGGACAGGCTCGCGAGGCTCAAGGCGATGGGTGCCAATACAGTGGACACCTACGTTGCGTGGAATTTCCACCAGCCCCGGCAGGACCAGACACCGGATTTCAGCGGCTGGCGGGACCTGGGCCGCTTCATCGATCTGTCCGCCGCGGAAGGGCTGGACGTCATCGTCCGTCCGGGCCCGTACATCTGTGCCGAGTGGGATAACGGCGGGTTCCCTGCCTGGCTGACGGGGATTCCGGGAATCGGCCTGCGATGCCTTGATCCTGTTTTCACCTCCGCCGTCGAAGATTGGTTTGACGTGCTGTTGCCCATCATCGCCAGCCGCCAGACACCCGACGGCGGCCCGGTGGTGGCCGTGCAGATCGAGAACGAATACGGCAGCTACGGCGATGATCACGACTACATCCGCTGGAACCGCAGGGTCCTCGAGGAACGCGGTATCACCGAACTGCTCTTCACGGCCGACGGCGGCAACGACTACTTCCTCGACGGCGGCGCCATCGAAGGCACGTGGGCTACGGCCACGCTGGGCAGCCGCGGCGACGAAGCCGTGGCCACCTGGCAGCGCCGCAGGCCGGGCGAACCCTTTTTCAATGTGGAATTCTGGGGCGGCTGGTTCGACCACTGGACCGAGCACCACCATGTACGCGATGTTGCGGAAGCCGCCGGTGAAACCCGCAAAATCCTGGACCTGGACGGATCCGTGTGCATCTACATGGCGCACGGCGGCACCAACTTCGGGCTGTGGTCCGGAAGCAACCACGACGGCAAGAAACTCCAGCCCACGGTGACCAGCTACGACTCCGACGCCCCGATCGCGGAAAACGGTGCCCTGACACCGAAGTTCCATGCACTCCGGGCGGAATTCTTCCGAGCCCAGGGCCTCGACGAACTGCCGGAACTGGCGCCGGAGCTTCTTGAGCCGGCAGCGGTGCTGCAGGCTCAGACGCTGCCCGTGACCCAGGGAACCGGGCTCCTTGACATGGTCCGCGAGGCCGGCGAGCCGGTCGCCAGTGTCAAACCGCTGTCCTTCGAGCAGCTGGGCCTGGACGCCGGCATGGTGCTCTACTCAGCCGCAGCCATACTGCCGGGGCTGCCGGACAAGCCGGCGGAAACGCCGCTGCGGATCTTAGGCCTGAACGACCGTGCGCACATCTGGGTGGACGGTGAGTTTGCCGGGATCCTCGACGACGTCAATGCGGCTGAGGGGCTGAAGGTCACCGGCACCGGTGTGTCCGTAAAGCTGGAGATCCTGGTGGAGAACCAGGGCCGGATCAACTACGGCCCCCTCACCGGTCACGGCAAGGGGATCCTGGGCGGTGTCCTGGTCAACCAGCGATATACGTTCCACTGGACGCAGACTCCGGTGGCGCTCACCGAGTGGGGCGATGCGGAGCTCGGTAGGCTCGCGTCCGCAGAGTTCCAGGCCGAGGCTCCGGCCGATACATATCTGGCACTCCCCGGTTTCGGCAAGGGGTTTGTCTGGATCAACGGCTTCCTGTTGGGACGCTACTGGAGCATCGGGCCGCAGGTCACGCTGTATGTCCCGGCGCCGCTGATCCGTAAGGGCGCCAATTCCATCAAGGTGCTGGAGCTCGAAAAGTCAGGCACCGCCGTCGAACTCCGAAAGGAAGCCCATCTTGGGCCGGTGGAAAAGGGCCCGGCGGCAGCTGCCGGGCTGTAATCCGGCGCTGACCTGCAGCCGGCTGTTGAACTGCAGCCCCGCGGTGGAGTTCCCGACCGGGGGCCGTCCCCGGGCAGCATCCTCAGCGTTACGCTGTTTCCATGAGTGTGCAATTCGATACCCGTCCCGCTGCCTACGGCGTCATCATCCGCGATGGAGCCATCCTCCTGGCGTACTGGAAGCAGGACGGCAAAGAGGGCTGGACGCTGCCTGGCGGCGGCCTGGATCTTGCCGAGCACCCGGTGGACGGATGCAGGCGGGAGATCTTTGAGGAGACGGGATACCACGCCGAGATCGGCCCCTTGCTGGGAATCGACGTCGGCCATTGGCCGGCCGGCACCCGCCTCGACGGAGGGGACCGGGCCCTCCAGTCACTGCGTCTCGTTTATGAGGCCACCGTCACCGGGGGCGAACTGAGCCATGAGGTGGACGGCAGCACCACCCACGCCGCCTGGATAACGCTCAGCGATGTTGAGGGGCTGAACCGGGTATCCCTCGTGGACGCGGCGCTCCGGCTCCACAGCGAGCGGCCGGTCAACGGCAAACTTTCCTGAAATTTCGCTAGCCAGGCCGGTGGAAGGCTGGCTATTCTGGATGAAGCCGCCGGGCAATGCGCCGGCATCAAGGGAACGGGGAGGTGGAAATGATGATTGCAATATCCCTGCGCGCTCAGCGCATCAGCAAAAACCACATCATTACTCCTGCCCCGGTTCTCCGCACCCGCTAGACGGTGCCGCGGGGCCTCATCAGAGGTTTCACAGTGAAAATACTTTCCGGTCAATCGCTGACCGCCTTTCCCGACGCACAAATCCTTTCCGAAGCCCGGCTCCCTGCGCGGTCCGGCGCTGTGCCGGCGGGCCCCGTCCACTACGGCTACACCCATGCCACAGCTGAATTCTTCGCCGCCAACCCGGTCCGCAACGGCGAAACCCCGGGCCGGGTGGTCCGTGTCGACCGCAGCCGCTTGCTCGTCGCCGCCGCGGACGAAGTCCTCCATCTGAGCTACCCGCTCGCCGCCGACGTCCCGGCAACGGGGGACTGGGTGTGGCTGGGGCCCAACCGGGCCGGCGACCGCGAGATTGTGGGTGTGCTGCCGCGGCAGTCGAAACTGAGCCGCAAGCGTGCCTTCGGGGCATCATCCGAAGCCCAGGTCCTGGGGGCCAACATTGATGTGGTGGGTGTCGTGGTCCCGGTGGACCGGCCGCTCACACACAACAGACTCGAACGCACGCTGGTCGCCGCCTGGGATTCGGGCGCAACGCCTCTGGTGATCATCACCAAGGCGGATCTGGCTGACATAGCGGACGACGTCGTCGGGCAGGTGATCCTGCAGGCGGCGGGCGTGGACGTGGTCACCACCTCGGCCGAGCAGGGGGACGGCCTCGACGAGCTGCTGCGGCACCTTCCACCTGGCGGGACGCTGGTGCTTCTTGGCCCGTCCGGTGCTGGCAAGTCCACCCTCATCAATGCACTGGTGGGCTACGACGTACAGGAAACCGGTGGTGTCAGGGCGGGCGACGGCAAGGGCAAGCACACCACCACATCACGCGAACTGGTACCTCTTCCTGGCGGTGGGGTGCTGATGGACACCCCCGGCGTGCGTGGGTTCGGGCTCTTTGATGCCGACGACGGCATGGGGGAGATGTTCGGGGATCTGGAAGAGCTGTTCGGCCAATGCCGCTTTTCAGATTGTGCACATGATCAGGAGCCTGGCTGCGCGGTGCAGGCGGCGCTCGCCGACGAATCCCTGGGCACGCGGCGCTGGTCCAGCTATTTGAAGCTGCAGCGCGAACTCGCGGCCTTGAACCGTAAGCACGATGCTGCAGCCCGCAGGGAGTACCAGCGGGAGTGGCACCAGAAGGTGGCGGTGGCGAGCAGGAGCCAGCGCTCCGCCCAACGGACCACCGCCGAACGCGCTGAGGACAGGCACGGGAAGCGGCGGAAACGCTGACCCACCCGTGAAGTTCTTGTCCGGATACGGCCGCTTAGATGGCCCGAATGCGGCCGTATCCGGACAAGAATTCCGAATCCGCAGCTGTCCGCCCATCCGGACCGCGGGTGTTTCCGAATGATTACGGTTGCCACGTCTGCGGTTCCTTTGCCGCGGGCTTTGGTTACGCTAAGTCAAGACACGCTTTACAGTGAAAAATCAGCGTGCTTATGATCAGTTCGCTTGATCGTCCGAAGTTGCAGCCCAACAGTAAGGTAAGCCCGGGAATGGCTGATGCAATGATTGAATTCCGGAGCGTCACCAAGCAGTACCAGAGCGGGCTGCCGGCCGTGGATCAGTTGAGCATGTCCATTGACAAGGGCTCCATTACGGTTTTTGTGGGGCCATCGGGCTGTGGAAAGACCACATCATTGCGGATGATAAACCGGATGGTTGAGCCGACCTCCGGCACCATCACGGTGGGCGGCAAGGACGTCACCTCCGAGCCTGCCGCCGGGCTCCGCCGGTCCATGGGCTACGTCATGCAGTCCTCCGGACTGATGCCGCACCGTTCAGTGCTGGACAACATCGCAACCGTGCCGCGCCTGAACGGCGCCTCCAAAGCGGAAGCCCGCAAGCGCGCTGAAGAGCTGCTCGACGTCGTCGGGCTTGCTTCCGTGCTCGGCAAACGGTACCCCTCCCAGCTTTCCGGCGGGCAGCAGCAGAGGGTGGGCGTGGCGCGTGCGCTCGCCGCCGATCCGCCCGTGTTGCTGATGGACGAACCCTTCAGCGCCGTTGACCCCGTGGTGCGCGACGAACTGCAGCAGGAACTGCTCCGGCTGCAGCGTGATCTGGCCAAGACCATCGTTTTTGTCACGCACGATATTGATGAGGCCACCGTCCTGGGCGACAAAGTGGCCGTGTTTGCCGTCGGGGGAAAGCTCGCGCAGTACGCCACCCCGGAGGAAATCCTCCGGGCGCCGGCCAATGATTTTGTAGCATCGTTTGTGGGCAGGGACCGGGGCTTCCGTCACCTTGGGTTCACGGCGTCCGACGGCGTCGCCGTCCATCCGGTGCCCACAATCATCAGGGGGGAGAACGGTGCTGTTGCGGACCCGGCGGCGGCAAACGACTGGCAGCTCGTAGTGGACGCCGGCACCCGCCCGCTCGGCTGGGCAAGTCCGGGCACGGATACCGGACTTATTCCCGGCGGGTCCCTTTTCCGGCAGGGCGAAAGCCTTCGCCGTGCACTGGATGCTGCGCTGTCCTCGCCGTCAGGCCTGGGCGTTGCCGTGGACCACGAAGGAAGGGTAGCCGGTGTTATCCGGGCAGCCGAGGTCCTTGCCTTGATCGAATCGGCCCGCAAGGTCCGGCAGGGTGCCTTCTGATGGAATGGTTGCTGTCCAACAGCGGCATGGTCTTCGAGAGGGCCGGCCAACACCTTGCCCTGGCATTGATCCCCATGGTTTTGGGACTGCTGATCTCCGTTCCGCTGGCTCAGTTTGCCCGTAGGAACGCCACCCTCCGTTCTGTGGTGGTCACCGCCAGCTCTTTGTTGTACACCATCCCCTCGCTGGCACTTTTTATCATCCTGCCTTCGATCCTTGGCACCAGGATCCTGGATCCCGTCAATGTGATTGTGGCGCTGACCATCTATGCCGTGGCGCTGCTGGTCCGTGCCGCCATGGACGCTTTTGACTCGGTGGATGAGAACCTCCGGCAGGCGGCAGTGGCCATGGGGTACAGACCCGCGGCCCGTTTCCTGCAGATTGATTTGCCTCTTTCATTGCCCGTGCTGTTTGCCGGGCTCCGGGTGGTATCCGTCAGCAACATCTCGCTGGTGAGTGTTGCCGCGCTGCTCGGCGTCGGGAATCTGGGAATGCTGTTTACCGACGGTCTACAGCGGACGTTTATTACCGAAGTCGTGGTTGGCATTGTCGCCATTCTGCTGCTCGCGTTGCTGATGGACTCACTGTTGGTCGTGCTCGAGCGGCTCCTGACTCCGTGGACGCGGGTGTCAGCGACGCCGTCGAAGCCGGCCCAAAAGTCCGGCGCGGAATTCATCGCCGAGGCCCGGATCCACGCGGGGGGCGGCGCATGAGCAACATCTTCACTGACACCTTCGCCTGGATCGCCGATCCGGCGCACTGGTCCGGCAGTTCCGGAATCCCCGTCCGGCTGGCGGAACATCTGCAGTACAGCGGGCTGGTCCTGGTGATTGCCGGGGCCATCGCGGTTCCGGTGGGACTGTACATCGGGCACACGGGGCGCGGACGGGTCGTGGCAGTGGCCGTTGCCGGTGCCCTGCGTGCGCTGCCCACGCTTGGCCTGCTGGTGCTGTTTGCGCTGCTCGCAGGCAGTGGCATTATGCCTCCAGTCTGGGCCTTGGTGATCCTGACTGTCCCCCCGCTTCTGGCGGGCACATACGCCGGCATCTCCAGCGTGGACCGCACGGTTGTGGACGCCGCGAGGGCCGTGGGTATGACCGAACTCCAGATCCTGTTCCTGGTGGAAGTACCCAACGGCCTGCAGGTGATGTTCGGCGGCATCCGGACCGCCATCCTGCAGGTCATTGCAACTGTGTCCGTCGTGGCCTATCTGCCGCTCGGCGGGCTGGGGCGCTACCTCTTCGACGGTCTAGTCCTGCAGGACTTCCCCCGGATGCTGGCGGGGTCCCTCCTCATCGCTGCCCTCGCCATCGCAGTGGATCTGATCCTTGCCGGTGTGCAGAGGCTGTTCGTTTCACCCGGACTTTCCAACGATCCCAACGGTGGCCAAAAGGCCACTGACGATCTCACAGCCGCGAAACCCGTGGCTGTCGTTCAAGGAGGCACCCCATGAAGCACCCTGTCCCCACTACGATCACCCGCCGCGGACTGGGCGGCCTGGCCGCGGGAGTCGGCATCATCATGGCGCTGAGCGCCTGCGGCGGCGGCAACCCGCTGTCCACATCGACCACCGGTTCCACCACGGGCGCAGCGGGCGGTTCCCTTGTTGTTGGTTCGGCCGACTTCCCGGAGAGCCAGATCGTGGCCGAGATCTATGCCGGCGCCCTCACCGCAGCCGGGGTGACCGCCACCACCAAGCCCAACATCGGATCGCGCGAGATCTATTTCAAGGCCGTTCAGGACGGTTCCATTGATCTGGTTCCGGACTACTCCGGAAATCTGCTGTCCCATGTGGACGCGGAAGCCCCCGAAGTCGCCGCGGAAGACATCTTCAAGGCGCTGCCGGACAAGCTCCCGGAGGGCCTGGGCGTGCTTGAAGCGGCCAAGGCCGAGTCGAAAGATGCCATGGTGGTCACCAAGGCAACCGCCGAAAAGTACCAGCTGAAGTCCGTCGAGGACCTGGCCAAGGTCTGCAAGGACCTGACCATGGCGGCGCCGGCCACGTTTGAAACCCGGGCCTATGGCTTCCCCGGGCTGAAGAAGAACTACGGCTGCGTGCTCAAGGCCCTCCAGCCGTTCAGCGACGGCGGCGGGAACCTGACGCTCCAGGCCCTCCTGAAGAACGACGTCCAGGTGGCTGACATCTACACCACCACCCCCTCCATCGCGGACAACGATCTGGTGGTTCTTGACGACCCTAAAAACAACTTCAAGGCCCAGCAGGTGCTGCCGCTCTACAACAAGGCCAAGATGACGGACACAGCCAAGGAAGCACTGAACGCGGTTTCCAAGATCCTGACTACAGAAGATCTGGTCAATCTCAACCGCGCAGTCAGCGGCAGCCAGAAGCAGAATGCAAAGGACGCAGCGGCTGCCTGGCTCAAGGACAAGGGCATCGTCAAGTAGTCTTCGAATCCCTTCGGAATGAGGCACGACGGCGGCTGCCGGACTTACGGGTCCGCCCGCCGCCGTCGCGCATTTCCGGCAGCATGCAGGCAGCGGATGCGCAGGCAGCCTGGAAACGCCATGTGAGACAAGTCTCAGCGGAAGTACATCCTCCCTATGGCATATTTGATGAATGGCAGAATTCAAGCAGTCCACCAAGCTTCATAACGTCCTTTACGACATCCGTGGACCGATTCTTCAGGCCGCCCAGCAGATGGAGGCGGAGGGTCACCGCATCCTCAAACTGAATATCGGAAATCCTGCGCCGTTTGGGTTCGAAGCGCCGGACGCCATCCTGGTGGACATGATCCGCCACCTGCCGCATGCCCAGGGTTACAGCGACTCCCGGGGCATCTTCTCCGCCCGTACCGCGGTCTCGCAGTACTACCAGACGCGCGGGATCCAGAACATCCACGTTGACGATATTTACCTGGGCAACGGCGTCAGCGAACTCATCACTATGTCCCTCATGGCTCTGCTTGACGACGGCGATGAAGTGCTCATCCCTACGCCGGACTATCCGCTGTGGACCGCCTCCGTTGCTCTTGCCAGCGGAAAACCCGTCCATTACCTGTGCGATGAGGAGTCGGGCTGGCAGCCGGATCTCGAGGACCTGGAATCGAAGATCACACCGCGGACCAAAGGGATCGTGGTCATCAACCCGAATAATCCCACCGGAGCGGTCTACCCGGAGGCCACGCTCAAGAAGATCGTGGCACTCGCGGAAAAGCACGGGCTGGTGCTCTTTGCCGACGAGATCTACGAGAAGATCCTGTACGAGGACGCCGTGCACGTGAACATGGCCAGCCTCACCGGCGACCATGTCCTGTGCCTGACCTTCAGCGGGCTCTCCAAGGCATACAGGGTGTGCGGCTACCGCGCCGGCTGGATGGCCATCTCCGGCCCGAAAAAGGATGCTTCCGACTACCTTGAGGGCATCAGCCTGCTGGCCAATATGCGACTGTGCGCCAACGTGCCGGCACAGCACGCCATCCAGACTGCACTGGGCGGATATCAGAGCATCAATGATCTGATCCTTCCCGGCGGGCGGCTGCTGGAGCAGCGGAACATGGCCTACGATCTGCTCAACGCCATTCCAGGTGTCAGCACGCAGCAGGCACGGGGGGCGCTGTACCTGTTTCCCAAGCTGGACCCTGAGTTCTTCCACATCCGTGACGATGAGAAATTTGTTCTCGATCTGCTGCGGGAACAGAAGATCCTGGTCTCACACGGCCGCGCCTTCAACTGGGTCCGTCCCGACCACTTCCGCATGGTTACCCTGCCCAACGTCAAGGACATCGAGGAAGCAATTGGCCGCATGGCGGACTTCCTCAGCAGGTACCAGGGCAACTAGCCTGTTGAGACGTGCCCCTTGGCACGCGGCGACTGCAGAAAGAGGATCCTGATGGGCAGCATCGTGGAATTCGAGACGCGTCCTTCTGAAACCTTGAAGGTGGGGAAGGGGTTCAGCCTTGCCGACGTGGATCCTGACTCAACGCCCGGCTACAACGGGAAAAAGGCCGACGGCGAGACACTTCTGGCGGATCTCGACGGCAAGCTGGCGGGACTCCAGGAGAAGCTGTTCGCTGAAGCCAAGTTCGGCGGAAACAAACGCATCCTGCTGATCCTGCAGGCCATGGATACGGCGGGTAAGGGCGGAATTGTGCGCCACGTTATGGGAGCGATGGATCCGCAGGGCGTCCAGTTGAAGGCATTCAAAGCGCCCACGGACGTAGAAAAGTCCTACGACTTCCTGTGGCGGATTGAAAGGGAAGTCCCTGCGGCAGGCATGGTGGGCGTCTTTGACCGTTCCCAGTATGAGGACGTCCTCATCCACCGTGTTCACAGCTGGGCATCGCCGGATGAGCTGAAGCGGCGCTACGGAGCGATCAATGACTTTGAAGGGCGGCTGACGGATTCGGGAACCAGGATAGTCAAGGTCATGCTCAACATCAGCCGCGACGCACAGAGGGATCGGCTGCTTACGCGGCTCGACGATCCGGCGAAACATTGGAAGTACAGCAGCGGGGATCTTAAGGAGCGCGCCTTCTGGGACGACTACATGGCCGCCTATCAGGCCGTGTTCGACAACACGAGCACTGCTCTGGCTCCGTGGCACGTGGTTCCGGCCGACAAAAAATGGTATGCAAGGATCGCCGTTCAGCAGCTGGTGCTTGGAGCAATGGAAGGGCTGAAGCTTGAATGGCCCAAAGCGGAGTTCGATGTTGCCGCGGAGCGCCGCCTGGTGGACAAGTCCTGAACCCGCCTGATTGGGTGCGGCATGGCCGGGCAACCTTGGGCGCAGGGCAGCCTGGAGCGCAGGGCAGCCTGGAGCGCCGGGCGGCCTCGTGGAGCGGCGTCCTACTCAGGCAGGGTGCCCCGGGCGGAGGCGAGTCGTTTCCTGGCGCCTTCAAGCCATTCTTCGCAGCGCTTGGCCAGCGCTTCGCCAAGCTCCCATAACGCGAGTGATTCTTCGAGGCTGGCACCGCCGGCCTCAAGTTTGCCCACCACGCCTACGAGCTGCTCCCGGGCCTCCTCGTAGCTGAGTGCCTCGGTGTCCGTTTCCGGTTTCTTGTCCGTCATGGTTGAGTTCCTTTCTGCTGTCATGGGTTATTGTCGTCGGGGCCGGTGGAATTGGCGCCAAACGTGCCGCCGGCAACACGGACCGACAGCCCAGCCCCGGCGGGCGCCTGCGACGGGTGCCGCACCACTTCGCGCCCGGCACCTGCAACATCGCCGTTTTCACTGAGCTGCACCACCGCATATCCGCGGTCCAGCGTTTGCTGAGGGGAAAGTGCACGGACCTGTGCCCGCAGATGGAGCAGCTGATCTGTTGCCCGCACCACCGCGGAATGCACAGCAGCGGAGGAGCGGCGACGGAGCCGGTCCACGTCTTCGGAGCGGACAGTCACCATGCCCTCCGGCGCGGCCAGTACCGGGCGGGAGTGGAGCGAGGCCAGACGATCCCTTTCTCTGTCAACGAGCCGTGTGACGCTGCGCCGCAGCTGGTCCCGGGCTTGCCTGACCCGGGCGAGCTCCTCCACGACATCGGGCACGATTCTCTTGGCGGCGTCGGTGGGCGTTGATGCGCGAAGATCAGCGACGTCGTCGAGGATCGGCCTGTCAGCCTCATGGCCGATCGCACTGACCACGGGGGTGAGAGCGGCGGACACGGCACGGATGAGCTCTTCACTGCTGAATGGCAGCAGGTCTTCCAGCGCACCGCCACCGCGGGCGATCACTATGACGTCCACATCCGGGCGGGCATCGAGTTCACGCAGGGCCCCGATGACCTGGGCTACCGCGGTGTTTCCCTGCACCGCTACTTCACGGACCTCGAACTCGACGGCGGGCCAGCGGAGTGCCGCATTGCGCAAAATGTCCTTCTTGGCATCCGACTCCCGGCCGGTAATGAGCCCGATCCGGTGGGGGAGCAGGGGGAGCCGCTTCTTCCGTGAAACTGCAAAGAGCCCTTCCAGCGCCAACGCCTGTCTCAATCGCTCTATCCGGGCCAGCAGATCACCGAGACCTACCGGCCGGATGTCCTTTACCTGCATGCTCAGCCGTCCGGTTTTCAACCAGAACTCGGGTTTCAGCAGGGCGACAACGCGGGAGCCCCGCTCGAGCGGCGTTTCCTGCCGGTCCAGCACGGTGGTCCAGATGGAGGCGGGCAGGGAGATCTCGGCATCCACGTCCCTGAGCGTCAGGTACGCGCTGGTGCCGCGACGGTTGAGCTCAATGACCTGGCCTTCAACCCAGGCAGAGGGCGTCCGGTCTATGTGCGCTTTGAGCTTCTGGGACAGCAGTTGCAACGGCCACGGGTTGTCCGGGCTGGTTTCCGCAGCCGTGGCCGGCACAGTTGTGGGCCCCGCTGGGGGCGCTGCAGCTGTGGCTGCAATATCTTCAGACATGTGCCCGTCCAGCGGCGGCGACTTCCTGGTGCATGCAGTGGTCCTTTGCGGGGTTATTGCCGGACAGTCGGATCCCGGAAATTCCGGGGCCGGTGAACCAACTCTATCCATAGCCCTATCACCGGGCGCTGACATTTTTGTTCCCGGGGCAGCCCCTTTAGGATGGCTGTATCCCAACAACAGGCTAGGAATCCCTTGCGCACTTTTGTCTCAGCGGCAGCAGTTCTACTCGGACTGCTGCTGGCTGCCGTTGCAGTACCCGCTATGTGGGTGGACCGCAATATCGTGCAGGAGGACGGATTTGTGGCGCTGGCCGCTCCTCTGGGGAACGATCCTTTGTTCCAGCAGAGGCTGTCAGCTGCGGCGGTCGGAAGCCTTGATTCCGATGGCCGGATTCCTAAAAGTCTTACTGAACTTGTCCGGCCGGTCCTCGAATCGGCTGCTTCATCGCTCACCTCGTTGCCGGGATACCCTGCGGCCTGGGAAGAAACCCTGCACAGGAGCCACCGGCTGAGTTTTGCCGATCCCCGGACGCTGCCGCCCGAAGTGGATGCAACAACCTCACTGACCCTTGATGTTGCGCCTCTCGTGGCGCTGGTGACCCAACAGATATCCGACGCCGTTGGGTTGCCCTTGGACGCTCCGGACCAGACGCTCATCAACATCGGCCAGTCGAGCCAGCGGCAGCTTATTGAGCGTGCGAATGCCTACGCGCCGATGGGGTATGCGCTGGGGCTGGGCTCCGCATTGGCTTTTGTGCTCGCATTTGTTGCTGCCCGCCGTCGCTGGTCGGTGCTGGCCGGAACCGGTATCGGTGCTTTGCTGCTCGCCGGGACATGGTTCCTCGGATCACGCGCGGCAGGCGCGGCCATCTCCGGAACAGTAAGCGGCAACCCCGTAGCGGAGATCTTCAAACGCGAATTCGTGGCCGCATCGCTGGACGGCTTCGGGGCCTGGATCCTGGCGTCTTTGATCACAGGCGGCATTCTCCTGGTCTCCGGCGTACTGCTTCGGATGACAGCAGGCCGCACACAGGAGTAGCTGAAGGTTCACACCTGACTTCAGCCTCGCTGGACTCCAGCCTCACTGAACTTCAGCGTGCGGCGAACCAGCCCGGGGAGCTGGGCTGAAACCGGTAGCATTGGGAAATGACCTCCTCAGCAGTTTCCCTCGCGATGCCCACCGTCCCGCGCCGGCGGCGATCCCCTGAGGACATATTGGCTGCGGCTCCCGTAGAGGGTCCCAAGAAGGTCCTGCTCGCCGCTCCGCGCGGATACTGTGCCGGTGTTGACCGGGCCGTGATAGCTGTTGAAAAGGCTCTGGAGCACTACGGCCCGCCCGTCTACGTCCGCAAGCAGATCGTGCACAACGTTCATGTGGTCAGCTCGCTCGAAGAACAGGGCGCCATCTTTGTTGACGAGACAGACGAGGTTCCGGAGGGCGCCCTGGTGATCTTCTCGGCCCACGGGGTTTCACCCGCTGTGGTCCAGTCTGCCGAGGACCGCGGGCTTCGCACCATCGATGCCACGTGTCCCTTGGTGACGAAAGTCCACAAGGAGGCGGTCCGCTTTGCCAAGGATGATTTCGACATTCTGCTGATCGGCCATGACGGCCACGAGGAAGTGGAAGGTACGGCCGGGGAAGCCCCGGAGCATATCCAGATCATTAATGGGCCGCACGAAGTGGGCAAGGTGACCGTCAGGGATCCGGAAAAGGTCATCTGGCTGTCCCAGACCACCCTCAGTGTGGACGAGACAATGGAAACAGTGCGCCTGCTCAAAGAGCGGTTTCCCACCCTGCAGGATCCGCCCAGCGATGACATCTGCTACGCCACCACAAACCGTCAGGTGGCCATCAAGAAGATCTCTCCGCAGGCTGAGCTGGTGATTGTTGTTGGATCGGCCAACTCGTCCAACTCTGTGCGTCTGGTCGAAGTGGCCCTGGAATATGGTGCCAAGGCTTCCTACCGGGTGGACTTTGCCAACGAGGTGGACGAGGCCTGGTTTGAAGGAGTCGCCACCGTGGGCGTCACGTCCGGTGCGTCCGTTCCTGAAGTGCTCGTCAAAGACGTTCTCCGGCTCCTTGCCGACTACGGCTACGGCTCTGTGGAAGAGGTTGTCACAGCGGAGGAAGACCTCCTGTTTTCCCTGCCCAAGGAACTCCGTGCAACGCTCAAGCAGGCCGGGGATGTCACCCGCGCACTGGGCGGCCGGCGTTCCCGCAACTAGGCCGCGTTTTCGCCCCGCTCAAGTTCATCGGACTGCGATTCGCTGGACTGCAGCTCAGGAGCGGCCACTGACCGCGGCGTGACTTCTACGGCCGCCGGCGCAACCAACCCTGCGGCATCGAGGGCGTTCAGCTTCCTGGCGGTAGGCAACACCCGGGCTTCCAGAGTGCCGATCATTGAGTTGTAGCGGTCCACGGAGGACTTCAGCGACGAACCGAGTTTGCTGACGTTGTCCCCGAGCGTCCCCATCCGTTCGTAGAGCTGCCGCGCCAGATCGAACAGTTCACGGGCGCTGTCGGTCAGCACATCCTGCCGCCAGGTGAAGGCAACGGACTTAAGAACCGCCAGCAACGTACTCGGTGAGGCAAGCACCACGTTTCTGGACAGAGCATGGTCCAGCAGTGCGGGGTCTGCCGTCAAAGCTGCGGCCAGAATGGACTCGGCAGGCAGGAAGCAGATCACCAGCTCGGGGGAGTTGCCCGGAATATCCCAGTACTTCTTGTTGCTCAGAGCATCCACGTGCGCTTTCAGGGCTTTGGCATGGGCTGCCATAAAAGACTGCTGGGCGGACGCGGTCAGCCCCGGTTGGCCGTGGCCCGATGAGGCACCCAGATCCTGGGCCTCCAGATATGCCGAGAGCGGGACCTTTGCATCAACCACCAGCTGCTTTTCGCCGGGAAGCTGGACCACCAGGTCGGGCCGCACAGCGGCGTCGGTGCCGCTGCTGTGGAGCTGCTCATGGAAATCGACGTGACGCAGCATGCCGGCTGCCTCCACAACGCGCCGCAATTGAACTTCTCCCCATTGGCCGCGCGCGCTGTTGGAGCGCAGAGCGGACTCCAGAGCATGGGTGGAGCGCAGCAGCTGTTCGTCGGAGAGCCTGGCCTCCTGGAGCTGCTGGGCCAGTTGCCCGTACTGCTCAAGCCGGTCCCGCTCCAGGAGCGACACCTGCTGCTGTACGGCTGTGAGTTTTTCGGCTACCGGTGCAAGCGCACGGAGCACGCTGGTGTCCTGATTGCGTGATTCGCCAAGCTCGCGGTTCTGGACAGCGAGCAGGCGCCGTTCGGCGTCGGCGGCGGCAAACTGACCGCTGACTTCGGAAAGCCGCGACGAAACGCCGTCGAAGTCCTCTTCCAGAGCGAGACTCCGTCGGCGGAAGACAATGTAGGTGGCGGTGGCGCCGGCAACAGCGCCAAGCAGCAACATCAGTAGGGCAAGAATCAATGCGAAAGCGTCCATGACTTCACTGTGGCATGCACCTGCGACATTTTTACCCAGCAGGACCGTGACCAGCGGCTGCCGCAGTGTTCGCGCTACGGGGTTCCCATGCCATTGCGGGTAGAATCAATGCTCGTGGCTCTTACTATTGGCATCGTCGGACTGCCCAACGTCGGCAAATCAACTCTTTTCAACGCACTGACCCGCAATCAGGTGCTGGCAGCGAACTATCCGTTCGCCACCATCGAGCCGAATGTCGGCGTCGTGAACCTGCCGGATCCCCGGCTCCAGCAGCTTGCGGGCATTTTCGGATCGCAGCGGCTGCTTCCGGCTGTGGTGTCCTTCGTTGACATCGCGGGCATCGTCAAAGGCGCCTCTGAAGGTGAGGGGCTGGGGAACAAGTTCCTTGCCAACATCCGTGAGGCCGAGGCGATCGTCCAAGTGGTCCGGGTGTTCGATGATCCGGATGTCATCCATGTTGACGGCAAAGTGGACCCCGGCTCCGACATGGAGACCATCAACACTGAACTGATACTGGCCGACCTTCAGACCATCGAGAAGGCCATCCCCAGAATCGAAAAAGAAGTCAAGACCAAGAAACGCGAAGCCGCCGAGCTCGCGGCCATCCAGGCTGCGCAGGCAGTCCTGGAGCGGGGCGACACCATCTTCTCCTCCGTTGCGAGCGACAAACTGGAGCCTGAGCACCTCAAGGAGCTCAGCCTCCTCACAGCCAAACCCTTTATCTACGTCTTCAACGCGGACGACGGAATCCTGGGGAGCCCGGAAAAGCAGGCGGAGCTGCGCGCCCTGGTTGCGCCGGCCGACTCCATTTTCCTCGACGCCAAGCTCGAGTCCGATCTCGTGGAGCTGGATGAGGAAGAAGCCCGCGAAATGCTGGAGATGAACGGGCAGGATGAATCCGGCCTGGATCAGCTTGCCCGCGTCGGATTCCACACCCTCGGCCTGCAGACGTATCTTACGGCCGGGCCCAAGGAGACGCGCGCCTGGACCATTCATCAGGGCGATACCGCGCCGCAGGCCGCAGGTGTCATCCACACGGACTTCCAGCGGGGATTCATCAAGGCAGAGGTGGTCTCCTTTGACGACCTCGTCGACGCCGGTTCCATGGCCGAGGCGAAGTCCCGCGGCAAGGTCCGCATCGAAGGCAAGGAATACGTTATGGCCGACGGCGACGTCGTGGAGTTCCGCTTCAACGTCTAGGCGAACGTGATACGCCATCTCAGTGATTGAGAATTAACAAGAAAAGCCCCGGTTCCGTTGAACCGGGGCTTTCCTTGTGATTGGTGCGCGTACTCCCGTGCCGACCAGGCGTCAAGCATTCCTAACGATTCAGGCGTCCACGGTCAGCTCTTGGTTGCATCTCGATAACAAACTTTACTGATGGGCAACTTTCGTCCCACCGCACGTATTTTTGGGTCTAGGCTACTTCTCATGTGAGACACGCCACATTCTCACTGGGGGGATTCTGGCGGTCTGGCCGGCGTCTACAGCGCCGGTCTTTTTCACACTCAACAATAGGAGGCGGAATGCGATTCGGTCGTATTTCCAAAGCAGTAGGTGTTGCCGCAGCCGCGGCACTGGCATTGAGCGCCTGCTCGGGCAACACCGGAACAACCCCGTCAAGTGGTGCCGCCGGGAAAGAGGGCGGCTCGGCCACCGTAGTGGAGGTTAACGCTTTCAATACGTTCAATACGAATACAGCCGATGGCAACACTGACATCAACTCAAAAATCAGTTATGCCACGCACTCGGGCTTTTACTACATCGACAACAAACTGAACATCGTTCGAAACGAAAAGTTCGGCAAGATGGAAAAGACCTCCGACGATCCGTTGACAGTGAAGTACACCGTCAACGAGGGCGTTAAGTGGTCAGACGGAACGCCCGTTACCGCTGCTGACCTGCTGCTGCAGTGGGCCGCCTTCTCGGGATACTATAACGACGCCGATGCAAAGGCGAAGACGGGCACCTCCTATTTCTCCTACGCTGGTGACCCAACAGGTCTGGCACTGACGGACTTCCCGGAAATCGGCGACAACAACCGCTCAATGACTGTGAAGTACTCCAAGCCTTTCGCCGACTGGGAAATAGCCCTCGGGGGCCCGTCCGTCGACATCCCTGCGCATGTCCTCGCCAAGAAGGCAGGGCTTACTGACGGCCAGGCATTCGTTGACTTCCTCAAGGAAAAGCCGAGAGGCGACGCTAAGGCCCCGAAACCGGCGGACGCGAAGCTGAAGGCCATGTCGGATATGTGGAATACCGGTTTTGACACCAAGACGCTGCCGGCAGATCCGAGCCTCTACCTTTCCAACGGGCCGTTCATAGTCAAGAGCATGAATCAGGACCAGTCCCTGACCATGGTCCGAAACAAGGACTACAACTGGGGTCCGGCCGCCAACCTCGACGAAATTACCGTCAGGTACATCGGTGAAGCTCCGGCCCAGGTCCAGGCGCTGAAAAATGGCGAAGCAGACATCATCGCTCCCCAGGCCTCAGCCGACACCCTTGAACAACTTAAGGCACTGGAGAGCCAGGGCGTCACGGTTGAACAGGGTGAGCAGCTTTCCTACGACCATATTGACCTGAACTACTCCGGCCCGTTTAAGGACAAGAGCGTTCGCGAAGCGTTCATGAAGACGGTTCCGCGGACCGACATCGTGGACAAGATCATCAAAAAGCTTGCCCCGGACGCCAAACCGCTCGATTCGCAGCTCTTTGTGCCGGCCCAGCCAGGATACGCCGACTCGTCCAAGGACAACGGATCTTCGGCGTACCAGGCGGTGGATATCGATGGGGCTAAGAAACTCCTCAACGGTGCCACCCCGGAAATCCGCATCATGTTCAACAAGGACAACCCGAACCGGGCCGACGCCTACTCGCTGATCCGCGAGTCCGCGTCCAAGGCAGGATTCAAGATCGTCGACGGCGGCCTTGGGAAGTCCGACTGGGGCAAGGCCCTTGGTGATGGTAGCTACGACGCCACGATCTTCGGCTGGATCAATCCCGGAGTGGGTGTCTCGGGCGTGCCGCAGATTTTCAAGACCGGAAACGGCTCCAACTTCAACCTCTTTTCCGATCCTGACGCCGACAAGCTGATGGAGGAACTGATCGTGACGACGGATCGCGAAAAGCAGGATGCGCTCATCAAGCAGGTTGATAAGAAGATCTGGGATTCGGCCTACGGACTGCCGCTATTCCAGGCAGTTGGGGTTGACGCCTACAGCGATCGCATTACCGGTGTGAAGTACATGCCCAACCAGACCGGTGTCTGGTGGAACTTCTGGGAGTGGGCTCAGAAGTAAGCCGACTACCGTTAGTAGAATCCGCTAGCTGAGGCGCCGGGACCTGGATTTTGGTCCCGGCGCCTTCGTAGCTGACAAGCCACCCATGCCGGCGACCCGACACATCAGGCGGAACCCGCCGCGATCCGTCTGGGTAAGTTCCCGGCCCGAATACTGAGGTTTCAGCATAAATGGTGACGTACATAGTCCGGCGGCTTCTCACCGCCGCACTCATTCTTTTGGGCGCGTCGTTTCTGGTCTACATCTTGACCGCCGCGTCCGGCGATCCGCTCGCCGAATACCGTTCCAGCAGCGCACCCAACAAAGAACAACTGATGGCGTCAAGGTCGCAGCTTCTTGATTTGGACACGCCGGCCCCGTTGCGGTACTTCAAATGGCTGGCGGGGGCAGCCCAATGTCTTATGCCCTTTGGCACATCGTGCGACCTGGGGAAAAACATAGCGGGCCAACCCATCACGGACGCCTTGGGCTTCGCTCTTGTGCAAACGTTGACTCTGGTCACAGCAGCCACCGTCTTGGCCATCCTGATTGGCATCACTCTTGGAATCATTACGGCCCTGCGCCAGTACAGTGCAGTCGACTATGGCGTGACCTTCATGGCTTTTCTGTTTTTCTCGCTGCCGATATTCTGGGTAGCGGTTCTACTCAAGGAGTTCGGTGCCATCGGCTTTAATGATTTCCTGCGGAACCCTGAAATACCTTTGCCGGCGGCCCTTGGTATCGGGGCGGTCTTCGGGATAGTCGCTGCTGTCGCGGCCGGCGGCGAACCCAAACGCCGGCTCCTGATAGGTGGCGCAGTGTTCGCGATTGTCAGCGCGGTACTCACATATTTCTCGGTCACCCTCTGGTTCAAAACGCCCGGTCTGGGCCCGGTCGTGATCGCCATTGCCGGTGCCGGCCTGGCATTCGCTGTCACGTTACTGACGGCCGGGCTGAAGAACCGTAAGGCACTTCTGTCGTCCCTTATTGCAGCTGGCGTCGGTGTCGTGGCGTATTTTGCCGTCCAGCCCCTGCTGGATCAGGCCACGTTCATCATGGTTGCGCTCTTGGCAATCGCCACGGTACTTGTTGGGTTGGGGATCGGGTATTTCGTTGGGGGCTACGACCGCGGCCAGTCCATGCGGGCAGCAGCACTGACGTCATTCCTTGTCGGGTTCCTTATTTTGCTTGACAGATTCATGCAGGCCTGGCCCACCTACTTCAACAACAGCCGGGTCCGGGGGCGGCCAATCGCCACTATCGGAGCCACTACGCCGAATATCCAAGGCGATTTTTGGGTACTGAGTCTTGACACCTTCACACACCTGATTCTGCCCACGCTGGCGCTCGTCCTGATTTCCCTGGCCGGTTACACCAGGTTCACCCGGGCATCGATGCTGGAAATCATGAACATGGACTACATCCGGACTGCCCGTGCCAAGGGGCTGACGGAAAGGACAGTCGTCATGCGCCATGCTTTCCGCAATGCCTTGATTCCAATCGCCACGATTGTGGCCTTCGACATTGGCGGACTGATTGGCGGTGCCGTGATTACGGAGTCAGTCTTTTCGATCCGCGGTATGGGGTTCCTGTTTTTTGACGGAATTGGGCATGTGGATCCCAACCCTGTCATGGGTGTCTTCATCTGTGTGGCCATCACTGCGATGGTCTTTAACTTGATTGCGGACGTCGCATACTCCGCACTTGATCCACGCGTAAGGGTGAAAGCATGAGCCAGCCGAGTCAGCAAAACGAAATATTGGCCGAGCAAGCCAGTCTCCATAGGGAACCAGCTGCTGGAGTTGAACCGGTGCTCGAGGCCAAGGGCCTGAGCCAGGGGCAGATCGTCCGGAAGCGGTTCGTGGGACACTCAGGCGCCATCGCCGGCCTGGTGCTGTTTTCTGCCATAGTAATTTTGGCGTTTACCTCCGTTGGGTACTCCGGGATTCCCGGCTGGTGGAAGTACAACCACGTAGATGTCTCTCCGCTCGTTGGCGACGGAGTTCCCACCGCGTCGATTTGGCCGCTGGCTTGGGGCGAGCATCCCTTTGGCCAGGACCGGATTGGCCGTGACCTCTTTGCCATGACCATGCGCGGTGCCCAGCAGTCCATCACGATCATGATCATGATCGGACTCATTGCCGGCCTCATCGGCGTCATAGTGGGGGCTCTGTCCGGTTACTTCCGCGGCTGGACGGAAGCTATCCTGATGAGACTTACTGATGTCATCATCATCATCCCGGCTCTCCTTCTGGCGGCGGTTATGGCGCAGATTGCCGGGCGGCGCGACGGGGGGAGCTGGTTTAGCTCTTTCGCCGCAACCAACGGCGTCTTGCTCCTTGGCGTGTTCCTGGGACTCATTAGCTGGGTGGGTTTGGCGCGGCTCATGAGAGGTGAATTTCTCACGCTGCGCGAACGTGAATTCGTCGACGCCGCAAGGATCTCTGGAGCCAGCAACACAAGGATTATTTTCAAGCACATCCTGCCCAATGCTGTCGGCGTCCTGATCGTCAACGTGACGCTGACCATGTCGGCAGCCATTTTGACCGAGACGGCGCTGAGTTATCTTGGCGTTGGTGTTAAGGCCCCGGATACGTCTTTGGGGCTCCTGATTTCACAAAATCAGGTTGCTTTTGCCACCCGTCCCTGGTTGTTCTGGTTCCCCGGCCTCTTCATTGTCATGATCTGCCTTAGCATCAACTTCATCGGCGATGGCCTACGGGACGCGTTCGATCCACGCCAGAAGAAGTTCAACGCGAAAAAGGCAGCGGATACCAAGGGTGGGCGAACATCGGAGAAGGCACCGGTCACGGACATTGACGGGTCTGTAAACGAAAGGTCAGAGGGTGCCTGAATGCGACTCGCCCGGAGAAACGAGTCACCGTGGAATTCTTCAGCTGCGCCACGCTCACATAAGGGCAACGGCCCAGTAACTGGCCGCAATCAGCAGCACACTGGCGCCCAGCTCCGTCCATCGGACGGTAACGGTCACCGGCGTGTTTTCGGCGGTGCCGGTGTCCAGACTGCCGCCTTCAACGAGCTCCTGCCAGCGGGTACGCACAAGCTGTGCAGCCTGGCCGGAGTCGGTGCCCCTCAGGTCTCCCGGACGGACGGACTGTCCCGGGCCGTAGCTTGTTCCGGGCAGTCCCTGAAGGTCTTCGGGGCGTGCGTTGCGTCCGCCCCAGATTCCGGGCGCCGGGGCTGCCCAGGAGGCATAGCTCTTGCCGGGTGTGACGAGGGTCAGCGCGTAACGTGTGTCCACGTTCACCAGGGCCGCCCACGGTACGGCGACGGACCGGAACGGATTTTCCAGTGTCACGCCGGCATCGTCCACAACCACGGCCGGGCGCCAGAACAGCAACCAGCCCAGGAAAGCGATCAGCAGGAGCGGCCCGGCCCCCACGAGGGCTCCCGGCCCGCCGGTCAACACCGTCACCAGCAGGCCGAAGGCGGCGACCAGCCAGGAGATCCAGGCGAACCACTTGTTCGTTCGGGCCTTGAAGATTTCAGCGTTTCCGGCGTGCGGCACAGTGCTCATGCCCCTAATAATTCAGGATTCCGAGCTACAGCACTAATTACCGGTGATCCGGTGGCTCGGGTGAAAGGGAAAATCCAACATGACTGAGAACATCAGCCCTGATCCGGCCGCGAGTGCGGCTTCGGAGCCCGGCAAAGGTGCCATCGTCCTCGAGGTCCGCGATCTCAGCGTCGACTTCGGAGTGGACAAGAAATGGGTTCCGGCAGCGATCGGCCTGAACTACGAAGTGCGGGCCGGGGAAGTACTGGCCATCGTGGGTGAGTCCGGCTCAGGCAAGAGCGCCAGTTCAATGGCGCTCTTGGGCCTCCTGCCCAGCAACAGCCGGGTCAGCGGCAGCGTCAAGCTGTCCGGCAAAGAGCTTCTGGGTCAAAACGCTTCAAACATCCGTGATGTCCGGGGCAAGGACGTCGCAGTGATTTTCCAGGAGCCCATGACGGCACTCAACCCGGTCTACACCGTCGGCTCCCAGATCGTCGAGACCATCCGGCTGCACAGCGAAGTGTCGCCGGACCAGGCCCGCGAGCGTGCACTGCGGATGCTGGACCTGGTGGAACTGCCGGATCCGGAAAAGGCCTTCAGGTCTTACCCCCACCAGCTGTCCGGCGGTCAGCGGCAACGTGCCATGATCGCGCAGTCGCTGTCCTGTGATCCCAAGCTGCTGATCGCCGATGAGCCCACCACCGCCCTTGATGTGACGGTCCAGGCCGAAATTCTGGACCTCATGAGGCATCTGCGCAACAAGCTGGACAGCGCCATTGTCCTGATCACGCACGACATGGGTGTGGTGGCAGACCTTGCGGACAGGATCGCCGTGATGCGCCGGGGACTGATCGTGGAAACCGGGACGGCCGCCCAGATCTTCAGCAATCCACAGCACCCTTACACACAGGCCCTTCTCGCTGCGGTACCCCACCTGGGCCAGGGCAGTGCCGACTCTGACGCTGAGGTGGATGTGATCGCTGCCCTGGCCGCTGCCACCCATGCCGAACTGAATACCATTGATAACGACGAATTGCTGCGCCGGGAGCAGGAAAACGCCGCCGCACTGGCGGCCGCCGAGGCTGTCTTGCCTTCAGGCGAACCGGTTTTGGAACTGACGGATGTCGCCATCGATTACCCGAAGCAGGGCCGCGTTCCGGCATTCCGCGCGGTGGAGGGGGCCAATCTGGTGATCTACCCCGGACAGGTGGTGGGACTGGTGGGGGAATCAGGTTCCGGAAAGACCACCATCGGGCGCGCAGCGGTGGGTCTTCTGCCCGTCGCCGCCGGCACCATGCGTGTGGTTGGCCAGGACATTTCGGCCGCCAAAAAGAACGGCAAGCAGCTCCATCAGGTGCGCCGCCACATCGGTATGGTTTTCCAGGATCCGTCGTCTTCTCTGAACCCGCGACTGCCCATTGGCGAGAGCATTGGCGAGCCGATGTTCCTCGCTGGAGAAGCTAAGGGAGCTGACCTGCAGAAGCGCATCGAGGCGCTGCTGGACCAGGTGGAACTGCCGCGGGACTACCGGAACAGATACCCGCATGAACTGTCCGGCGGACAGAAACAGCGTGTGGGTATTGCCCGCGCGCTGTCGCTTAAGCCCAAGCTGATGGTGGCGGATGAGCCGACGTCGGCCCTGGATGTTTCGGTGCAGGCCAAAGTACTGGAGCTCTTCCAGAACCTGCAGAAGGAACTCGGATTTGCGTGCCTGTTCGTGACGCATGACCTGGCGGTGGTTGATGTTCTCGCGGACCACATCTGCGTCATGCAACGCGGACGGATCGTGGAGCAGGGCACCCGTGATCAGATTCTGCGCAACCCCCAGGAGCCTTACACGCAGCGCCTGCTGGCCGCTGTTCCGTTGCCGGATCCGGAAAAACAACGCGAACGCCGGGAACTCCGGGCCCAGCTTCTGGCGGCGGGCGTGGAGTAACGCAGAACACATTCGGCGCGAATGGTAACAGTGAGTAACTTTTGGCCGTTGATGCGGGCCCATGACCTGGCAGTGGTCCGGCAGATCGCAGATCATGTATGTGTCATGGAAAAGGGAAAGCTGGTCGAGACCGGGTCCACGGACGACGTCTTCGACTCGCCGCAGCAGGACTACACCAGGGCCCTGCTGAATGCGATTCCGGGTTCGCGTCTGGTGCTTCCTCCGGAAGTTGCCTAGCGTCACGCCGATATCGGGCCTATAGCAGGAGCCGGTGTCCGCCCCATGTGGGTGGACGCCGGCTCCGGCTATGAATCGGATGGACATGCCTGCCGGCCGCCGCTATTTGGAGCCCTGCTCGCTGTAGCTCACACCCAAGGCTGCCAGCCTGGTTTCCAGAAGGCGGGCCAACGCCTTGTGGCCGTCCGCTTTCAGATGGACGCCGTCGCGGAGCTCGGAGGTGAGTCCGAAGCGGGTCAACCAGTCGCCTACGCTGACAAAGGGAATTCCGTGCTGACGGGCCACTATGCCCAACAGGGCATCTACTTCGGTGCGGCGTCCGCCACCGTCCTGGGCTCCCCGTGCCAGGGTTCCGATCATGACCAGCTTCGCCCCGGGGTAACGCTGCTTGAGAGAGGTGATGAGGCGCTTGGCGTTGGCTGCGATTTCGTCATTGCCTGCGCCGCGGCTGGCGTCGTTTCCGCCGCCCTGGATGACGAGGAGGGGTGGAGCGCCGTAGGGCAGCAGCCAGTCGCCACGCTGCAGAGCATCGATGTAGTTGCCGATGCCGCCGTTGGCAGCGACAAACCCGGTTCCGCCTTTTCCGCAGAAGTAGACGTCGTAACCGATCGCCGAGAGCGCCGCCCTGGGCCAGCTGCCGTCCGGTTCAGACTGGGAATCCCCGATCAGCAGCGCTGTGTGCCGGATGTCCGCCACGATGACTTCGTCGCGGCCGTTGTCAGGGTTCCGGTATATGGAACCGGGACTCAGCTCGCCGGGTGTCTGTCCCGGCGTCAATTGATTCTGCCTGACGGCCTGGGCGGCAACCGGCACACCCGGGGCTGCCGCGGGGGCCCTGCCGTACGCCGCCGGGGCGTCACTTCCGGTGCTGGAGGCGCCAGGTTGTGGGGCCTGCCCGCAGCCGCTCATCAGGACGCCGGCGGCGATTCCAAGTGCGACAAAGCGGAGCAGGGCCGAAGCTTTTCGCATTATTGGTCTCCGGGGATTGCTCGTAGTTATCACAGTCATGATGGGGCATCAAGTCATGAATATCCAGTGACTTTACTCACGGATGCACCCCGGGCCCTCACAATTTGGTAACAGGCCGCGGAACAGGGCCATTTTTAATTTTTAGGCCAATAAATGACCTAGCGTTTAGACTTGATGTAGGTGCCCTGTGTCAAAGGGTCTCATCCGTCGTGCGTTCCGGTTGGAAATGTCGCGATACAACAGCTGACTTCACCACTGAATCGAGCCATTACGCATGTCTGAAACCACCACCAAAACAGCCGCAAACACTGCATCACGCAGTGACCTGCGCAACGTCGCGATCGTGGCCCACGTTGACCACGGCAAGACCACATTGGTCGACGCCATGCTCAAGCAGACCAACTCCTTTGCCGCGCACAACCACCTTGAAGACCGTGTCATGGACTCCGGTGACCTGGAGCGCGAAAAGGGCATCACCATTCTGGCCAAGAACACCACGGTTGCCTACAATGGACCGTCGTCCCACGGTGAAACCATCACCATCAACGTGATTGACACCCCGGGCCACGCCGACTTCGGTGGCGAAGTTGAACGCGGTCTCTCCATGGTTGACGGCGTTGTGCTCCTGGTTGACGCGTCCGAAGGCCCCCTGCCCCAGACCCGCTTTGTGCTGCGTAAGGCTCTGGCCGCGCACCTGCCCGTGATCCTGCTGGTCAACAAGACGGACCGTCCTGACGCCCGGATTGAAGAAGTTGTCCATGAATCCATGGACCTCCTGCTGGGTCTGGCATCAGACCTCGCTGACGAAGTTCCGGACCTTGACCTGGACAAAATCCTCAACGTTCCCGTGGTTTACGCCGCCGCCAAGGTTGGCCGCGCATCCCTGGACCAGCCTGCAGACGGCTCGGCCCCGGACAATGAGGACCTGGAACCGCTGTTCCAGACAATCATCGAGCACATCCCGGCCCCCACCTACAACCCGGATGGTGTCCTGCAGGCGCACGTCACCAACCTGGATGCCTCCCCGTTCCTGGGCCGCCTTGCCCTCCTGCGTATCTACAACGGCACCCTGCGCAAGGGCCAGACCGTCGCATGGGCACGCGCCAACGGTGAGCTCAAGAACGTCAAGATCACCGAACTGCTGGCCACCAAGGCTCTTGACCGCGTACCTACCGACTCCGCCGGGCCGGGTGAAATCGTCGCTGTCGCCGGTATCGAGGAAATCACCATCGGCGAGACCCTGACCGACGTCGATAACCCGCAGCCGCTGCCGCTGATCACTGTTGACGACCCCGCCATCTCCATGACCATCGGTATCAACACCTCGCCGCTGGCCGGCAGGGTCAAGGGCGCCAAGGTCACCGCCCGCCAGGTCAAAGACCGTCTGGACAAGGAACTGATCGGCAACGTCTCCATCAAGGTGCTTCCCACCGAGCGCCCGGATGCCTGGGAAGTCCAGGGCCGTGGCGAGCTGGCGCTGGCCATCCTCGTCGAGCAGATGCGGCGTGAAGGCTTTGAACTGACCGTTGGCAAGCCGCAGGTTGTTACCCGCACAGTGGACGGCAAGATCCACGAGCCGATGGAGCACATGACCATCGACGTGCCGGAAGAATACCTCGGTTCCGTGACCCAGCTGATGGCAGCACGCAAGGGCCGCATGACCAATATGGCCAACCATGGCACCGGCTGGTGCCGGATGGAGTTCATCGTTCCGGCCCGTGGCCTGATCGGTTTCCGCACCAAGTTCCTGACGGACACCCGTGGCGCCGGTATCGCCGCCTCGATCTCCGAAGGCTACGAGCCCTGGGTCGGCCCCATCGAGTACCGCACCAACGGCTCCATGGTCGCGGACCGTTCCGGTGTGGTGACGCCGTTCGCCATGATCAACCTGCAGGAGCGTGGTTCCTTCTTCGTGAAGCCCACCACCGAGGTCTACGAAGGCATGATCGTCGGCGAGAACTCCCGCGCTGACGACATGGACGTGAACATCACCAAGGAAAAGAAGCTCACCAACATGCGTGCGGCTTCCTCCGACACCTTCGAGAACCTGACGCCGCCGCGCGATCTTACCCTCGAAGAGTCGCTCGAATTCGCCCGCGAAGATGAGTGTGTTGAGGTCACCCCGGACTCCATCCGTATCCGGAAGCTCATCCTGGACATCAACGAGCGCAGCAAGGCCAACCGCGCCCGCGCGAAGTCCTAGTTTGCCCGTAGTCCGCTCCTGGGAACGGATAAATCGTGAATAAGGGAGCTGCCGGTATGGCAGGCGGCGTTGCCGCCGCCGTGTCGGCAGCTCTCTTTGCTGCCGTCGCGGGCACTGCGCTGCACCGGCAGCAGCTGCTGATCGCCGGCGTCGGACTCCCGTGGGGTGCGGTGGCAGCGCTGCTGCTTCTTGGCGCCCTCCAGCTGCTTTTGGCCGCAGCATTCCGTTCGGTGATACCGACGGCGGCAACCGGGGTGATGTGCTACATGCTGGCGGGCTGGTGGTCCACGATGGAGCCGGGCAAGCGCCTTGTTGCCGGTGATCTGGCGGGCAATGTCTGGGTATATGGCATCGCGGGAATCACTGTGGCGATGCTCGCCTGGTGCCGGCGGTACTGCACGCGTCCCGCTGCGGAAGATCGTGCTTCCGGACAGCCGGCCTAGTCCGCTGACGGGTCCTTGTGGTGGGCGATCATCAGCGAGGTGGCCTCGCCGTCGTCGTCTGCCGGAAGGGCCATGTATTCCTCAAGCACGGCCCGGATTTTCCCCAGCATCTCCTCGCGGCGGGCCGCATTGAATTTCACGCCCAGCCTCCAGACCTCGATGTCCTCCGGCGAAAGATCCCTGGTTTCCTGCAGGAACGTCTCGATGAGGACTGGCGACACATTGTCCACATGCGTGCTCCAGGAGTTCCGGCTGGCGATGTAAGGGACTTCCGCGGCCCCGCGCTTGCCCTTCCTGCGCTCCTGGGCCAGCAGGAATCCTGTCCGGACCAGGGTGCGGACGTGGTGGAGGCTTGAAGCCGGATTTATCCCCAGCAGTTCGGCAATCTCCTTGTTGGTCCGGGACTGGTGCAGGCACAGCCGCAGAATCCTCAGCCGGAGCGGAGAGCTCAGAGCGCGGCCCTTGGCCAGCAGGTCTGCTTCGGTGCTGTCCAGCGGGGCTGTCATAGCGGCCAGTCTAGCCAGCAATCAGTGATTGACATAAGTCAATCACTGATTGAAACTGATGCCGTGACTGCTGAATCCACTGCCACGGACAAACACGCCACCTCGCTGTGGCGGGACCGCAACTTCACCACCTTCTGGACTGCCCAGGCCATCAGCCAGCTCGGTGCCCAGCTGGGTCAGCTGGCGTTTCCTGTGCTGGCGGTTTCCATGCTCGCGGCCTCCGAATTTGAGGTGGGTCTGCTCAACGCCGCAGGCCTGGCCGCATTCCTGATTGTGGGGCTTCCCGCGGGCGCGTGGGTGGACCGGTGGCTGAAGCGGCGCACCATGATTATTGCGGATCTGATCAGGATGGCGGTCATGGCCGCCGTGCCGCTCCTGTGGTGGGGCGGGGTGCTGGAGATCTGGCACCTTTACGTGATTGCGGCCGTGGTGGGCACAGCCACCGTCTTCTTCGACGTCTCCTACCAGAGTTATGTGCCCATTCTGGTGGAATCAGGGAATGTGACGCAGGCCAATTCCAAGCTGGAATCCACGGCCCAGATCGCCCGGATCGGCGGGCCCGCGGCCGGTGGCGCACTGCTGACACTGGTGACGGCCCCGGTGCTCTTTGTGGGGGAGTCTCTGGGCTATCTGCTGTCCGCCGTGTTTCTGGGGCGCACGCGGGACAAAGAACAACGGCTCCCTGCTGCGGACCGGCGCCTCCTCGCCGCGGAAATACGCGAAGGCCTTGCCTTTGTGCTCCGGCACCCGCTGATCAGCCGCATTGTGGCCTGCACCGGCGGGGTGAATTTCTCCAGCACGCTGGTCTTCACGCTGATGCCGGTGCTGATCCTTCGTGATCTCGGGCTCGGGCCCCAGGGCATGGGACTCATCATGACGGTGGGCGCCGCAGGCGGTCTGCTCGGAGCCATTGCCGCGCCCCGGGTGGCTGCCTGGATCGGCGAAGGAACCGTCATTCCCGTGGGCGCCATCATCAGCTCGGCTTTTCTGGCTCTGGTGCCCGTCGCGGCCGTTGCAGGGAACTCCGCGGTATCACTCGTGCTGCTGATCATCTCGGAGTTCGGGTTCGCATTCGGGGTCCTGATCTACAACATCATGCAGCTGACCATGCGCCAGCGGGTATGTCCGCCCCCTTTGCTCGGCAGGATGAACGCGTCGATCCGGTTCGTCGTGTGGGGCGTGATGCCGATCGCCGCCCTGGCCTCGGGCTACCTTGGCGAAAGCATCGGACTGGTTGCCACCATGTGGATCGGCGTCGCAGGAAGCGCCCTGTTTATGGCGCCCGTGCTGTTCTCGCCGCTGCTGGGGATGCGGAAGCTCCCGGACGCAGTCCAGGAAGACTGACCGGCCCCGGACTCAAACCGGCCGCGGCCGCCGGCGCTCAGGCGCCGGCGGCACCTCCTTGGCGGCCACTACCAGGCCCAAGGGAATCACGACGTCGGACTGCCGGGTACGGACGATACACTCGCCGTCGGCGTGTCCTGTCAGATAGCCCAGCGCGTCCGTCAGCCCGCCGTCGATCCGGTACCGGATCACCACCCGGGTTCCCGGAGCAGCGGCCGCAAGGAAAGCCTGGGGCGTAGTCAAACTCACCTGTTCATAATATGACGTTCCGTAAGTGTGACGCTCCGCTAGGTTCGCGGGAACGGGCCGGGAGATAATAGGCTCGTAAGTCATTAGTCCGGCATATGAGCCGGAAGCAATAACCGGTCTGCAGCCGGAACCAACGTGGAGAGGCAAGGGACGTGACCTACGTAATCGCGCAGCCGTGTGTAGATGTTAAGGACAAGGCATGTATTGAGGAGTGCCCGGTCGACTGCATCTACGAAGGTGAGCGCTCCCTCTACATTCACCCGGACGAGTGCGTTGACTGCGGTGCGTGTGAGCCCGTATGCCCCGTTGAAGCCATCTACTACGAGGATGACACCCCGGACGAGTGGGCCGACTACTACAAGGCCAACGTAGAATTCTTCGATGTCCTGGGCTCGCCGGGCGGTGCCGCAAAAATCGGCAACACCGGAACGGACCACCCCATGATTGCCGCTCTGCCGCCGCAGAACCAAGACGCCTAAGCGCGGCGCGTCAGTGAAATCTGCTGTGCGCAGTTTCGGTCTCAGCCTTCCCGATTACCCTTGGGAGGCTATGGCGCCATTTCTTGCTTCAGCGGCCAGGCACCCCGACGGCGCAGTCAATCTTTCAATAGGCACACCTGTGGACCCCACTCCGGCGCTGGTACAGGACGCACTCCGGAATGCCGCTGACGCCCCGGGATACCCCACGGTGCACGGCACGCCCGCATTGCGCGAAGCCGTCGCGGCGTGGTTTGAACGCCGCCGCGGTGTGGTCGGGCTGGACCCCCACAACGTGATGCCCACCATCGGCTCCAAGGAACTTGTGGCATGGCTGCCAATGCTGCTGGGGCTGAAGCCGGGCGACGTTGTTGTGCGTCCATCTGTGGCATACCCCACCTACGACATCGGCGCCACATTCGCCGGCGCTACGGCAGTTGCTGCCGACGACCTCGATGAACTGGATGCGGCCACGCGTGCCAAAGTGCGCCTGATCTGGATCAACTCGCCGGGGAACCCCACGGGAAGCGTCCGCAACACCGAGTCCCTGAAGCGGATTGTTGACCAGGCACGCGAACTCGGCGCAGTGGTGGCATCGGATGAATGCTACGCCGAACTGGGCTGGGGCGAATGGGACCTCCAGCGCGGCGGCGAAGCGGTTCCCAGCATTCTCGATCCGCGCGTTGCCGGCGGATCACACGAAGGACTGTTGGCCGTGTATTCGCTGAGCAAGCAGTCCAACCTGGCCGGCTACCGGGCGGCGTTCGTTGCCGGCGACCCCTCGCTCATGGCCAATCTGGTGAACAGCCGAAAGCATGCCGGCATGATCGTTCCCTACCCGGTCCAGGAAGCCATGCGTGTTGCCCTCGCCGATGACAGCCATGTGCAGGCGCAGAAGGACCTGTACCGCGGCCGCCGGGAACGGATCACTCCTGCACTGCAGCAGTTCGGTCTGGAAATCCATGAATCCAAGGCAGGGCTGTATCTCTGGTCCACGGCCGGTGAAGCAACCTGGGACACCGTGGGACGGCTTGCAGAGCGTGGAATTGTGGTGGGCCCTGGAGTGTTTTACGGCGACGCCGGCAACGGATTTGTGCGGGTTGCGCTGACCGGGACGGACGAACGGATCGATGCTGCCGTGGCGCGTCTGGCCACAGGCCCGTAACAATCACGTGACTCCCGCCACAAGTGACGCATTTTGGGTGCAGTTCAGCGGTCCAGGATTAGTGACACCTTGCCAAGGGGCGGTACTTTTTAACTGACTATCAATGGTGGCTTCTACAAGTAGGCAGCCCGGGCGCTGGCAATCCTGTCCCTGCAGGGTGCGCGGCCGGCTCACCGGATGTTGGATCAAGCTTTCTACAGAGGCCCAGACGCCTCATGAAGGGGACTCCATGACTGAGACCAAAAGCGCAACCCTGCTGCATGCAGGTGGCGAGCTCAAGCTCCCGCGCATCAAGGTTGTTGAAGGAAACGAAGGCTATGACGTTTCCAAGCTGCTGAAGCAGACGGGTGCAGTCGCCTTTGACCCTGGCTTCATGAATACCGCAGCAACCACCTCGGCAATCACCTACATCGACGGCGATGCCGGAATCCTGCGTTACCGCGGGTACCCGATCGAGCAGCTTGCCCAGCACTCCAGTTTTCTGGAAGTTTCATACCTGCTGATCTACGGCAACCTGCCCACCCCCACCGAGCTGGAGGCTTTTGACCAGCGCATCCGCCACCACACCCTGCTGCACGAAGAGCTCAAGGGCTTCTTCAGCGGTTTCCCGCGCGACGCGCACCCGATGCCTGTGCTGTCGTCGGCCGTGTCCGCGCTCTCCACGTTCTACCAGGACTCGCTGGATCCGTTCAACGCCGAGCAGGTGGAAGTTTCCACCATCCGCCTGATGGCCAAGATGCCGGTGATTGCTGCCTACGCCCACAAGAAGTCAATCGGCCAGCCCATGCTGTACCCGGACAACTCCATGAACCTCGTGGAGAACTTCCTGCGCCTCAGCTTCGGCCTGCCGGCCGAGCAGTACGAGATGGACCCGGTGATCGTTAAGGCACTGGACCTCCTGCTGATCCTGCACGCAGACCACGAGCAGAACTGCTCCACGTCCACCGTGCGCCTGGTGGGTTCCTCCAACGCCAACCTGTTCGCTTCGGTTTCTGCAGGCATCAATGCACTCTTCGGCCCTGCCCACGGCGGCGCCAACGAGGCAGTGCTCAAGATGCTGCGCCAGATCCAGGCCGACGGCATCAAGCCGGAGGACTACATGGAGAAAGTCAAGAACAAGGAAGACGGCGTGCGCCTGATGGGGTTCGGGCACCGCGTCTACAAGAACTACGATCCCCGCGCCAAGATCATCAAGGCAACGGCACACGAGATCCTCGGCAAGCTCGGCGGCAACGACGAACTTCTAGACATCGCCATGCGGCTCGAAGAGAAGGCGCTGCAGGATGACTACTTCATCGAGCGAAAGCTTTACCCGAACGTGGACTTCTACACCGGCCTGATCTACAAGGCCATGGGTTTCCCGGAGAAGATGTTCACGGTGCTCTTCGCCATCGGCCGCCTGCCGGGCTGGATTGCCCAGTGGCGCGAAATGATCAGCGATCCCAATACCAAGATCGGCCGTCCGCGTCAGCTCTACATCGGAGAGCCGGAACGGCAGTACCCCTCCGTATAGCGCAGTCCCCGGGCTCCGCGAAACCTGGTTAATCACGACGGCGGCCGCTCACCTTGCGAGGTGGGCGGCCGCCGTCGTCGATAGTCGTCATCGACTGCTCCGTAACTGCCCTTGTGAGGGCCCATAAGGGCAGTTACAGAGCAACCGATGAATGGGAAGGACTAGGACTGATAGCCCAGCGGGTTGTTCTTCTGCCAGCGCCAGTGGTCCTCGCACATCTGGTCGACGGTTTTGGTGGTGGACCAGCTCAGGTCGGCGAGGGCTGAGGCGGCGTCTGCCCAGAAGGCGGGGAGGTCGCCGGCGCGGCGGCCGGTGATCTCGTAGGGGAGTTCGTGGCCCACTGCCTTTTCGAAGGAGCGCAGCACGTCCAGTACGGAGGATCCCTTGCCGGAGCCGAGGTTCCAGCGGAACACGCCGGTGCGGTCGGTCACATGGTTCAGGGCGGCCAGGTGGCCTTCGGCGAGGTCCACCACGTGGATGTAGTCGCGCAGGCATGTGCCGTCGGGAGTGTCGTAGTCGCCGCCGAAGACCATGAGTTTGTCGCGGCGGCCCACGGCAACCTGGGCGATGAAGGGGACCAGGTTGTTGGGGATCCCTTGCGGATCCTCGCCGATCCGGCCGGAGGGGTGCGCACCCACCGGGTTGAAGTAGCGCAGCAGCGCAATGTGCCAGCGGTCGTCCGCGGCGCCGAGGTCGGCGAGGATGTCCTCGATCTGTTCCTTGGTGCGTCCGTAGGGGTTGTTGGCGCCGATTTCCATTTTTTCCACATAGGGAATCGGATTGTGTTCGCCGTAGACGGTGGCTGAGGAGCTGAACACGATGGAGCGGACGTTGTGCCTGTCCATGACCCGGATCAGGTTCAGCGTGCCCACGAGATTGTTGTAGTAATACTTCAGCGGTTCGCGGACGGACTCGCCCACGGCTTTGAGGCCGGCAAAGTGGATTACGGCGTCGATGCTGTGCCGGGCGAAGACCTCCTCCACGGCGGGCTCGTCCACTAGATCAACGTGGTGGAACACCGCTGTTTTGCCACTGAGTTCCGCGACGCGGCGCAATGACTCTTCACTCGAGTTCACGAGGTTGTCGATGACCACCACCTCATGGCCGGCTTCCTGCAGGGACAGAACAGTGTGGGAACCGATGTAGCCGGTGCCTCCCGTGACCAGAATTTTCATGCTCCAACGCTATCCCAATTCCGGCGCGGCCTGCCGGGTGTTGCTGAGTTCGGCAGCCGCCGGTGTGGCACGGCAGCTTGGCAGCACATGTGTGCTAAATACTAGGAATGCCTAAAATCGTGGATCCCGTTGCCCGGCGGCAGGAAGTTGTTGAAGCCGTCTTCCGGATCATTGCCGCAGACGGACTGGAGCGGGCTTCCCTCCGCGAAGTAGCAGATGAGGCGGGGCTGGCAGTGGGCTCCGTCCGGCACTACTTTGCCGGAAGCGAAGAGTTGCTGGTCTACTCCTTCGCCGCCGTGGTGGACCGGGTTACCGGGCGCCTAGTGGCCGCCAGGGAGGCTATGTCCGGGCTGGCTCCGGGCTCGCCGGAGCATTACGAGGCCGTATTAACACTGCTGGGCGAGTTCCTGCCGCTGGACGAGGAACGCGCCGTGGAGGCGTGTGCGTGGATGGCGTTCAAAAACGCCGCCCGCATCAAGCGGTACCTGGCAGGCGAAGCAGACCGGAGCCACCGCGCCGTGGCAGCCGTCGTCGGGCAGATAGTCGCTGAACTGGTAGTCACTGAACTGGTGGACGACGACGCCGGTGGACACCACATGCTGGTGACGGAAGCGGAGCGGCTTCTCGCCACCCTGGACGGGCTGTGCATGCACGCCCTGCTCCAACCGGAGTGGATGACTGCGCAGATGTGCCGCGACGTCCTTGAATCCCACCTCGCAGGCATGAATGCCAGAGCGAGATCCCGTTAACGTCCGGGGGCTTCGGGAATAGACTGGAAGACGGGGATCGGGTAACCGGACCAGAGAGATCATGCCAAGGGAGGCATTCGGATGCACCACACAGGCGGTCCCGGCTGGAGGATCACCATGGATATGTCGGGGCCAATGCTCATCGCCCTGTATGTGCGTGATGCAGCCGGACTGGACGGCGCCGGCCGTCCCTCGCTCTCGCATGCCACCCCTAAGATACGCCCCGCAGATCACACCCACCTCACTGCAGAAGTCGGCGGCATCAGTGCGCTCAAGACTGAGTGGGAAGCCTGGTGGGAGCAGCTACTCAAGGCACATCCGCAGATGGCGCCGGAGCTGGCCCCGCCAAACTTCAAAGCGTTCGGCAATTCACCCGCGCTTCGGCGGGTACTTCAAGCGCATTTTGGCTCGGCACTGACGTGGGCGCGGGAACGGCGCAGCGAATACGCAGTGCTGGAGGCTGAGCGGGAAGCCAACGGGACAGTTCAGCTGTTGGGAGACCTGGTTGATGACCGGTTGCTTGAAGTCGGCCGCAGTTCCAGGGACTTCACACTGACCATCATCGAACTGCCGCTGATCGAACACCGTGCCTGGTATCTCGAACCGGACAAGATCATCATGAGCCACGGGCTGCTGTCGCAGCCGGATGTGTTCCGCAGCTATGTGAAGCCGGTTGTGGATCTCCTCGTCTGAGGGCGCCTGATGACCGCGGTGCGCTAGTTTGCCGCGGGAGCCGCCGAAACCGTAATGGTCACCCGGCCGGCAGCCCCGTCCGATTCCTGCCAGCCGTCCCGTTTCAGCCGGTTCCAGCTGCGCCCGTCCACATCCACCTGGCTCACGGAGAGCTCTTTGGCGTTGGCGACCGCCCACTGGGCAACGGACCAGGCCTGCCTGCCGCTGGCCTCCACCACCACTTGCCGGCCGTCCTCAACTGCTGACACGGTGCCGTAAGCGGCTGTCAGTTCATCAATCACCACGCCGGTCTCGCCGGCGGCTTCGGGGGATCGCAGCGTGCAATTGACGGCTTCCGGAGTCTGACCGGTCAATGCCGAGGCGAAGGAGCGCCCCATGGCCTCGTGCTGCGCGTACGCACGGGGATAGGCCGATCTCTGTATCCGCTGGGCGGCATCGGTGATTTCGAGTGCCTCGTAGCCGGGGATCTTGACCAGGGCATCATAGAAGGCATTGGTGGCGTGGCGCGGATCCTTCACCTCGTCTTCGGTCCCCCATCCCTGGGAGGGGCGCTGCTGGAACAACCCCCGCGAGTCCGGACCGGCCTGGTCCCCGTGGTCGATGTTGCGGAGTTTCGATTCCTGCATCGCCGTGGCCAGGGCAATGCTGGCTGCCCGTGGCGGCAGTCCCCGCTTCACGGCGACGGCTGTTATCAGCGCGGCGTTGGCTGCCTGGTCTGTGGCAAGTTCCGCAGTCTGGGAACCGACGACGGCGGTGCAGCCCTCTGTGACCAGCGTTTCCGAACGCTGCAGCAAGGCGATAGCCGTGTAAATGCCTCCAGCGACCAGTACGAGGGCAAGCACAATCGTCACCGCGCGGCGCAGGCCGCTTGTCCGTGCCACGAGGCTACTCCCTCAGGCCCTGCTCGGGCCGATTGAAATGCGGTTGTCGGGTGTTGAGTGTCGATTCAGTTGGCGTGCAGGGCGTCGTTGAGCTCAACGGTCTGTCCCTTGCGGGGGAGAACCTCAACGGCTCCGCTGGTTGAGTTGCGGCGGAACAACAGGTTGGGCACGCCGGAGAGTTCCACGGCCTTGACGATCTTTGTGGTGTCCTCGCCGTCGGCGTCCTTGGGACCGACCACCCTGACGCGGGTACCGGCTGTAACGTACAGGCCGGCCTCAACTACGGAGTCATCGCCGATGCTGATGCCCACGCCCGAGTTTGCGCCCAGCAGCACGCGCTCGCCGAGGGCGATCTTTTCCTTGCCGCCGCCGGACAGGGTGCCCATGATCGAGGCGCCGCCGCCAACGTCTGTCCCATCGCCTGCCACGACACCTGCGGAGATGCGGCCCTCCACCATGGATGTTCCGAGCGTGCCTGCGTTGAAGTTCACAAATCCTTCGTGCATCACCGTGGTGCCTTGAGCCAGATGAGCGCCCAGCCGTACGCGGTCGGCGTCGGCAATCCGCACGCCGGAGGGGACAACGTAATCCACCATGCGAGGGAATTTGTCGATTCCGAACACGGTCACGGCACCGCGCCGGCGAAGTTTGGCACGCGTCAGCTCAAAGCCCTCCACCGCAGCCGGGCCGAAGTTGGTCCACACCACGTTGGGGAGTTTTCCGAAGACGCCATCCAGATTGATGGTGTTGGGCTGGACCAGGCGGTGGGAGAGCAGATGCAGGCGGAGGTAGGCGTCAGCGGTGTCCGCAGGGGCCTCGTCCAGATTGATCTGGGCGAATACCACCTTTTGTTCCGTACCGCGGTCAGCGTCGTTGCCGTTGGCCGCAATTTGGGCAAGGGATTCATCGGCGTTTTCCACCGCCCGCAGGTTCTCAGCTGCAATGCCGAGAGCCGGGGCCGGGAACCAGACGTCAAGCACCGTTGCCTCGCCGTTGCCTGTGGCGATAGTTGCCACCCCGAAGCCGTACGCGGAGCGGGCGTTGGCGGGTACGGGCTGGTCAGCGCGTTCAGGATGGTCTGCGGGCACGGCGGTTGCAGCGGTCTCAGTCATGACTCCAGTCTATCGAGAGGAGGACGCCGGACTCGAACTAGACTGTGAAAGTGACTGCTGAATCCGCCCCCGTAACCGTCCGTGTACCGCTGGACCTTCGCCAGGACGTTGCGCTCCTGACCGCCGCACTGATGGATATCAACAGTGTGTCCGGAAACGAAAAGGCACTCGCCGACGCCGTTGAGCTGGCACTGGGCGCTGTCCCGGGCCTGTCCATGGTCCGCGACGGCGATTCAATCATTGCCCGGACCAACCTTGGCCGGCCCGAGCGCGTGATTCTGGCTGGTCACCTTGATACCGTCCCCCTCCCGCTCACCGAGGGTTCGCTGGGCACCATTCCGTCAACCTGGGAATCGGGAGTGCCCGGCGAAGGGGTTCTCTACGGCCGGGGTGCCACTGACATGAAGGGCGGAGTTGCCGTCCAGCTTGCGCTGGCGGCGTCAATGTTCGACGGCGGTGCCCGGCCGGGCAAGGATGTCACCTTTGTTTTCTACGACCATGAGGAAGTAGAAGCCACCAAGAGCGGGCTGGGGAGGTTGGTCCGCAACTACGGGGATCTCCTCGACGGCGACTTCGCGATCCTGCTCGAACCGACGGACGGGACCGTGGAGGGCGGCTGTAACGGCACCATCCGTTTCGAGGCCACCACGGAAGGCGAAGCGGCGCACTCGGCCAGGGCGTGGATGGGCAACAACGCCATCCACGCGGCGGCGCCGATTCTGGGGCGGTTGGCGGCGTACCAAGCGCAGACCATCAACGTGGACGGTCTGGATTACCGGGAGAGCCTCAACGCAGTGAGGATCCACGGCGGCACAGCTGGAAACGTCATTCCGGACCGTTGCGTCGTGGAGATCAATTACCGTTTTGCGCCGGACAAAACCCCGGATCAGGCGGAAGCCCTCGTTCGTGAACTGCTGGGTGGCTTCGACGTCGTCCGGACGGACAGCGCCGCCGGTGCGCGTCCGGGACTGAACCATCCTGCTGCCGCGTCCTTCGTCGCGGCTGTCGGAGCCGAGCCCAAGCCCAAATACGGCTGGACCGACGTCGCGCGCTTCAGCGAACTGGGCATCCCGGCGGTTAACTTCGGGCCCGGCGATGCGCTGCTGGCCCATAAGGACAACGAACATGTGGAGGCAGAGGCCATCCGAGAGTGCCTGCGCGCGCTGCGCACCTGGCTGACGTAATACGCGCTGGGAGCGTGGGGCCAGCAGCCGTCCGGGTGCGGGCCTACTCCATGTCTGCGGCGCTCACCTGATTGCAGGTGCCACTCCTGCAGCGGGTACTTTGGCCACGCCGCCGGCGGCCTTTTTGGAACCGCGGCGTTCGATCCAGATTGCCAGCCGGGACACACAAAGGTTGATGGCGATGTAGATCGCAGCGGCGACGAAGAAGATCGGGAACAAGTACTGCGTGCCCAGGAAGTCGGCCATGACCTGCACTGCGCGGAGCAGCTCCCCGTAGGCGACGATATAGCCCAGCGAGGTGTCCTTGAGCAGCACCACCAGCTGAGCCACCAAGGAAGGCATCATCCGACGGATGGCCTGTGGCAGTTCGATGATCATGCGTGACTGGAAGCTCGTCAGTCCAACGGTGAGGCCAGCCTCCCGCTGCCCCTTGGGCAGCGATTGGATGCCCGCCCGGATGATCTCAGCAAAGACGGCTGCGTTGTAGAGGACCAGTCCGGCAACAACGGCGATGAACTGGTTGGTGCCGAAAACCAAGAGCACAAACAGCATCATCAGGACCACCGGCATGCCGCGCAGGAACTCGAGGACTATGCGCGCGGGAATGCGGATGGCCGCGATGTCGGAGATGCGCAGGAGGCAGAACAACAGGCCCAAAGGGAACGCGACAACCGCTGCAACTGCCGCCGCACTCAGGGTGGCGCCGATGCCGTTTCCGATCAGCGACCAGACGTCCAGGCGGCCGAAGATGGCCCAGCGCCTGCCCTCAAAGATTCCCTGTTGAGCAAGGATGGAGATGCCCCAGGCCAGCAGGCCGGCAATGACCACCACGCCTATCACCGAACCAATCAGGGATACGCGGCGGGCTTTTGGCCCAGGCACATCGTAGAGAACTGAGCTCATCGGGAGATCGCCACCTTTCGTTCGACGGTGCTGGCCAGTATGCCCAGGGGTACGGTAATAAGGAGGTAGAAGAATGCCACGCCGAGCAGCACCGCCATCACCTGATCGCCGTTCGAGTTTGCCAGCTGGCGACCGTAGCCAAACAGTTCAAGAACAAAGAATGCACCGGCAACGGATGAGTTCTTGACCAGGGCGATCAGGATATTGATGAGAGGCGGAATCACTGTGCGGACGGCCTGCGGAAGAATAATCAGCGACAGCACCTGGCCGAACTGCATTCCAACACTGCGGGCGGCTTCAGCCTGTCCTACCGGAACGCTGTTGACGCCGGATCGGACCGCCTCGGCGATGAAGGCTGCAGTGTAAGCACTCAGGGCCATAATGGCCCCGACCTCAAACTGTTCGAACTTCACTCCCAACCTGGGCAGCACAATGGCAGCAAAGAAGAACGCAATTGTGAGTGGGGTGTTCCGCAGTATTTCCACGTAGGTCATGCTGAATCCGCGCAAGGCCGCCACAGGTGAGACCCTGGCGGCGGCCAGCAGTGTGCCCGCCAGCAGCGCGATCACTCCGGAAACTGCAGACAGGAAAAGAGTTCTAAGAAAGCCGTTCCAATAAAGAGGGAGGCTTTCGATGATGGCGTCCATAGGTTCCTTCGGCTGCGTCTGGGGGAGTGGAGCGGTAGACGGGAGCGGCGGTTACCGGAGCCGCGATGAGCGCGACCTCCGGTAACCGCCACACGCTTAGTAGCGGTCGATGGCCGGGAGCTCGGGAGCCGTCTTAATGACCGTGCCCGCGGTGTCTGCCCAGGCCTTCTTGTAGGATCCGTCCTTGCCGAACGCCTCCAGCTGGTCGTTGATCCAGTTCCGGAACTCGGTGTCGTCTTTCTTCAAACCGATGCCGTAAGGCTCCTTGGTGAAGGTCTCCTCGGATGCCAGCTTGAAGGCATCCGGTTCCTTGTCTACCAGGCCGGCCAGAATGACGTTGTCGGTTGTGATGGCTTCAACCTGCTTGTTGCGCAGCGGCTCAAGGCAGGCGGAGTAGGTTGCAGCAGGTACCAGGACCGCTCCATACTTTTCCACGATGGTGCCGGCCGGGGTGGAGCCGGTAACGGAGCAGACCTTCTTGCCCTTGACGTCCTCCGGCTTGGTGATGTCGGTGTTGTCCTTGTTCACCATCAGGGCCTGGCCTGCTTCGTAGTACGGGCCTGCGAAGCTGACGACCTTCTTGCGCTTGTCGTTGATGGTGTAAGTGGCAATAACAAGGTCCACCTTGCCCTGCTCAATGAAAGGTTCTCTGTTGGCCGAGACCGTTTCAGACCATTCGATCTTGTCAGCAGCAATTCCGAGCTTGGCGGCAATCAATTTGCCGATTTCAACGTCGAAGCCAACCGGCTTGTTGTCCAGGCCGACCTGGCCGAAGAGTGGCTGATCGAACTTGGTGCCGATTTTGATGCTTCCCGCGGCGGCGATCTTCTCCATGGTGGTGCCCGCCGCGAAGCTTGGCTTCTCTGCCGGCTTGGGATTGGTGCCACCTCCGGTGCCGCCGCCACAAGCGCTCAGAGTCAGAGCGAGGGCTGCGGATGCTGCTACCAGAAGGGACTTCCTTCGGGTCAAAAATGCCTTCATAACATTCCTTTCATTGGGCGGCCGCCGAAACGGCCAGGGTGCGAACTCGGAGGGATGTCAGTGAGTGAGGAGCTTGGACAGGAAGTCCTTCGCCCGGGTGCTCTGGGGATTGGTGAAAAACTCTTCCGGGGTGGCATCTTCGACGATCTGGCCGTCAGCCATAAACACCACGCGGTCTGCTGCCTTGCGGGCAAAGCCCATCTCGTGGGTGACCACGATCATGGTCATGCCCTCCTTGGCTAGCTGGATCATGACATCCAGGACCTCGTTGATCATTTCCGGGTCCAGCGCAGAAGTGGGCTCGTCAAAAAGCATGACCTTCGGCTTCATGGCCAGGGCCCGGGCGATTGCCACACGCTGCTGCTGGCCGCCGGACAGCTGGGCCGGAAGTTTAGGCGCCTGGACTCCGACGCCGACGCGCTCGAGGATCGCCATGGCTTCCTTTTCCGCCTGCGCCTTGGGGATGCCCTTGACCTTTATGGGTCCCAGGGTCACGTTCTCCAGGATGGTCTTGTGCGCGAAGAGGTTGAACGACTGGAACACCATGCCGACGTCGGCGCGGAGTCGGGCGAGTTCCTTGCCTTCTTCAGGCAGCAGCATTCCGTCGATGGAGATTGAACCGTCGTCGATGGTTTCCAGACGGTTGATGGCGCGGCAAAGGGTGGACTTGCCCGAGCCTGAAGGTCCGATGACTACAACCACGTCGCCCTTGCTGACATGCAGGTTGATGTCCTTCAGAACATGCAGCTGGCCGTAGTGCTTATTGACAGCATTCAGGGAGACGAGCGCATCGCCGGGCACTTGAGTAGTCATAAGAAGAATCTAGCGAACATTGGTCACCAATGACGGGAATCACTCCAACTTCCTGCAGATCGTAATTGAAGAGATACCTGCAGTTCAGCAGGCTAGCCTTGGGGGATGAGCATCAACGCAGACCCAGCCAAATCTTCCCAGCCACGACATAAGGGGCCGCTTGAGCTTCGCCGCAAGCAGGCGGCCGTGGAAATGTCGGATCAGCGTCTGCTTGATACCAAGGGCACGGGTCAGTTCATCCACACCGATCCCTGGCGCGTGTTGCGCATCCAGAGCGAATTTGTCGAGGGCTTCGGGGCTCTTGCGGATCTGGGCCCCGCAGTCAGCGTCTTCGGTTCTGCCCGCACCAGACCTGGCAGCCCCTACTACGAAATGGGCGTGGAAGTAGGCCGCAAACTCGCAGCAGCCGGGGTCGCCGTCATCACCGGTGGCGGTCCGGGTTCCATGGAGGCCGCCAACAAGGGCGCGGTGGATGGCAACGGCGTTTCGGTTGGGCTCGGTATCGAGCTACCGTTCGAGCAGGGCCTGAACCAGTGGGTGGATCTTGGCATCAACTTCCGCTATTTCTTCGCCCGGAAGACCATGTTCGTGAAGTATGCGCAGGGCTTCATCGTGCTGCCCGGCGGCCTGGGTACGCTCGATGAGCTCTTCGAAGCCATGGTGCTCGTCCAGACCCGGAAGGTTACGTCCTTCCCCATCGTGCTTCTGGGCACGGCATTCTGGGGGCCCATGATCGAGTGGATCCGGGGCACCCTGGTTGCCGAGGGAATGGTGTCGGAAAAAGATCTGGATCTGATCCAGGTAGTTGATGATCCCGGCGAGGCGGTTGATCTGGTGCTCCACGGCACCGTGCGCGCCCCGTCTGTCAACGGCGATCAGCGGCCTGAGTAGCAAGCACGCCGGGATCTGGCACGATGGGTGCTGTGAGCTTCTTTCTGGTATTCCTCGCCATCGCCCTGATCGGCGTCACGGTGTGTGTCGGCGTTGGCACGGCGCCTGGAATATTCAGGAACCGGCAGGCGGGCGGTAAACAAATCGACGATGGATTCGACGAACCGGTGGCGTCTCTGCCGGCTGTGTTGCTTCCGGCGGCGGCGGAGCCGGCCGACGTCGACCGCGTGCGTTTTGCCCTGGGTCTCCGCGGATACCGGATGGACCAAGTGGACCAGGTGCTGGACGAACTGCGGGACCAGCTGGCCGCCAAGGACGCAGAAATCGAGCGGCTCAACAGCAGGCTCCGATCGGGGCTGGCAGTTTTGGAGGAGGGGCCTTGAACGGGCCTTCCGCGACACCACGGAGTCTGATGGAGCCGATCCGGGACAAGGCTTCAGGATTTGCAGCCAGCATCGGGCGCTGGCCCTGGTGGGTCCAGGTTTCCGCTCTCTACGTTGCCGCCAGGATAGTCAGCGCCTGCATCTTTATGGCCGCTGCCCTGCATCAGGACATCAACCCATGGTTTCCGGCTAAACCCGACTACTGGAACTTCATCAACATTTGGGATGCGCGCTGGTATGGCCAGGTCATCAGCAATGGTTACCCTGCGGAACTTCCCACGGACGACGCCGGCAATGTCACGGAGAACACCTGGGCCTTCTACCCGTTGTTTCCGATCCTGTCGCGTGCATTCTCTGCAGTGACAGGCATCAAACCGGCGGCGTCGCTGACGCTTGTGGCAATGTTGGCCGGTCTGGGTGCCGCAGTGGTGGTGTACAGGATCTTCCGTCACCTGACCACGCACGGCCCCGCGCTATGGGCTGTGGTTTTCTTCGCCACGTTCCCTGTCTCCGCTGTGCTGCAGGTGCCCTATGCAGAGCCCATGAACCTTCTGCTGCTCGCCTCCTCGCTGCTGCTGGTGGTGAGGCGCCAATACCTTTGGGCCATGCCCGTGGTGCTGTTAATGTGCTTGTCCAGACCCACCGGTGTCCCGTTTGCAGTCATGATCGGTCTGCTCCTCCTGTATCGGCTCTGGCAGCGCAGCCGCGACCGTGGTGCCGGAAACCACAGTCCCCGCGAGCTCTGGTCGTTGGCCGGGCTCACGGTGGTCAGCGGAGCCGGTGCCGTGATGTGGCCGGCCATGGCCTGGGCTGCTACAGGGGACGTGGGGGCGTACACCAAGACGGAAACTGTCTGGCGAGGGCAGGATCTGGTGCCCTTCAAGCCATGGTTCGACACCGGGGTCCAGCTGTTCGGGCCAGTGCTGGGGGTCTTAGCGCCGTTTGTCTTCGCTGGACTGTTCGCCCTTCTGATGATGTCACGGCCCGTGGTGCTGCTGGGCACTGAACTTCGGCTTTGGTGCGTCTGCTACATGGGCTATCTGGTGATGTTCCTGCACCCGCAGACCAGCACTTTCAGGATGCTGCTGCCACTGTTTCCGCTGGCACTCAGCGCAGCGTTCGTCTCGCGCTCGCGCGCATACCGCGGCGCTGTGGTCACCATGTTCGTGCTGCTGCAGATCGTCTGGATTGTCTGGCTGTGGGCTTGGGCCCAATTACCGGGTGGCGGGGACTATCCGCCATGATTCCGTTCCGGGCCGAAGCTGCGAACTGCGGGATTCGCCGTTGACGTGAATGTCCATCGATTAGCTACGGACGGGTAATTACAGGATAATAGAGGTCAAGCAAGAACAAATAGTATTCGAAAATGTTCAGCTGTGGCGGCTGCCGTACCGGCCGCCCTAGCGGCTTGTTTGACTTCGCGGACACAGCCCGGCCGGGCTGGTAAGTCCTGGGACTATTGGAGGGGAAATTCCTCATGGCGGCTATGAAACCACGCACCGGCGACGGCCCTATGGAAGTGACCAAAGAGGGTCGCAGCCTGATCATGCGCGTACCGCTCGAAGGCGGAGGGCGGCTGGTGGTCGAACTCAACGCTGCAGAGGCGGCCAACCTCAAGGAATGCCTCGTCGGCGTTACTGAATAGCTTCACAGGGCAAGGTTCCGCGGCCGGACGGCTGCGGGCCCTGCCTTATTTTTTTACTGCCACCAGCAGTCCATCGCCGGTGGGCAGCATGGCGGAAGCGAGGCGGTCGTCGTCGCGGATTGCCTTGCCCACCTGACGGAGAACCACGGTGGTGGACTCACGGTCGGCCGGGTTTGAAACGCGGTCCTTGTCCAGGGCGTCGTTGATAATCAGCAGGCCGCCGGACTTAAGCAGGCGGATGGCCTGCTCGACGTAGCCCGGGAAACTGGGCTTGTCAGCGTCGATGAACACAAGATCGTAGGCAGCGTCAGTCAACCGCGGCAGAACGTCTCCGGCCCTGCCGGAAATGGTGCGGGTGCGGTTGGCGGGGCTGCCGGCCTCCTGGAACGCCTCGCGGGCAGCTTTGAGGTGTTCCACGTCCACGTCGATGGTGGTCAGCACGGCCTGAGGGCCGAGACCGCGAAGAATGCAGACTCCCGAGATGCCGGCACCGGTGCCGATCTCGACGGCGGTCTGTGCCTTTGACGCTGCGGCCAGGACAGTCAGGACTGCTCCCACACCGCGACCGATGGGCGTCACTCCCAGCTCGAAGGAACGTTCGCGCGCGTGCAGCAGGACCTCATCCTCGGCAGGCAGATCTTCTGCGTAGGACCAGCTCGTGGACTTATCGGCGCTCATGGGATTCGCTTTCTGGGCGGAAGGGTGCAGGTTTCTTACAGCGTACTGTGTCCGGCGGTGCCGGACCGGAAGGTGACGGTGCGCCCGAATGTGATTGCGGATACTGTTCCGGCAGCCCCTGTGCCACGGCGTGGCGGGCGAGTTCTGGGGCAGGCATTGCGCCTTGGGCTGAAGTGCCGTGGCAGTCAGGAAATTCCCAGCCAACTTTGAAATGATGGACATCCGCTCATCCGGGTGATGATCGGCGGCGAACCATAGACGTCAGCAGTATCCGGGCGTTAGTACATCCACGAGGGGAGTGGACGATGTCAGCATCAGTTGTGGCACCTGTCCCTGCAATTGAAGATTCCGCGGCCGACTGGGTCAGGCCAACCTGGGAAGAAGTGGTAACCAACCACTCTGCCAAGGTCTACCGGCTGGCTTACCGGCTCACCGGGAACAAGTTCGACGCCGAGGATCTCACCCAGGAAGTGTTCGTCCGGGTCTTCCGGTCCCTGGAGAATTTCAAGCCAGGGACGCTGGACGGCTGGCTGCACCGGATCACCACCAACCTTTTCCTTGACCAGGCAAGGCGCAAGAGCCGGATCCGCTTCGATGCGCTTTCCGAAGACGCCGAATCCAGAATTCCCGGACGCGAGCCCGGCCCCGAGCAGAGCTTCGAGTTCAACAATCTTGACCTCGACGTACACGCAGCGTTGGAGGAACTTCCTCCCGATTTCCGCGCTGCCGTGGTGCTGTGTGATCTTGAAGGACTGTCCTACGACGAAGTTGCCGTGGCTCTGGGCATCAAGCTCGGGACAGTGCGCTCCCGCATTCACCGCGGCAGGACCATGCTGCGGGAAAAACTGGCCCACCGCGACCCCCGCCCCCAGCAGTCCCGTAAGCCGAGGCTTAAGATGCCCCGCATCGCCGGCATACTCTGATTGGCGCCATGGGTTCTCTGAATCGATTTGGCAGAAGACACCCCCGGAGCAGCAGCCACATCCTGTCCTGCACCGACTGCAGTTCGGCTCTGCGCCGCGAACGCCAGTATCTTGAACGTCTGCGCGGAGCCGTCATCCCCGAGGCCAGCCAGGATCTGACTGCCCGTCTGTTGGCCCGCACACAGCAGCTTGCGATGGCGCAGGAGCAGCCAATGGTCGCCGGCCTCCATCCGGCAAGGATGCTTGTCTTCACGGCCGGAGGCGCCGCAGTTGCGGCCGGGATGGTGGCAGTGGCGGCCTTCGCCATGGCCGGGGAGCCGGTGCCGGTGGTTGCGCCCTTTGCTTCGTTGGCTGTCCTCCAACAGAGCACACAGGGAACGGCAGTAAGCAGGAATCTGACAGGGACTCAACTGACCGGGTTGCGGACTGAAGGCTGGGCATGCCCAGAGCTCCAGGCAATGGGGTTTCATGTTATCTCAGCTCAGGGAACGGTCGTCTCCGGGCGGCCCGCCCTCAAGATGAGGCTTTCCGACGGCGCGCACTACGCAACGGTTCTTGAACAGCATCTCGCAACCCGGACTCCCGATAATCGTTCGGTTGCGGACGAGACCGCTGCTTCGGAGGGGAGCCCTGTTTCCCCGATCAACGTGCTCACCGGACATCCGGCGGTAGACGACGGTTTCGTCGCGGCTCCAGCTGCTGCCGGAGCACTGCAGGATGCACCGACGGCTGATGACGGCTCCCTGTGGATCAGGACTGCTGCGCCCTGGGCAGCCATCTACCGGGCGTCCGGCACTACCTTCACGTACGTTTCGGATCTTCCCCCTGAACAGGCCGACGACGCCGTCGCTGTGCTGGTGCATGCCGGCGCCACGGCCGGGGAAGGTCTCTTCGCCGCTTCGCAATCCAGCGCGGCAGGGCCACAGCCTGTGCCGCCTGGAAACGACTCGATTTCTGAACGGCTGCAGCGCGGACTCCGCAGGATCATGGAACTTGTCACGCCATGAAGGGGACATTCGGTGTCCTGATTGCCGGGGAGTCGTCAGCAGCCCCCCGGAGAGGGTAATCTTCCTAAAGTGTTTGGAATCAACGGCCCGGAGTTTTTGCTTCTGCTGCTCATCGGCATCATGGTGATTGGCCCCAAACGACTGCCCGAATACACCCAGAAGCTGGCGAACCTGGTCAAGGAAGTCCGCCGCATGGCGTCTGGTGCCCGGGAGCAGATCAAGGACGAAGTCGGGATCGACATCGACGAGGTCGACTGGAAGAAGTATGATCCCCGGCAGTATGATCCTCGCCGGATCATTAAAGAAGCCCTTCTGGATGACGACACGAAACCTGTCAGCGTCGGCGCACCGGCAGTCGCTGCCGTGGCCGCCGTTTCCTCTGCACCCGCCGGTGCCGCCGCGGAGTCACACCCTGAGCGGGTCATCGAACGACTGGCCGACGGCGAATCGGCACCGTTCGATTCCGAAGCCACCTAGGATCTGGACCGGCTCAATCACCGGTCAGCGCGGCTGCAGCCCCAGGTTCAACCCGGTGAGCCCGCGCGGTTTCGCCGATAGTCTGCCGGCGATCTCGGTGAGTGCTTTGGCTGCCGGCGTTTCCGGACGACCCAGCACGATCGGCTCGCCCGTGTCGCCGCCCTCGCGCAGCAGAATATCCAGTGGTATCTGCCCCAGCAACGGGACGTCAGTACCCACAGTCGCTGAGAGGCGTTCGGCGAGCACCGCTCCGCCGCCGCTTCCGAATAGTTCCATCCGGCCGCCGTCGGGCATTTCAAGGTATGACATGTTCTCGATGACGCCGGCTACCGTCTGGCCCGTCTGGGTGGCAATGGCGCCGGCGCGTTCAGCGACGTCGGCGGCTGCGGCCTGGGGGGTGGTGACCACCAGGATCTCGGCCTTGGGCAGCAGCTGCGCCACCGAGATTGCGATGTCGCCGGTGCCCGGCGGGAGATCCAGGAACAGTGCATCGAGGTCGCCAAAGTAGACGTCCGTGAGGAACTGTTCGAGCGCGCGGTGAAGCATGGGCCCGCGCCAGGCCACCGGCTGATTGCCGGTCACAAACATACCGATGGAGATGACCTTGACCCCGTATGCAACCGGCGGCAGGATCATGTCGTCCACCCGGGTGGGAGCCTGGGTTATGCCCATCAGCGAGGGGACCGAAAAACCGTAGACGTCGGCGTCGACGATGCCAACCCTCAAGCCCTGGGCGGCCAGAGAGCACGCCAGATTGACGGTGACCGAAGACTTGCCCACGCCGCCTTTGCCGCTGGCCACCGCGAACACCTTGGTCAGCGAACCGGGCTTGTTGAAGGGGATGCCGCGTTGCCCGCCCGCACCGCGCAGCTGTTCTTTGAGCGCATCCCGCTGCGCCTGGTTCATGACCTTCAGCTCAACCTCGACGGCGGTGACGCCGGGAACCGCGGTCAGCGCGGCTTCCGAATCGGCCGTGATGGTTTCGCGCAGGGGGCAGCCGGCGATGGTCAACAGCACGGCAAGCCGCACCCGGCCGTCGTCGGAAATCTCCACCGAATCCACCATGCCGAGCTCGGTGATGGGACGGCGCAGTTCAGGATCGATGACGGTGGCCAGTGCAGCGTTAACTGCCTGGGCCAGGGAGACACTCATGCAGGCGGGGCTCAGCTTTCGGGGGTTGCAGGGTTTTGCGGAAGTCCCGGCTCCGGGGCCGTGCGCGCGGGCCGGACCTTGGGGATCTGCTGGGTGCGGGGATTGCGCTGTTTGTCCCGTTTCTCCTTCAGCTTCTCCTTGACCTTTTCGCGCGGGGATTCATGGCTTCCGGGCGCTGAGGGATCGTGGGTACGGAGTTCTTCCTGGGCCTCCAGCATGTCCTCCAGCAAGGTACGGAGTTCAGCCCGGACATAGTCCCGGGTGGCCACTTCACGCAGGGCGATGCGGAGGGATGCAAGCTCTCTGGTCAAGTACTCGGTATCGGAAAGATTGCGTTCCGCGCGCTGGCGGTCCTGCTGGAGGGACACCCGGTCGCGGTCGTCCTGACGGTTCTGGGCAAGCAGCAGCAGCGGAGCCGCATAGGAAGCCTGGAGTGAGAGCATCAGCGTCAGCAGGGTGTAGCCCAGCGCCTTCGAGTCGAACTGCCACGCTTCCGGTGCGAAGGTGTTCCAGACCAGCCAGAAAACACAGAACACCGTCATGTAGACGAGGAACTGCGGCGTGCCCATGAACCGGGCGAAGCCTTCCGTGGCGTGGCCGAAGGCATCCGGGTCCGGCGAGAACTTGGGCAGGATCCGTTGGCGCCCGCTCAAAGGGGTATCGAGGCTGCCTTTGTCCGCTGACTTGCCCGCGGGCTTGCCGAAGGGCCGCTGGCTGGAACTCTTCGCTGCGTTGTTCTCAGCCAATGCGGCCTCCCAGTCTTCTTATCGGGGCGTCTCCATCATGGGCCCGCCAGTCATCCGGCAACAGATGATCCAATACGTCATCAACAGTCACCGCCCCCACAAGCCGTCCGGCGTCGTTGACCACCGGGAGGGAATTCAGGTTGTACGTTGCCAGGGTGCGGGCGACCTCGCTGATATGGGCCTGGTCCGAGAGCGGTTCAAGGTTCTTGTCCACCAGGTTTCCCAGCGGTTCAAAGGGCGGAAAGCGCAGCAGCTGCTGGATGTGCACCACCCCCAGGAAACGTCCGGTGGGTGTTTCCAGCGGGGGACGCGTAATAAAAATGGACGAGGCCAGCGCGGGCGAAAGCTCTTCGCGGCGGACGTGTGCGAGTGCCTCTGCCACGGTTGCTTCAGGGGGGAGGATGACCGGTACAGGCGTCATGAGACCGCCGGCAGTGTCTTCGTCGTACTCGAGCAGCCGTCTGACGTCATCGGCGCCTTCGGGCTCCATAAGCTGCAGGAGTTCCTCGGCCTGGGCGGTGGGCAGCTCTCCCAGAAGGTCGGCGGCGTCGTCCGGATCCATTTCCTCGAGGACGTCCGCCGCGCGCTGGACATCGAGGGCGGAGAGAATTTCCACCTGGTCGTCTTCCGGCAGTTCCTGCAGGACGTCGGCCAGCCGTTCGTCCTGAAGCTCGCTGGCCACCTCGAAGCGGCGTTTGTCACTCATCTCCTGCAGGGCTTCGGCGAAGTCAGCGGGCTTGAGGTCCTCGTGATTGGCCACGAACTGGGTAGCGGCCTGCCGTTCGGTCCGGGCGCCCTGATGGGCGTCAGCCCAGTCGATGATCATGGTCTCGTTGCGGCGGAGCCTGCTCAGCGGCGATAGTGAGTGTCCGCGGCGGACAAAAAGTTTACTGACGAACCAGTCGCGGGAGCGGTGCTGGTCCATGGCGATGTCCTCGATGGTGGCGTCGCCGCTGCCATCTGTGAGTGTGACACGACGGTCGAACATCTCGGCCACCACCAGAGTCTCGGCGCCCCGCTGTTCGAAGCGGCGCAGATTCACCAGTCCGGTGCAGATCACCTGGGTCTGGTCGATGGACGTGATCCGTGTCATCGGCACAAAGACGCGCTTTTTGCCGGGAACTTCGACGACGATGCCCACCACATGGGGGGCACCGCGGTTTCCGCGTGAAAGCACTACGACATCGCGCAACCGGCCCAGACGGTCGCCCAGGGGGTCGAAGACGTCCAGTCCCAAAAGGCGCGCAACAAACACGCGCGAAAGATTTGTGCTCACCTCTACAGGCTACCGAGTCTGCTCTCTTTTAGCTGAATTTGCAGGCGGCACACATGCTTATGGGCAAGAATGGGTACATGTCAAACATTTTTGGTGCTCCCAAGGCCGGTGCCCGCGATGGCCAGGACGAATCCCGCACTGTCCCGTCCGGAGACACTGTCGGTTCCTATACCTCTTACCTGGACGCGCAAAAGGCAGTGGATTACCTCGCGGACCAGCAGTTCCCCGTGCAGATGGTGTCCATCGTGGGCAATGACCTGAAGATGGTGGAGCGCGTTACGGGCCGGCTCAGCTATCCGCGGGTGGCATTGTCCGGGGCGCTGAGCGGCATGTGGTTTGGCCTGTTTGTTGGTGTAATGCTGTCCTTTTTCTCCCCGACCGGAGGGTACTTCTCCATCCTGACATCCGTACTGATGGGCGCGGCTTTCTTCATGCTGTTCGGCATCGTCACGTACGCCATGCAGCGCGGAAAACGGGACTTCACCTCCACGAACCAGGTGGTGGCCACTAATTACGACGTCGTGGTGTCACTCGAGGCCGCCCATGAGGCGCGGCGCCTGCTCCAGCAACTGCCCATGACGCCGTCGGATGCCTCCTCCGGAACGCTGCCGGCTGCCCACACCCAGCGCGACCATCAGAACCAGCCCTATCAGCGGCCAGGCCAGGAACAGGGCCAAGCGCCGCAGAGGCCGGTCGGCTGGAACGATCCCTACGGCCAGAAACCGACGGAGACGCCGGTGCAGGGGCCGCAGCAGCCGGCCACGCCTGGTGCTGAACAGGAACCCGCTCCGGCCCAGGCCCCCGTTGCGGCCGTCCGCTACCCGGACCTGCCGGACGGCCGCCCGCAGTACGGCGTCCGCGTCTCGGACGAGCCCAAGACACCCGAGGGAAATTCACCGCAGAGCAACGACGAGAACCAGAAGTAGCACCTGCGCCGCAACATGAAGCGAGGGCCGCCGGAAAACCGGTGACCCTCGCTTTATTGGTCTTGCCCCCGGCTTGCAGAACCGGCGTGCAGCCCGGGGGTCCGTTGCCCTAGGAAGCCTCGCCGTTGGCCTCCTGATAAATCCCCGCCATCCATGATTCGACGTCGTCCGCCTTGCGGGGGAGCGCGGCGCTCAGGTTGACCGGACCGTCTGCGGTCATCAGGATGTCGTCCTCAATGCGGACGCCGATGCCACGGTATTCCTCAGGGATGCCGAGGTCCTCGTTCTTGAAATACAGGCCGGGCTCGATGGTGAATACCATTCCCTCGGTGAGTACGCCGTCGAGGTACAGTTCACGCTTGGCCTGGGCGCAGTCGTGGACGTCAAGGCCCAGGTGATGGCTGGTGCCGTGCGGCATCCAGCGGCGGTGCTGCTGGCCTTCGGTGCTGATGGCCTCCGCGACGGTGACCGGCAACAGGCCCCACTCGGCCAGCCGTTCTGCTAATACCGTGGTGGCTGCCGTGTGGATGTCCCGGAACTTGGTGCCGGGCTGCGCCGCAGCAAAGCCGGCATCTGCGGCGTCCAGGACGGCGTCATAGACCTTGCGCTGGATTTCGGAGAACGCACCGTTGGACGGGAGGGTGCGGGTGATGTCAGCTGTGTACAGCGAATCAGCCTCGACACCGGCGTCCAGCAGCAGAAGCTCTCCGGCATTGACCTTGCCGTTGTTCCGGGTCCAATGCAGCACGGTGGCATTGTTGCCCGAGGCCGCAATGGTGTCGTAACCCAGCTCATTGCCTTCTTCGCGGGCGCGGGCAAAGAATGCACCTTCCACAACGCGCTCGCCACGCTGGTGTGTCAGGGCACGGGGCAGTGACTTCACTACTTCGGCGAAGCCTTCCACCGTGGATGCCACGGCGATCTTCATCTGCTCGATTTCCCACTCGTCCTTGAGCAGGCGCAGTTCCGAGAGAGCCTCGGACAGTTTCTCGTCAAGGGCGTCCAGGACGCCCATGTCCAGGGTTTCCGGATCCTTGGCCGTGTTGTAGCGGGCCGTGTCCACGAGGGCATCGATGTTTTCGTCGACCTTGCGGACCAGGCGGATGGAAATCCCGCCGATCTCCGGTGCACCCACATTTTTGGTGATGCCCATCTCGAGTTCGGCAATGTGCGCCGTGGCAAGACCCAGCCGGGCCTCGAACTCTGCCAGCGTGGGGCGGGCTCCGATCCAGAATTCACCGGATCGCGAGTCCGCGTAGAACTGTTCGGTGTCCCGGCCTGCAAGCGGGCGGAAGAAGAGCGTGGCGTGGTGATTGCTGCCGTCGTCGCCCTTGCCTTCCTCGACCGGCTCGAAAACGAGGACGGCATCGGGCTCATGGTCCAGGCCAAGCCCGGTGAGGTGGGCGAAGCCCGAGTAGGGGCGGAAGCGGTAGTCGCAGTCGTTGGAGCGGACCTTAAGCGGACCTGCAGGTACCACCAGACGTTCACCCTTGAACTGTTCTGAAATGGCCCGGCGACGGGTTGCGGCATGTCCGGCTACGGCATCGCGGACAGGCAGATCCTGTTCGGACGGTGCCCAGTTGCTGGCCATAAAGGCTTTGAATGCTGCTGAACTGGGCCGCTGCGAGCGGTTATTGACGCGCTCTTCGAGTGGCTGGGAAGCTGTGTTTTCGGCGGTTGGGGTGTTTTCTGCATCGTTCACCGTCCCATCGTCTCACCAGCGGCACGCCTTAGGCCAACGCAGCTTTGCTGTCCGGACCGGGCGTCGATCGGCCACCGTGAGTGCTCTGTCTACTAGGCTGGGCAGGTGAGGATAGATCTGCATGCCCACTCGAATGTTTCCGATGGCACGGAAGCCCCCGCCGACGTTATGGCGTCCGCCGCAGAGGCGGGGCTGGACGTCATCGCCCTGACGGACCACGATTCCACATCCGGGTGGGAAGAAGCGTCACGGGCAGCGTTGGCATGTGGGGTGGCGCTGGTGCCGGGCATGGAGGTCTCCTGCCGGACGGTGGAGGGAATCAGCGTTCACCTGTTGAGTTACCTGCATGACCCTCTGCACGCCGGGCTTCTGGAGGAGATCACCAAAGCCAAGGACGCCCGCCTGACCCGGGCCGAGCGGATGGTCACCCTGCTGGCCGAAGACTACCCCCTGACCTGGGACGATGTGATCCATCACATGGCGCCGGGTGCCACGCTGGGCCGTCCGCACATTGCTGACGCCCTGGTTGCCGCGGGTGTGGTGGCGGACAGAAATGAGGCGTTCGCGTCTATTCTCACCTCGCATTCGCGGTACTTTGTGCAGCATTATGCGCCGGATCCGGCATCCGCTGTCGAACTGGTCCGCGCCGCTGGCGGCGTACCCGTCTTCGCTCACCCCGTGGCGTCCGGCCGCGGACGGATCGTGGCGGAGCATACGTACCTGGAAATGATCGACGCCGGCCTGGCTGGCCTGGAGATCAATCACCGGGACAACCCGGAGGAAGGACGCGGGTTCCTGCGCGGACTCGCAGCACGGCACGGCCTGCTCGTGACCGGTTCCTCTGACTACCACGGAACGGGAAAGCCGAATCTGCTCGGCGAGAATCTCACCCCTCCGGACGTACTGGCCCGGATCGAGGAGCTTGGCACAGGAACTGCAGTGGTGCGTTGATGGACTGGATTGACCTGCAGCTTTTTGCCTCGGTCATCGTGACTCTCTTTGTGATCATGGATCCGCCGGGGACAGTGCCCATTTTTATGTCGCTGACCGCCCAGATGACGGCAAAGGACCGCAACCGCTCCGCCCTTCAGGCGCTGCTCGTGGCCACCGGCGTTATTGTTGTCTTCGCGATTTTCGGCCAGTCGATTCTCAACTACATGCACATCTCGCTGGCGGCACTTCAGGGGGCCGGAGGCTTGCTGCTGGTGCTGATAGCCCTGCAGCTCCTGACGGGTTCCACCAGCGGCGAGGAGAACGCCGCGAAGTACAAAAACGTGGCATTTGTGCCGCTGGGGACACCGCTGATGGCCGGCCCCGGAGCCATTGTGGCTGTGATGGTTTTTGTCCAGCGGTCCAGCGTCCCGGCCCAATATCTTGCCGTTGGCCTGGGTATCACCGTCACACTCGCTTCGCTCTATCTCGCCATGCGGTTCGCCGGAGTAGTTCAGCGGGTACTTGGCGAAAACGGCGTGGAGCTGGTGACCAGGATTGCCGGCCTCCTGCTCTCAGCCATTGCAGTTCAGATGATCGCCGATGCTGTGCACGCTTTCATCATGAGCTGGGGCTGACCGCCCCTCCCGTTGCGCTATCAGTTAGCGTCGCTATGAGGCGCTGAGAGCGACGCCAAGTGATAGCGCATCAGCTTGGCGGAGCAGGCAGGGCGGGCGGGAAGGCGGTAAATGTGGCGTGGGCCGCGAGGCGCTTGGCCATAACGTCGATGGCCGGCTGGTTCTGGTCCACGCAGACGAACTTCCGGTCCAGATTGGCCGCTACGGCCCCAAGGGTCCCCGAGCCGGCGAAGAAGTCCAGGCACCAGTCGCCGGGGCGGCTGGAGGCGGCCACGACACGGCGGATGAGCCCCTCCGGCTTCTGCGTGGGGTAGCCGGTCTTTTCCTTGCCCGTGGGGGAGACGATGGTGTGCCACCAGACATCGGTGGGCAGTTTGCCAAGCTCGCGCTTGGCCGGGGTGACGAGGCCCGGCGCCATGTACGGCTCCCGGTCCACTTCTGCGCTGTCAAAGTGATACCTGGCCGGGTTCTTGACGTACACGAGGATGTTGTCGTGCTTGGTGGGCCAGCGGAACTTGGCCCGTGCGCCGTAGTCGTAGGCCCAGATGATCTCGTTCAGAAAGCACTCGCGGCCGAAAATGGCGTCCAGCATCACCTTGGCGTAGTGCACCTCGCGGTAGTCCAGGTGCAGGTACAGGGTCCCGTCATCGGCAAGGAGCCGCCAGGCTTCGATGAGACGGGGTTCAAGGAACGACCAGTAGTCGCTGAAGGCGTCATCGTAGCTGTGCAGGGCGCCCTTGATGGTGTCGTAGGAACGGCCCTTGAATCCGACGCGGTCGCCGCCGCCGTCGGCGTTGCGCACCATTTTGGTTTCCTGGCGGCGCTGGGCCCGGCCGGTATTAAACGGCGGATCCACATAGATGAGTGTGAAGGCGCCGTCCGGCAGCGTGGGGAGGAACTCCGCGTTATCCGCGTGTACCACCAGGTTGCTGCCGTCCGGCGCCCAGACAGTGTCAGTCATTGAGGGTTTTATGCCTCGGTGCTGCTCGGCTGAGTGCCGTTTGCGTCGCCGCCGGCCACCACTTCGCCGTTACGGCGGCGGGTGCGGGTCCGGTTGCGGCGCGCGCGTGCCGGCTGCTCGCCGTCGGACGGTCCCGTTGCGGGGGTTTCGGCGGCAGATCCGGTTCCGTTCGACGCTGAAGTCTTTTCGGAGGTACGACGGCGGTCTCCCGAACGTCCGCCCGCATCGCCGCCGCTGCGGCGGCTGTCTGACCGTCCGCTGTCGCGGCTCCCGGAGCGTCCGCTGTCACGGCCAGTGTCCCGGCCGCCGTCGCGTCCGCCGGAGCGGGCGTTCTTCTTGCCGGTCTCGCCCAGGTCTTCGAGGACTTCGGCGTCGACGCCGGCCAGCGTGCGCTTGTTGCGCGGCAAGCGGCCCTTGGTGCCTTCGGGGATGTCCAGCTCGGAGAACAGGTGCGGCGAGGAGGAGTACGTTTCCACGGGCTCGGGGACGCTCAGCCCAAGTGCCTTGTTGATCAGGCCCCAGCGCGGCATGTCGTCCCAGTCAACGAACGTGACGGCGGTGCCCTTGTTGCCGGCGCGGCCGGTGCGTCCAACGCGGTGCAGGTAGATCTTCTCGTCTTCCACGCACTGGTAGTTGATGACATGGGTGACGTCGTCAACGTCGATACCGCGGGCAGCAACGTCGGTGGCCACCAGCACGTCTACCTTGTTGTTGCGGAAGGCACGAAGAGCCTGTTCGCGGGCGCCCTGGCCGAGGTCGCCGTGGATGGCGGCGGCCGCGAAGCCGCGGTCCACGAGTTCCTCGGCAACCTTGGCGGCGGTGCGCTTGGTCTTGGTGAAGATAATGGTGCGGCCGCGGCCGCGTGCCTGGAGAATGCGGGCAACCACTTCGATCTTGTCCATGCTGTGTGCACGGTAGATAAGCTGGCGGATATCGCGCTTGGTGAGGCCTTCGTCATCCGGATCTGCGGCGCGGATGTGCGTGGGCTGGGTCATGTAGCGGCGGGCCATGGCGATGACCGGGCCGGGCATGGTGGCGGAGAACAGGAGGGTCTGGCGGACGGCCGGCGTTCCGGCAATAAGGGTCTCCACATCAGGCAGGAAGCCGAGGTCCAGCATTTCGTCGGCCTCGTCCAGGATCACCATTTTGACGTTCTTGAGGACCAGGTGCTTCTGCTTGTAGAGGTCGATCAGGCGGCCGGGGGTTCCGACAACCACTTCAACGCCCTTCTGGAGGGCCTCGACCTGGGGCTCATAAGCGCGGCCGCCGTAAATCGTGGTGATGCGGGCGTTCCGCTTGCGGGAAGCGTTCTGGAGATCGTTGGCTACCTGGACGGCCAGTTCGCGGGTAGGCACGATGACCAGGGCCTGCGGTGCACCCGGAGACGGGAGTTTGTCGAAGCCGGCGTCGTCCGGTCCAACAACCCGCTGCAGCGCCGGGATGCCGAAGCCGAGGGTTTTGCCGGTACCGGTCTTGGCCTGGCCGATGATGTCATGGCCGGAGAGGGCTACGGGCAAGGTCATGGCCTGGATGGGGAAAGGGTGCGTGATTCCAGCGTCGGCAAGAGACTCTACGATGTCGGCGCGGACGTTGTAGTCAGCGAAGGACATCTCCGCGATCTCGTGCGGTTTTTCGTCGGAAATAATGGTCTCTTCCGGCTCGATCGTCTCGATGCCGGAGTCGTCAGTCAGAAGCTGGTGGGTATGCAATTCACTCACAGTGGAGTTTCCTTATTCATTTGGGCATTGGCGCTGCCTGCTCAACGGGGCCGGCCGAAGTGGCCGTTCCGGAGCACGCTCTGGCGCGCAAGCAAATCCAGTGGAAGCCGATCGCGGGCTATCTAAATGCTGGCACTGGTGACCAGCGGGTGTCTCTCAAGATCGCGTAGGGGCGGGCTTGTTGAATTCGAAAATGATTGAAATCAACGACCGGGCATCCATTACTACTTCCTCAGTCTAACTGTACGCAGCTGAAATCATTGACTGGCGCTGCCGGTGCGGCGCGCAGGAGGACCGGAGACGGCGCGGAGAATCAGGTCACCAGCTCGAAGTGGACCTCACGGGTGGCAATGTCGGAAGAGATCAGCCGGACCCGGATTTTTGTCCCTGACTCCATCTCGCCGGCGCATCTGGCGGTGACTGCGGGCTCGGCAATCTGGATGATCCCGGATGGGCCTGCGCCGTAGACAGGCGCCTGACCGTTGGCAGAGCCGGCGCCATTGGTTCCGTTGCCGTTCCCCTTGCCGTTGTTCCGGGCCGGTTTCGATCCGGAAATCACAACCGCATCGAATTCCTGGCCGATGTGGTTGATGAGCAGGGCGGCCTCAACGGTGTCCAGTGCCATGCGTTCCATTTTGGAAGCCAGCTGGTCAGAGGACGCCATGATCTCCGGCAGCGACGGCAACGCTTCACGTGCCCACGAAGGCACTTCCTGACCGTTACTGAGGGCTTCGCAGATAACCAGGACAAACCGGTCAATCAGCCTGCGCAGCGGAGCGGTGGTGTGCGCATAGGCGGCACCGATTGCCGACTGGAGGGCATCGTCCGGGACGGCGCCGTCGAACGGGGTGTAGCCGGCACCCCGGAACAGCATGCCGGCCGAGTGCAGGATCGCCAGCTGTCTGGGGTCCGTGGGATCGAGTGTCCGCAGATACACGCCGTAGCTGATCTTGCCATCCCAGGGTTTCCCCAGCGCCCCGGTCTGGCGCTTGAAGTGGCGCAGGGAGCGTTCGTCCGGAGCCGGCATGGTGCGCAGGATCCCCACTTTGCCCCCGAGCATGAGGTCTGCTGCGGCCATACCCGTCATCAGCGAAATCTGCGCATTCCAGTCTTCCACCGGGAGCTGTGGTGCCGCCACAATCCGGTAGCCGCCGTCGGGCAGCTGTTCTATTTCCTGATCCGGCATGTTCAGGCTCGCGCCACCGCGGGCGCGCTCCAGCTCTACGCGCTTGAGCCCCACCTCCTTCAGGAGCCGAAGCACCGGCGATGCTGTTCCGGAGTGGAGCTCGGCCTGGACACCCCTGTAGTTGAGCTTGCCCCGGCTCCGGACCTGTGCCCGCCGGACCCGAACTGAGGAGACGTTGGCGGCCTGATCGAGTTCGAATTCCCACACAAACGCCGAGCAGAGTTGATCGGCCAGAAGGCTGCCGGCCTGCTCGCTGATGACCTCGGGGTGCAGCGGTATGCGGCCGTCCGGGGCATAAAAGGTCTGTCCTCGCCGGCGGGTCTCGGCGTCGAGGGCTCCGCCCGGAGCCACGAACGAAGGAACATCCGCGATGGCGTACAGCACCCTGTAGCCGTCGCCGGAGCGTTCAAGGAACAGCGCCTGGTCCAGATCAGTGGACGATTCCGGATCAATCGTCAGGAAATCAACCGCCGTAAGGTCCAGGTCAGGAAGCTTATGTCCGGAGACTGCAGCTTCGGCGTCCTTGAGCGCGTCCTCAGGGTAGGGCCCGGGCAGCACCAGCTCGGTGCGCAGCGCGCTCAGGGCTTCCGCGAGCTCGTTTGACAGTTCGTGGACACTGGGGGCGATGCGATGATGTGGCACGAAAATCAGGGTAGCCCGATTTCGGCGATTAGTCTTGGAATATGAGCACATCTTCGGCTGACCCGGCGCGCTATTACCGGTTCGTTGCGGACCTCTTCGGGGTAATGGCCTACAGCGAGCTCTCCGCGTTCGAGCGGATGTCCTCGGACGCCCGTTATTCGCCGTCACTCCACGACCGTGCGGTCTTCGGCCGGATTGCCGTCATTGAATTCCAGCACTACGAACTGGTGAGCGCGAAGCTCGAGGGCATGGGAATTGACGCTGAGGACGCGATGCTTCCGTTCCAGGCGTCAGTGGACCACTTCCATGAGCGGACCAGGCCAGCGGACTGGTACGAATCCCTGATGAAGGCCTACGTCGTCCGAACCGTCTCGGCTGATTTCTACCGCACGGTCTCAAAGTATGTGGACCCTGATACGCGGGAGCTGATCCAGCAGATCGAGTCGTCCGGTGACGCCACCGCAGTCCTGCGGGAACGGCTCAAAAGCGCGCTGGCGGACGACCCAAGGCTTGCCTCCCGGCTGGCACTGTGGGGCAGGCGCCTCGTTGGCGAGGCACTCACACAGGCACAGCGGGTCAGTTTCGAACACGCGTTCCTGGACGGGCTGACCGGCGGCCCGGACACTGAGGATGCGAAGGAACTGGTGGGCAGGCTGAGGGCCGAGGTTGCCGAAAACCACTCCCGCCGCATGGTGCAGCTGGGAATGACAGGCTGATCTGACCGCGCCGCTGAGTAATGCCGCCGGGGCAGCCGTCAACAGCGGCCAGCTGCCGGAGGCTTCCGTTAGGAGCCGGCGGCGTCCAGCGCTTCCAGCAGGGCGGTCGCGGCGCCTTCGGGATCGTCGGCTTCAGTGATGGCCCGCACCACTACGATCCGCCGGGCCCCTGCCGCAACAACCTGTTCCACATTCCCCAGATCAATGCCGCCGATTGCGAACCAGGGCAGCAGCACGCCTCCCACCGTGTCGGCGTCGGCTTTCGTCACGGCCTGTGCCGCGTACGTCACCAGATCAAGCCCGACGGCGGTCCGGCCCGGTTTGGTGGGAGTGGCCCAGACCGGGCCCACACAGAAGTAGTCGAGCCCGCTGCGCCCCGGCGAGGCCGCGATGGCGGCGTCAATCTGTTCCGGTGTGTGGGTGGAAATCCCGATCACCGTGGCGTCGTGGAGGAGCTTCCGGGCGGAACGCAACGGCAGGTCCTTCTGGCCGATGTGGAACACTGGGGCGGCTGATACCGAGGCGATGTCGGCGCGGTCGTTAACAGCCCACAGCCGGCCATGGCGGTGTGCTGCGGCCTGCAGGACTTGAAGAAGCTCAAGTTCTTCGGCCGCTTCGATTGTCTTGTCGCGGAGCTGGATGATGTCCACGCCGCCGGCGAATGCCGCGTCCACGAAATCGGCAAAGTCGCCGCGGTCCTTTCGGGCGTCGGTGCAAAGGTAAAGGCGGGCAGTGGAGTGGACGTTGTGCACGTTCATGGCACCAGCCTAGTTCCTCTAAACTGGACACGTACCGCGGGAGCCCGCTGCAGCTGTCACAAAGCTGCAGGGCTGAGAGGGCGTCAGTGCCGACCGCTTGACCTGATCCGGTTAGTACCGGCGTAGGGAAGGAATATCCATGACCTCTCCACCCCGCGGAGCCGGGCCCGGCCCCGCTGTCCTGCACGCAGATGTCGCGGTGATCGGCGGCGGCGTGATCGGCCACGGCATTGCCTGGGAGGCCCGGCGTTCCGGACGTTCAGTGGTGCTGATTGATGACGCCCCGGGTTCCGGAGCCAGCTGGGCGGCCGCTGGCATGCTCGCCCCGGTCAGCGAGCTGCACTACCAGGAGGAAGGGCTTCTGGAGCTGATGCTCGAGTCTTCGGCCCGGTGGCCCGAATTCGCTGCGGCGCTCGCCGGGGCCGCGCCCGGGGCGGCAGCTGACACCGGATACCTCACGACGCCGACGCTCGCCGTCGGCGCTGATGCTGCGGACCGGCGGGCCCTCACGGATCTCCGCGGCGTCCAGCGGACCAGCGGCCTGGACGTTGAACCGCTGACTATCAGGGAAGCCCGCTCCCGCGAGCCGCTCCTGAGCCCTGGAATTTCCTGCGCCATGGATATCCCGGCAGACCATCAGGTAGATCCTCGGAAGCTCCTGGCCCGGTTCGCCGGCTCCTTGGCCAGCCATCATGGCGACGCCGGCACCTGGGTAGACGGGGCGGCCGGCGGTTACGCACTCAGGGAGCGCGCCACAGGGCTCCTCTGGGAGACCGGCCGGGTATCCGGCGTCCGCCTGACCGGCGGCGGCACCGTCAAAGCCGGCGAGACCATCGTGGCCAACGGACTTGACGCTGCCTCACTGGCCGGGCTCCCGGCCGGGCTTGAACTGCCGTTGCGGCCGGTCTACGGCGACATCCTCAGGCTCCGCGTGCCCCGACACCTCCGCCCGCTCGTCACCTCCACGGTCCGTGGCCTGGTCCATGGCGTGCCGGTGTACATCGTGCCCCGGCAGGATGGAACTGTTGTCATAGGTGCCACCCAGCGCGAGGACGGGCTGTCGGCCGCGGAGGCGTTGGGTTCGGTCAATGCCGTATCGGCGGGCGGCGTCTACCAGCTGCTCCGCGACGCCCAGGTACTGGTTCCCGCCGTCTCCGAACTTGAACTGCTGGAGTGCACCGCCCGTGCGCGGCCGGGCACGCCGGACAATTCGCCGCTGCTGGGCAGGGTCTCCGCGGGAAGGGTGCCCGCGGGAAGCTGCGCCGGGGAAATCAGCGGCCACATCCCCGGGCTGATCATTGCCACAGGATTCTTCCGGCACGGCGTCCTGCTGACCCCGGCAGCCGCAGTGATCTGCCGTCAGCTCATGGACGGCACGCCGGATGCCCGCTGGGCTGTGTTCAGGCCCGACAGATTTTCCGGCACGCGCCGCGGGAGCCAGCCACTCACCGGCCCGGGGCTACCGGAGCCCACAGTCACAATTGACCCGAACAAGGAATCAGCATGAACATCAAATTGAACGGAACCCACCACGCTGTCAGTAATGGCGCTTCGGTCACAACTCTGGTCAGCCAGATCACCGGGCGTCGCCTTGCCGCCAACGGCCAGGCCGCTGACGGTCAAAAACTCGGAGTAGCCGTGGCGCGCAATTCCGACGTGGTGCCGCGAAGCCAATGGTCCGTCACGGCGCTCGCCGAGGGCGACGACGTCGAACTCGTTACAGCAGTTCAGGGAGGTTGAGCCGCATGACAGCCACAGATGCGCTTGTTATCGACGGGGTTGAGCTTGCCTCGCGCCTCATCATGGGCACCGGCGGCGCGCCGAGCCTTGACGGGCTGGGGTCCGCGTTGCTGGCATCCGGGACGGAACTGACTACCGTAGCCATGCGCCGCTACTCGCGGGCTGAAACGGGTTCCCTGTTCCAGCTGCTGGTCGACCACAAGATCCGGGTGCTGCCGAATACCGCAGGGTGTTTCACCGCCAAGGACGCTGTGATGACGGCCGAGCTTGCCCGGGAGGCCCTGGAGACGGACTGGGTCAAGCTTGAAGTCATCGCGGACGAACAGACCCTGCTGCCGGATGCCGTGGAACTTGTGGAGGCCACCGAGCAGCTGGTCAACCGCGGCTTCAAGGTGTTCGCCTACACCAATGACGACCCCGTCCTGGCCCTGCGTCTTGAAAATCTGGGCGCCACCGCCGTGATGCCCCTTGGCGCCCCTATCGGGACCGGCCTGGGAATCCTCAATCCGCACAACATCGAGCTGATCGTCGCCAGAGCCTCCGTGCCCGTGGTGCTGGATGCGGGGATCGGCACGGCCTCGGACGCCGCCCTCGCCATGGAGCTGGGCTGCGACGCCGTACTGCTGGCAACGGCGGTGACCAGGGCACAGAACCCGGTGCTGATGGGGGAGGCCTTCAAACACGCCGTCATCGCCGGTAGGCTGGCGAAAGCGGCCGGCCGGATTCCGCGCCGCGAGCACGCCTTGGCGTCATCGGTCATGGAAGGCCGGGTTGAATTTCTCTGAGCCCGCTCCATACCGGCTACATCTAGGCGGCTCATCCCGAACCACCCCAAGGAGTCAGCCGTGGCCGGCAAGGACGACATTCTCACACGCCTCCAGATCGACGATGCCCTCTCGGCGCTGCCCGATTGGAGGTACCGGCTGGGCGGTCTGGTCACTGTCTATAAGACGCCGACGGCGGCCGGCGCACTCGAGCTGATTGCCGCCGTCGGACGCCTGGCCGAAGAGCAGAACCATCACCCTGACCTTGACTGGCGGTACAACCGGGTGTTTATCCGCTTCAGCTCGCACGACGCCGGAACGGAGGTCACGTCACGGGATGTCCGTGCCGCGGCCGAAGCCAGCGACGCGGCGGCGGCGGCGGGCGCCACTCCCGAGCCCGGGCTGTACCGGACCGTGGAGTTCGCAATAGATACGGCCGATCCGGCGGGCATAGCCGAGGTCTGGAAGGCCGCGCTGGGCTACCGAAAGGGACGCTTCGGGGATCTCGTGGACCCGTACGGCCGCGGGCCAGGGCTGTGGTTTCAGGAAACAGACACCCCGAACGACAACCGCATCCACCTGGATATTCATCAGGCCAAGGCCGAGTCCGGGCCCACGCTTGAAAAGACGGCCGGTACCGGGGCCTTAATGAACCATGACCACGCACCCGACTGGGTGGTGGTCACGGATGCGCAGGGCAACCGGCTGTGTCTCTGTACTGAAGAAGGCCACGAACCTGACCTGTAGGGCCTGCTTAGGAAAGGCCTGCCGTTGGAGTCGCCGTTAGAGTCTCAGGGCAGCGGTCAGGCGCAGGGTGTCATGGCGGGCGCGGGTGCGTCCGAGCAGGATTGCGGCCGCCACCCCAGCGGCGGTACCCAGAACCATGGGCAGGATCCACGGAATCCAGGTGAGGCCCGGCTGGTAAGCAAAGCCTGCCGTGATGCAGATGATCCAGCTCAGCGCCCCGACTGCCGCGGCGACGCCCGCAGGCAACGCCATGCCGTACTTTGCATGGCGTTTGTCATTGGCCCAGACAACAAAACCCGCGGCCACTGTCACCAGGACAACGATAATCAGGGAAAGCATGGGATCTCCTCGGTGATGCGGACGGGTGTCAGAACTGGCCGAAACCGACGCGGCGGGCTTCCTCTGCGCCGATTTCAACGTAGCCCAGCACATTGCCCGGAATGATGACCAGGCGGCCCTTTTCGTCCGTCAGGCGCAGCTCCGTGCCCTTGGTGATGGCCTCAGCCACCACTTTGGCAACAGCGTCAGCATCCTGAGCCGATTCCAGCACAATTTCGCGGCCAATGTTCTGAATGCCGATCTTTACTTCCACAGCAAGGCCTCCCAGCCAATCAAAGTTTCAGGGTGTTCTCTATTTGTAGTCTAGGACTCTTTGGGGAAGCGAGAGATTCCGCGCCAAGCTAAACGGTAGATGAGGTCGCTGGCGACATCGAGATCAAGGTTTCCGTCGGTTTCCAGCCAGTAACGCGCACTGACCTGCGCCATTCCGGCGAGTCCCCGGCCCAGGAGCTGTGCCTCGAGCAGCGGAAGTTTGGTGTCCTCGGCGATGACCCGCGCGATGGCATCGGCAAACGTTTTGTTAAACGTCTCAAGCCGTGAACTGACGTCCGGATCGTTGATGAGGTCCGATTCAAACACCAGACGGTGTGCCTGGTCATCACTGTCGATGAAGCGGTAGTACGCGCGCATGACGGCCTGCACACGTTCATCGTTGTCCGACGTGGAATTCAAGGCGCCCAGCATCAGTTCGGTCAGCGAGCCCAGATGGCTGTCCAGCAGGGCCAGGTAGAGCTCGCGCTTGGAGGGAAAGTGCTGGTACAGCACGGGCTTGCTCACATGGGCGGTTTCGGCGATCTCGTCCATGGCTGCCCCGTGGTACCCGTTGGCTACAAAGACTTCCTGGGCGGCTGCCAGGAGCTGTGCACGGCGTTCGTCACGCGGAAGCCGGGCCGAACGCTGGCCTGCGGCACGCGTCTGTCCTGCGGGTACTTCGCCGGCCGGAGCTCGATCAGCCGGTGCATCGTCAACCACTGTTGGCCTACTTTCAATTGCAGTTACACCTACTTTACTTCGCAGTAATATGACCGGGCGGCATCTGGAGGCATACATTGAAGTATGGCTTCCACTTTGACCTCAGCTGCTTCCCCTGCTTCCCCTGCATCACTTGGAGCACTGGTTGAACCAGCGGCCGGGCTGACCCCGGACGAGGTTGAACGGTACTCGCGGCACCTCATCATTCCGGAAATCGGCGCGCTGGGCCAGCGCAGGTTGAAGAATGCCCGGGTGCTGGTCATCGGGGCGGGCGGACTGGGCTCTCCGGCACTCCTGTACCTCGCCGCCGCCGGCGTGGGAACCCTCGGAATCATTGACGACGACGCCGTTGACCTGAGTAATCTCCAGCGGCAGGTGATCCACGGGGTAGCCGATGTGGGACGGCCCAAAATCGAATCAGCCCGGGATGCCATCGCCGCGCTGAACCCCCTCGTGAACGTCCGGCTTCACAACGTGCGCCTTGATGCCACGAACGCCCTGGAGCTTTTTGCGGACTACGACCTCATCCTCGACGGTGCCGACAACTTCGCCACGCGCTATCTGGTCAATGACGCCGCGGCCATCCTGGGCAAGCCGTACGTGTGGGGCTCAATCTTCCGGTTTGACGGCCAGGTCAGTGTGTTCTGGGAACAGCATGGCCCCACGTACCGCGACCTCTACCCTGAAGCACCGCCCGCGGGTTCCGTGCCGTCCTGCGGCGAAGGCGGCGTGTTCGGCATGTTGTGCGCCGCCGTCGGGTCACTCATGGTGACGGAGGCCGTCAAGTTGATCACCGGCGTCGGGCGTTCCCTGCTGGGGCGGGTGGCGCTTTTCGATGCGCTGGGCGGCAGCTGGCGGGAGATCCGGGTGTCCAAGGACCCGGCTGCCGAACGGATCACCGAACTGACGGACTACGAGGCCTTCTGCGGCATCGCGCCGGTGGCGGTTACTGACGCTGAACACACGGTCACGGCAACGCAGCTGGCCACCATGCTGGCCTCGAGGAAAGCCGGGCTGAAGGACTTTGAGCTGGTGGATGTCCGCGAGGCCGGCGAGCACGACATCGTCAGCATTGACGGTTCGGTGCTGATCCCGCAGGGGAGGATCCTGGCGGGAGAGGCCTGGGCTGAGCTGCCCCAGGACAAGGACATCATCTTCCACTGCAAGGCAGGCACCCGTTCAGCAAACGTGCTGGCTGCGGCCCGCAAGGCCGGTTACCAGCGTGTCAGCCATCTCGACGGCGGTATTCTGGCGTGGGTCAGGGACGTGGAAAAGGAAAAGCCGGTGTACTGAACGGCGCCTGCCGGAAAACCACTGGACCGGCGGATCACTGCATGGGCAGATCACCGTGTGAGCAGATCACTGCGCAATGATGCTGACTTCCCGCGAGGCGATGACGGCGCCCGTGATCCAGTGCAGAAGGTCCACTGTCAGCCGGTACTTGCCGGGCGCCGGAGGTTTCAGGATGATGTCGTAGCGCTCCCCGGCTCCAAAATTGACGATGCTTGTCAACAGGGGCCTCTGCCCGCCGGAGATTGGCCTCGCGGCCCCAATCCGTCTTGAGATGTCGCGGAACGGCCGGCCGTCTTGGGCGATCAGTTCTGCCATCGCGACTCGCTTTCCTGCAGCGTCGGTGAAACGGGCGTTGATGGGGAAATAGTTGCCATTGAGCAGGCGCAGTAAAGTGGGTTTGACCCTGCCTGCTGCTCCGGCCGTGACATTGGCCCGGATGCGGGAGAGGAAGCTCGGGCCTTCCACTTTCCTGTCCGGATGGGCAAACTCGCCCCCAAGCAGATAGAAGTGCTTGGGTTCGAATCTGTCCAGGCCCACGTCATCGCCTGAAAGCCCGGCGGCGTGGTTGAGTTCATGCCAGCGGGGGTCCACAGAATACGGAACCAGGATCGCTTCGGTGTCAATGTCGTATTCGGGCCCGTCGACGAAGGCCCGCCGGGCGCCCGGCGCCACCGGGAAGTCCGGGTGTACCGCAGGATCGATGATCAAGGGGCCGAACATCCCCATCTGCACGTGCAGGGTCGTATTCACGTGGCAGTGGTAGAAGTACGTGCCGGCGGCCCCGACGTTCGGATTCCCGGGCTGGCCGCGGTCCGGCAGCCACTGGTAGGTGTATTTGCCGGAAACCTCGAAGGACGTGTGGCCCACGCCGTCGTTCCGCGGATCCGGTTCGATCCCGTGCCAGTGGATCGTATGGACTTTCTTGCTCGAATGCACAGTGCCGTGGAAGAGCTGTCCCTCGGTGAGCCGCACCAGGGGTGCCGGAAACCTTCGCCCGGAAGTCGCTGTCTCGAACGTCCATATCTCAAACGTGCCGCCGTCGTCGAAGGTCATCTTCCGGTTGAAGAATTTGAAGTCGAGGGCTACATGCGGCTCCTGGCGGAACTCGGTCTGCGGGCTGCCTTCCTGGATCTGGTCCGAGCTGAAGTCCACCTGGCTGCGGTAGAGGTGGTGCGCGGGTTCACGCGTGGACGGCACCGGGGCAGCGAGTGACCAGTGTCCCACCAGCCCGCCGGGATACATCCCGCCCATGGCCACCTGCGACGGTTCGGCATGGCAGTGCATGGGGTATTGCCAGTCGACGTTCCGTGCATTCCACACCTGGTCGGTGGCCTCGGGCGGACGCCTCAAGGGAAGAACAGAGTCCTTCCGGTCCAGCGGGTGGACCTCCACGACGTCCTCCCACTGCTGCAGCACCACGTGGCCGTCCGCATCCACCGAGCCCCCGGACCGCGGAAAATTGGTTTCGTTGCGCCGCACCGTCCAGACATGGTTGCCGTGGAAATGCAGCTGGTGATGGACAATGCCGGCATTGAGGAAGCGCATCAGCTGCCCGGTCCTGACAGTCCCCGAAGCGGTGCCCTGGCTGAAGTCGCGGACGTCAATAGCCCGTGCTGAACCGGACATCATGGATTCTTCCTCGCGGATCCGGTTTGCTTCCTCGTCCGTGGATATGCCCAGCGATTGGAACCCGCTGCGGCCGTTGAGCGTGAAATAACGGGGGTACGCAGGGGTCTTGGCCGGATCCACGATTCCTTGGCGGGCGGCGATCGCTGCCCATTTCGGATCGACGTTATGCAGGATCCAAAGCCACTGGCGCTCGAATTCGGTACCGCCTGGCCCGGAGAGCCACGGTGCGTCCGGATTGGTCACCAGCAGGGCACCGAACAAGCCGAGAATCCGCTGGACAGGGTCAGCTTCCGGATCGGCAGGATCAGCACCGGGGTCACAGTAGATGTATGTGCCTGCCGGAGGTGCCTCGAATTCCAGGGTTCTGGTCCGGCCAGGCGCAATCTCCCCGGTGCCCACATGGCCGCCGCCAGGTCCGGCGTGGAGGAATTGCAGGGCGTGTGGCTGGGCCAGGTTGTTCGATACCCGGAGGCTGATGATGCTGCCCGCTTCTGCGATAAGGGTCCGTTCCGGGAAGTAGCTGGCCCAGTGGGCACGGCGGATCAGGAACTGGCCGGGATTCGCCGGATCCGGCCGTGCGGGCTGCGGGCGGCCACGCGGCGGCAGGGCCGCGTTCAGCGGGTAGCTCCGGCTGGCCACGACGGAGCCGTTCCGGAGGACGACGCGCGGGCTGAGCGTGAGGCTCGGTGCCGGGTCGGAGGCCGATGTCCGACGGTCACCGAAGCCACGGTGGTATACCAAGGCCCCGTCCACCATCGGCAGGAATCCCTCATTGATGTGGACGTTAATGGTTGTCATGGCCGTCCTTGGTTAATCGTCAGGGGAGGCAGAGCAAGGGCCAGCGTCTGGTCTCGCACCGGATCTGAATACTCCAGCTCCATGTCCACGGAATCGTGGGGTGCCAGATAGCTGATCCACAGGTGCTCCGTTGTTCCCTGCGAAAGCGCACCAGGGCCTCGGCCGGAGTCCTGCGGCGTTACAGTCATGGCCGACGGGAGCAGCTTTAAACGGAGCTGGCCCGGGCCGAACAGCATCGGCTCCGTCATGGTGTTGTTGAGCTCCACCTCAAGCACTACTACGTCACCCCACGTGAGGTTTGCAGGCTGCTGCGACGCAGAATCGGGAAGTGTTCCACCGTCGTGGGAGTGGCTGTCGGTGCTGACCTTCCGGCTGCTGTCGACGCGCCGCAACGAAGGTCCGCCGCTGAAAGCGGCCGCTGAACCGGTCCCTCCTGTGAGCTGCGCGGCTGCGGCCGTGACCGTCCGGAATGCCGTCCGGCCTTGCGAATCCAGGCGGGCCAGGCGTCCGGCGCGAAGTACGGACAGGGTTCCGAACGCCGTGGCAACGCTGCCCCCGGAATCCTGTCCACTGCGCGATATGACACCGTACGTCCCGCCGGCCACCAGCAGGAACGCCCCGCCGCCCACCACCAGACCGAACTGGCGGCGGCTCAGGAGAGGGCCTGAAATGGTGCGTGTACTCAGATTCATGGTCGCGCCCCCAAATTGGTTTCACGGACAGCGTCCATTTTGCGTTGGACACCCTATGGAAAGCTTGGGATGCCGAAGCATCGGGCGGTGGAGTTGCCCGCGCAAACCAAGGCCCGGGAACGCACGTCAGGGCAGTGTGCCTAGGCGGTTTCCCGGGTTCCTTCAGGGTCCGCGGCCACAGTGTGGCCCACGGGGCACTCGGCGGCCGTGGCAGCGGCCGGCTGCTCCACCGTAATGCCGTACAGGGTTTCGAGGGCCGTGACGTAGTTGTCCTGCTGGCCGTTGGCGGCGAGTTCGCGGGCCCGGACGGTGGGCACATGCAGGAGCTGCTTGACCATCCGGCGCAAGGCGAATTCCACTTCCTCGGCGGCAGCTGTGCAGCCGTGGCGGGCACGGACCTTTTCCATCTCAGCGTCGAGTACGTTCATGGTGTGGCGGCGCAGAGCCACGATGGCGGAGTCCACAGACCGGGCCTCCCGCTCCTGCTCAAAAGCCTCGGCGGCGCCTGAAACAATGCTGCTGGCGTGGGAAAGCGATTCCGCCTGCTCCTGGGGGGCTGCGAGCCGGACGGATTCCAGCGTCAGCAGCTCAACGCCGTCGAGCTCCCCCACGGCCGGGTCAAAATCATGCGTGAGGGCGAGATCAATGGCGACGAGAGGCCGGGGCGACCCATCGCGGATCTGCGCCAGCTCTGCGGCCTCAACGCGCGTATCGGAACCGCTGCAGCCGATCATGACGTCGGCGGTGGCAACAGACGGGCGGAGGGATTCGCCGTCCAGGGCGGTCCCGCCACGGGTGGCAACAAAGCCTGCGGCGCGGCCGGACGAGGAAAAGACTGAAATGTCGGTGCAGCCGCGTTCCCGCAGCAATGCCATGGTGGCTCCGGCGTAGGCGCCGGTACCGAACACCACCACTTTCTTCTCTGACCAGTCGGTGTTCTCCGAAAGATCGGTGGCGAGATCCAGTGCCACGGAAACTATGGACAGCCCTCTGGAACCGAGTGCAGTCTGCGCGCCCACGTCCTTTGCTGTTTTGGACGCCGCCTGGAACAGCCGGACCAGTCCGGAACTGGCAGTGCCTTCATGTTGGGCAGTGATGAGGGCGCGCCGCACCTGACCGGCAATTTCCCGTTCCCCCACCACAGCAGAATCGAGCCCGGCGCTGACTGCGAAAAGGTGTTGGCTGACATCGGGGCCGGTGCGTGTGTTGAACGAGCGGGACACAAGCTGTTCGTTGAGGCCGCTCAAGCCGCTGATCTGCGCGACAAGCGCTGCCCGGGCAGCTTCGACATCGTCCACATGGGGAGCTTCGCCATAGATTTCGTAGCGGTTGCAGGTGGCAAGGACAATCGCGCCCGTCACTGCCGGCGATCCGGAGAGTGCGGACGTGGCGATCTCTGAAGCGCCGCTGCTCAGCTGAGCAACGGTCTCAAGGTCGATGTCGGCGTGTGTAGCCACCAATGAAAAAAGAACCACAGCAGATCAATCATAGCTTTTTCGCAGCCGTGTAGAACAACCCCGCGGGGCGATGCCGGACACCATGCCCTGTGATTCCTGCCACCGCACTGCCTCCCGGAGCCGCGAATGACAGGCTGTCGTTATCTTTTGAGGCCGTTTTTGGGCACAATCGAAGCATGACTCCTAGCGCTGCGTTATCTGCTGCCGGCACTCTCGATGCAGGCCATCCGTTGATGGACGGCCGCACTGCCGACTCCCCGCTGATCACTGCCTACCGCGGCGGTAAACCTTCGCGCCGACCGGTATGGTTCATGCGCCAGGCCGGGCGCTCCCTGCCCGAGTACCTGAAGCTGCGCGAAGGCGTTGCGATGCTGGATTCCTGCCTCCGCCCGGAGCTTGCTTCCGAGATCACCCTGCAGCCGGTGCGCAGGCACGACGTTGATGCGGCCATTTTCTTCTCTGACATTGTCATTCCGCTGAAACTGGCGGGTGTTGGTGTCGATATCATTCCCGGTGTGGGACCGGTTCTGGCCAAGCCCGTGCGGACGGCAGCGGATGTGGCAGCGCTGCCACAGCTGACCTGGGAAGCTCTTGAGCCCATCAGGGAAGCCGCGCGACTTACGGTGGCTGAGCTGGGAAAGACCCCTTTGATCGGCTTCGCCGGCGCACCGTTCACCCTGGCGGCCTACATGGTTGAGGGCAAGCCGTCCCGCGACCATCTGGGCCCGCGCACCATGATGCACGCTGACCCGGAAACCTGGACCGCGCTGGCCAACTGGGCAGCGGATGCCTCCGGCATGTTCCTGCGCGCCCAGCTTGAGGCCGGAGCATCTGCCGGACAGCTCTTCGATTCCTGGGCAGGCTCGCTGGGACTGGCTGACTACACAAAGTTCGTTGCACCGGCGTCGGCCCGTGCCCTGGACCACGTCCGCCGCCTCGGCGCACCGCTGATCCACTTCGGCACCGGAACCTCTGAGCTCCTCGTTGCCATGCGCGACATCGGGGTGGACGTGGTGGGCGTGGACTACCGCCTCCCGCTGGACGAGGCCAACCGGCGGCTGGGCGGAACTGTCCCGCTGCAGGGAAACATCGACCCCGCCCTGCTTTCAGCCCCGTGGGACGTGCTGGAAGCGCATGTGCGTGAAGTCATCGCCGCCGGCGCAGAGGCGCCCGGCCATGTCCTGAACCTTGGTCACGGCGTACCGCCCGAAACGGATCCGGCCGTCCTGACGCGCGTCGTGGAGCTCATCCATTCCATCTCGCCGGAGTAAGCCCGTGGACGCAGGCAAGCAGGGCCCCGGTACGGAACAAACCGCCGGAAGGACCGCACTGGTGGTTGGCGGCGGGATTTCCGGCCTGCTCGCTGCACGTGAACTTGCCGCAGCGGATTTCCACACCACCGTGCTGGAGGCCAGCGGTTCCTGGGGCGGCTGCGTGGGCAGCCACGTGGTTGCCGGACTGACCCTGGACAGCGGCGCGGAGTCCTTCGCCACCCGCTCCACAGCGGTGGCCGAACTCGCAGCTGAACTCGGACTGGCAGGAAAGATCGTTGCGCCGCATCCCGGCGGTGCCTGGGTGCAGCTGCCTGACGGTCCACGGGAACTGCCCAAAACGGGTGTTCTCGGAATCCCCGCCAATCCCTGGGACCCCGAAGTCCGACGCACGCTGGGGTTCCTGGGCTCCTTCCGGGCATCCCTGGACAAGTACCTGCCCGCCGCCGTGGGTACCGGAGGCGACGTCACCAGTGTGTCTGCCCTGGTTGGTGCCAGAATGGGCAGGCGCGTGCTGCAGCGTCTCGTGGAGCCGGTAGTGGGCGGTGTCCACTCTGCGGATCCGGCGCTCCTGGACGTGGATATGGTGGCGCCCGGCCTCCGTGCCGCAGCCAAGGAACATGGGTCCCTTGCCGCCGCTGTCGCAGCCCAGCGGCGCACCCCGGGCACCAAGGCAGGTTCCGCCGTCGCCGGTCTCGAAGGCGGGATGCACACGCTTGTTTCAGCATTGGTGGCTGACCTCCGCCACCGCGGAGTGACGCTCTTGGGAAATTCCCGTGCAGGTTCCATAGTCCGGACGGCGGATGGCTGGCACGTCACGGCGGAGGAGAAAATTCACGACGCCGGCCTGCTGGTGGTTGCGCTGGACGGTCCGGCCGCCATCGGGCTGCTGGAGGATGCGGTGCCCGCGCTCGTGGGCCGGCGCCCCGAAAGCGGGCCGGATGTGAAGCTCGTGACCATCGTTGTGGACCTGCCCGAACTCGATGGCAGCCCGCGGGGGACCGGAATCCTGGTGGCGCCGCAGACTCCGGGTGTTCAGGCAAAGGCGCTCACCCATGCCACAGCGAAATGGGATTGGCTGGCGGCGGAAACGGGGCCCGGCACCCATGTTTTGCGCCTGTCCTACGGCAGGGCAGGGAAGGAACCCGCCTCCGAAGACAAAGACCCGCAGAGCGACACTCAACTTCTCGCGGCCGCACTGCGCGACGCCTCGAGTCTGCTCAGCGTCCCTGTCACAGCTCAAGACGTGGTGGATTGGGACGTGGTCCGGTGGCCGGGCGCACTGCCGTTCGCGGCCGTCGGCCACAAGCAGCGCGTCGCGGAAGTACGGCGCATCTGCACCGACGCAGGCAGCCTCGCAATTGTGGGCGGCTGGGTATCGGGAAACGGCCTGGCTGCCGTGGTTGCGGACACCGGGCAGCAGATCCGTGCGCTGACCAGCTAAACGTTTTGGGCCACTGACCGGGCCTGTCAAGCGGTACGCGACTTCCTTTTCACTGCGGATTCTGGTTAGGGTGGGTGGCTATGGTTACTAACAGGTCCAACGTTTCAAGAGCGCTGACCGGTTTCCATGGGGGACTTCGGCGCGGCACAACTGCTGCTGCGCTCGGAGCGGTACTGGTTCTAACAGCAGGGGTACCTGCATCACATGCTTCCGGGGGTATGTCGCTTCCTGGGGCGGCCACCCGGGTGACGGCCAGTGCCCAACCGGCTGGCTTGGGTGACTGGCTGGGGGGCCTCTTCGGCCAGCCGGATCCGGATCCGGCCGAGCCCTCTGACCCGCCGGTAACTCCCGGTCCGTCTCCCGCACCGGTTGCGGACAAGCCGGCTCCTGTCCCGTCGTCCACCGCAGTTCCCGACCGGGGGCAGACCAATCCCGCAACGACACCGGCGCCCGCGCCGGCCGCCGCGCAGACTTCAGCTCCGTCTTCAGGTCCGGCGCCCACCACGGCCGCCCCGCCTGCTGAATCCCCGGTCACGCAGGCTGCTGAGGGAACAACGCCCACTCAGGCGACGGCTCCTGACACGCAGCCGGCCAACTCAACCAACTCATCCGCGGCGGCTTCGGACGTCCGGGCTGGCGCGGCTGCCTCGTCGCCCGGAAGCACGGCGCGTCCGGATCAGCCTGCAATCAAGCCGGTTTCGAACGTGGTGTCCTCCCGGGTGTCCGCGATGATCTGGTGGGGGCTTGGGCTTGTTGCCCTCGCAGCTGCTGCCGGTTTGGTCTTCCTGAGGATGCGTAAGGCCTGAGCACCCGGCGGCTGGGCGGCAAGCCGGCGGAACACACCCCGATCGTTCTGTGAAATAGAGCACTTCTACGTGTTGTAGAAGAGTTCTTTTTCGACTTACAGGCCGTGGAGGGGGCAGTATGGTATCCATGAGCCACACATCTGCCGAATCTGTCACTAAAACCGAAGAATCAGCTGAGCAGTTCTTCACTCTCTGGACTGTGTTCAAGCGATCCGCCGATGTCCTGCGCAGCGGTGATGCCGCTGACGAATTTGACGCACTGGTGGCGCGGCTGGCTGAGGCCGGCGTGACCCACCGCGGTAGCTACGATGTCTCCGCGATGCGGGCTGACGCCGACGTCATGGTGTGGCTCCACGGCTCCAAGCCGGAGGCCCTGCAGCAGGCCATCCGGGATATGCGGCGCAGCAAACTGTTCGCGGGAACCGAGATTGTGTGGTCGGCCATGGGCGTCCACCGCGAGGCCGAGTTCGCCAAGAACCACACACCCGCCTTCTCGCGCGGGGTTGCACCGGCGGAGTGGCTGTGCGTGTACCCGTTCGTCCGCTCCTACGAGTGGTACATTCTGCCCGACGCCGAGCGCGGCAAGATGCTGCGGGACCATGGCATGCTGGGACGGGAATTCCCGCAGGTCATCTCCAACACCGTCTCGTCCTTCGCCTTGGGCGACTGGGAATGGATCCTGGCCCTGGAAGCCCCTGAGCTGGTGGATCTGGTAGACCTTATGCGCCATCTGCGCTCCACCGAGGCACGCAACCATGTCCGGGAGGAAATCCCGTTCTACACCGGACGCCGCATTTCGGCCGGGGAGATTGCCGAGGTCCTGGCATGAGCCTGCTGGAGCACCAGGATGCAGGCGGCGCCGTCAACCCGGCGACGGAAGGGGGCCGGATGGCACCTAAGGACTACGACGCCGTCGTCCTTGCCTCGTTCGGTGGGCCTGAGGGGCAGGAAGACGTTATTCCGTTCCTGCGGAATGTGACCCGTGGCCGCGGCATCCCGGACGAGCGCCTCGAAGAGGTGTCCCATCATTACCGCGCAAACGGCGGCATCAGCCCCATCAACCAGCAGAACCGTGACCTGAAGGCGTCCCTTGAGGCTGAACTGGCCGCCCGCGGCATTGAACTGCCGGTGCTGTGGGGTAACCGCAACTGGGATCCGTACATCCCGCAGACCCTTCAGGACGCGTACGACGCCGGACACCGGAAGCTGCTGATGATCACCACGAGTGCCTACTCGTGTTACTCCAGCTGCCGCCAGTACCGTGAAGACGTCGGCATGGCCCTCACCGAGAGCGGCCTCGACGGCCGGCTCGAGGTCGACAAAGTACGTCAGTACTTTGACCACCCGGGTTTTGTGGAGCCGTTTGTGGAAGGCACTGCCGCCGGGCTGGCTGAGGTCCGTGCCCAGCTGGCTGCCGCTGGAACGCCCGATGCTTCCGTGCACGTTCTTTTTGCCACGCACTCCATCCCCATCCGTGATGCCGAAGCCGCGGGGCGCTCCGACGGCGAGCCCCGCGAGTTTGCCGAGGACTCGGCGTATGTCGCCCAGCACCTGGCCAACGGTACCGAGGTAATCCGGCGTGCCGAGGCTGAATCCGGACTTACAGTGCCCTGGTCTCTTGTGTACCAGTCCCGCTCCGGGGCACCGAACATGCCCTGGCTCGAACCGGACATCAACGACGCCATCGAGCAACTGGCAGTCCAGGGAGTCCAGGGGATTGTGATTGTTCCCCTGGGTTTTGTCACCGACCACATGGAAGTGGTCTGGGATCTGGACACTGAAGCCCTGGAGACCTGCCGCAACCTTGGCCTCGCCGCCACGCGGGTACCGACACCCGGCACGCACCGGAAATTTGTGACCGGCCTGGCAGACCTCATCTCCGAACGGACCGTTGCGAACAACATCAGCGATCGTCCGGCCATAACGGGGCTCGGGCCCTGGTATGACGTCTGCCGTCCCGGCTGCTGCGCCAACTTCCGCGGCGAGAAGCCCACCATTGCCGGTGCTGACACCACCGTCGGCACGGGCCACGATCCTTACCCTGTCGGTCAGGCTGCACCGTGACGGTAAGAATCGGCACCCGCGCCAGCAAGCTTGCATTGACCCAGACCCAGCAGACCGCCGACCAGCTGGCCGCCGTCGGGGGTTTCCCTGTTGAGCTGGTCCACATCCGGACCGACGGCGATGTCCTCACCGGTTCGTTGTCCCATATGGGCGGCACCGGGGTGTTTGTGACAGCGCTCCGCGATGCGCTCCTGCAGGATGTCTGCGATGTTGCAGTCCACTCGCTCAAGGATCTGCCGACCGGCGCGGCCCCGGGACTGACCCTGGCCGCCACTCCGCGGCGTGCGGACGTCCGCGATGTGCTCTGCGCCCGCAATGGCCTGAAGCTTGCCGATCTGCCGCACGGCGCCAGGGTAGGCACCGGATCACCCCGCCGTGCCGCGCAGCTGCGCGCTGTCCGTCCGGATCTGGACATCCTGGACATCCGCGGGAACGTGGACACGCGCCTGGGCCGTGTCCCCGGGCTTCCCGGCAACGCGACGGACGCCGTTGTTGAAGGAAAATCCTGCGACCTTGACGCCGTGGTAGTAGCTGCGGCGGGCCTGGAGCGGATCAGCCGGCTGGACACAGTCAGCGAATTCCTTGAAACGGATGTGATGCTGCCGGCAGCCGGCCAGGGATCCTTGGCCATAGAATGCCGGACCGCGGATGCCCCCAGCACGGCTGGATCCACCGAAGGTTCACAGGGCGCACTCGCCCAGGCGCTGGCTGCCCTTGATGACCCGGATACCCGGCTCGCCGTGACGGCAGAACGGGCCTTGCTTGCCCGGCTGGAGGCCGGCTGCGCAGCTCCGGTAGGCGCATACGCCTACCGGAAGGGCAGCATGCTGCACCTTGAGGCGGTTGTCTGCGCTGTGGACGGCACAGCCTCGGTGCGGGATAAACGAGCCACCGACGGGCTGACGGAAGTTGGAGCGACTCTGCTCGGCATCGAACTGGCGGAGGTTCTTCTGGCCGGTGGTGCTGCCGATATCGCGGACCTGACCGCGTCCTGATCCGGGCAGATCACCGGGTCATGGGACGGCACAGCGCGGAAGCTCCCGCGGGAAGCCATGAAGCCGGCACCGCCGGTGAGGGCGAGCCGGGAATTCTTGAGGGCGCCCGTGTGCTGATCACCCGCAGCCCGGACCGCTCGGAAGCCCTCGTGGCCGCCTTGCGCCAAACCGGTGCCGAACCGCTGTTGTTCCCCCTGATTGACTTTGAACGGGCCCGCGATCAGCATTCCCTCGATGTGGCTTTTGACGCGCTCGGAGCCGGCGCCTACAGCTGGCTGGTGGTCAGCAGCATCACCACTGTGCGGGCGTTGAAGGACAAGGCGGCTGAACGGGGTCTGACTCTGGACCAGTGTGTCCCGCCGTCCACCAGAGTCGCAACGATAGGCCAGTCATCGCGCCGCGTCCTGGAATCCGAGGGCCTCACCGTGCATCTGGTTCCCAACGGGGTCCAGTCCGCTGCCGGATTGCTGGCTGTCTGGCCGGGCGGCAGGGGGAGCGTGCTTCTTCCCCAGGCCGACATTGCCACTCCATTGCTCGGTGAAGGAATCCGGTCGCGGGGCGCCAACGTCCAGACTGTCATTGCATACTGCACGGTGGACTATCCGGCCAACCCTTCCCGGAGACTCAGCACCGGGCCGTCCGCCGCCGCGAAAGATTCCGGCGGACGGCAGGCAGCCGCGGTTCTGGATCCTGCAGAAGCGAAAGCGGAGATTGACGCCGGACGGCTGCACGCCGTCCTCGCGGCTTCACCCAGCGCCGTACGGCGCATCCAGGCGGCCCTGTCGCCATTGGCTGGCTGCCGCCTGGTGGTGATCGGGCGTTCGACGGCGGAGGAGGCCGGATCGTTGGGGCTCGAGGTTGCGTCCGTGGCCAGCGAGCCCACGCCGGGAGGTCTGGTGGCGGCGGTCATAGAGGCCCTGCTGCCGGGACATCCGGCAGTCACCCCGTCCGGCGGGAACCGGGCCACGCACAACCATCCACCGGCACAATATCCGTCAGAACAAAAAGGCACCATGTGAAGGACAGGACATGAGTTTTCCTAACCACCGCCCCCGGCGGCTCCGCACCACGCCGGCGATGCGCAGGCTCACGGCCGAAAACCGGCTCGCGGCGGCAGAGCTGATCTTGCCCGCCTTCATCCGGGAAGGCCTCACTGAGCCCAACGCGATTTCGTCCATGCCTGGCGTAGTCCAGCACACCACCGACTCCCTGAAACGTGCGGCAGCTGAAGCCGTGGAGTTGGGGGTGGGCGGCATTATGCTCTTCGGAATCCCGGCCGTCCGAGATGCCGAAGGAACGGCGTCACTTGATCCCGACGGTGTTCTGAACAAGGCCATCCGCGACGTCCGCTCAGAAGTAGGCGATGAACTCGTGATCATGAGTGACGTGTGTCTGGACGAATTCACTGACCACGGCCACTGCGGAGTGCTGGACGATGACGGTTATGTGGACAACGACCGGACACTGGAGATCTACGCCAGGATGGCAGTGGCGCAGGCCGACGCCGGCGCGCACATGCTGGGTCCGTCCGGAATGATGGACGGCCAGATTGCCGTGATCCGCCAGGCGCTTGAGGAAGCCGGCCACAACAACACCGCGGTCATCGCCTACGCCGCGAAGTATGCCTCAGCCTTCTACGGCCCCTTCCGCGAGGCCGTGGATTCCCAGCTGAAGGGTGATCGGCGCACATACCAGATGGATTCCGCGAACCGCCGCGAGGCCCTCCTCGAGGTGGAGCTGGACCTCGAGGAGGGTGCCGACATCGTGATGGTGAAGCCCGCCATGAGCTATCTGGACATTCTGGCAGACGTGGCCGCCATGAGCCCCGTCCCCGTGGCCGCCTACCAGATCTCGGGGGAGTACTCCATGATCGAGGCGGCAGCCGCCAACGGCTGGATCGACCGCCGGGCAGCCATCACTGAATCTGTGCTCGGCATCAGGCGGGCCGGCGCGAACATGGTGCTGACATACTGGGCTTCCGAGCTCGCCGGCTGGCTGACGGAGTCCTGATGGCTGACAAGGACGTGGTTCCCACCCCTCCTGGCAGTCCCACCTCTCCTGTGGGGCCTGCCGAAATCCTGCTCGGCCTCAATACTTTTGGTGACGTGGGTGAGGGTGCGGACGGAAGGCCGCTGCCGCATGCCCAGGTGCTGCGGCAGCTGCTGGAGCAGGCGGAACTGGCTGACGACGTCGGGCTTCATGCCTTCGGGGTGGGCGAGCACCACCGTAAGGACTTCGCCGTTTCGGCTCCCGAGGTGTTCCTGGCTGCGGCCGGCGCGAGGACCGCACGGATCCGGTTAGGTTCGGCCGTAACAGTACTTAGCTCCGACGATCCCATCCGGGTTTTCCAGCGGTTCTCCACCGTTGACGCCATCTCCAACGGCCGGGCTGAAGTGATGCTGGGGCGGGGATCATTCGTTGAGTCCTTCCCGCTGTTCGGCCTGGACCTTGCCGACTACGAGATCCTGTTTGAGGAAAAGCTCGAGCTCTTTGACAAAGTGCGGATGCAGAAGCCGGTCCACTGGGAAGGCCGCACCCGGCCGGCAATCAACGGGCTGAGCGTGTATCCGCCGCTGGAGCAGCACCTGCTGCCGGCCTGGATCGGTGTGGGCGGCACCCCTGAATCCGTACTGCGGTGCGCTGAGTACGGGTACCCCATCATTTTCGCCATCATCGGAGGTGAGCCCCGTGCCTTCGCGCCGCTGGTGAACCTGTACCGGGAGGCTATGGAAGAGTACGGCCACCCGATGCAGCAAATTGCCACGCATTCCCCGGGCCACATCGCGGATACCGATGAAGCTGCGCGCGAGGAGCTCTTCCCTCACTGGCTGGCGCAGCGGAACAGGATCGGATCCGAGCGTGGCTGGGGCCCCGGAAACAGGCGGGAATTTGATGCCATGTGCGGCCCTGAGGGGGCGCTCTACGTGGGCTCGCCTGAAACCGTGGCGCAGAAAATCGCCCTGCTCAAGCGCAATCTTGGCGTTGACCGCTTCGACCTCAAGTTCGGCAACGGCACCCTGCCGCACGATTCCATGATGCGCTGCATCGAACTTTTCGGCACCGTAGTGGCCCCCCGGGTAGCGGAGCTGCTGGCCGAAACCCGGCCGGCGAACTGAAAGAATGAAACACATGACTTCCAGCACCCCTCGCAACGAGGAACTCTTTGACCGCGCCCGCCAGCTGATGCCCGGCGGCGTCAATTCGCCTGTCCGCGCGTTCGGCTCGGTGGGCGGGACGCCGAGATTCATGGTCTCGGCCCAGGGACCGTACCTGACGGATGCCGACGGCCAGGAGTATGTGGACCTGGTCTGCTCCTGGGGGCCGGCGCTCCTGGGCCACGCCCACCCCGCCGTTCTTGAGGCGGTGCACGCAGCCGTGGACCGTGGGCTGTCCTTTGGTGCCTCGACACCGGACGAGGCCAACCTGGCTGCAATCGTCAAGGAACGTGTTCCCGCCGCCGAACGCGTGCGCATGGTATCCACGGGCACCGAGGCCACCATGACCGCCGTCCGGCTGGCCCGCGGCTTCACCGGCCGCAACCTGATCATCAAGTTTGCCGGCTGCTATCACGGCCACCTCGACGGGTTGCTGGCGGCGGCCGGCTCCGGCCTGGCCACGCTGGCGCTGCCCGGCTCTGCCGGCGTCACCGCGGCAACGGCAGCTGAGACGCTGGTTCTGCCGTACAACGATCTCGCCGCCGTTGAGGCCGCTTTCGCTGTCCATGGGCCAAACATCGCCGCTGTCATCACCGAAGCCGCACCCGCCAACATGGGTGTTGTCACTCCCGGTGACGGTTTCAACGCCGGACTGTCGCGGATTACGCGCGAACACGGCGCGCTGCTCATCCTGGATGAAGTCCTCACGGGTTTCCGCACCGGCTATTCCGGCTACTGGGGCCTCACCGGCGGCGCTCTTGATGCTGCCGAACCGTGGAGCCCCGATCTGCTCACCTTCGGAAAGGTGATCGGCGGCGGAATGCCGACGGCGGCCCTCGCCGGCCGTGCCGATGTGATGGGCTACCTCGCGCCGCTCGGCCCGGTGTACCAGGCGGGCACGCTGTCCGGCAACCCGGTGGCCATGGCTGCGGGTGTTGCCACTCTCACCCACGCGACCCGGGACGTCTACTCGTTCGTTGACGCGCGTTCGCTGGAACTGTCCTCCGCATTGTCCTCGGCATTGTCCTCAGCCGGCGTGGATCACTCGATCCAGCGCGCCGGGAACCTGTTCTCAGTGGCGTTCGGCACGTCTGCCCGGGGCGTTCACAATTACGACGACGCCCAGGGCCAGGAAGTGTTCCGCTACGCGCCGTTCTTCCACTCGATGCTGGACTCGGGCGTTTATCTGCCGCCGTCTGTCTTCGAGGCATGGTTCCTTTCAGCTGCTCACGATGACGCAGCCATGAACCGGATTTTCGATGCTCTGCCGGGCGCGGCGCAGGCTGCCGGCGCCGCAAAGGCCTGAGTTCCTCGGCATGGCCCGCATTGCCTGCCGAGGTGGCGGGCAGCGGGGCAGGCCGGGAGTAGGCTTATGGAGAACAGCCCGACTCAACCAAGCCACGGTAAGCATGCGCAAGCCTTTCACAACTGCAGCACTCGGGATGTCCGTGGTTATGGCTGGATTCTTTGTGGCGGTTGCTTCCTCCGACACCGCCACGGTAGGCGGAGCAGGGAGCCATCCCAGCGGGTCTCCGCCTGCTGCGGCTTCGCCTCCGCCGCCGTCCGCGACGACGCCCGCATCAGCGTCTGCCCCAGGCGCGCAAACTGCTCCGCCGCCCACGGCGGCGAGTCCACCGCCGGCCCGGACGCCTCCGGCGCAGGCTCCGCCGCCCGCAGTTGGCACGCCCGAACAGCGGTTGGCTGGGTTGACGCAGGAGCAGCGAGTGGGGCAATTATTCATGGTTGCTGCAAAAGCCACGGGTGCGGACGCCACTACCATGGCCGACCTCGCCAACTACCACACGGGCAACGTGTACTTGGCCGGCCGAAGTCATGCGGGCACCCGGGCTACGGCGGCCGTGGTGGCTGGCATGACAGCCACAGTGTCGGCTGCCAGTACCGGTGGTGTGCCGCTCTTCGTGGCAACAGACCAGGAGGGCGGCTACGTCCAGGTTCTGAACGGTCCCGGGTTCTCCGTTATTCCCACGGCGCTGGCGCAGTCCGGCTCGAGTTCCGCCCAGATCCAGGCGAGCGCCCGCCTCTGGGGAAGCCAACTGCTGCAAGGCGGCGTGAACGTCGACTTGGCACCGGTCCTGGACACTGTTCCGGGCCCGCAGTCCGCCGCCTCCAACCCGCCGATCGGCTTCTACCAGCGTGAGTATGGTTTTGCGCCAGCGCAGGTGTCCGCCCAGGGGAACGCCTTCGCCGCAGGGCTCCGGGAAGCCGGAGTGGCGCCGGTAGTCAAGCATTTTCCGGGTCTGGGACGGGTCCTCCTGAACACTGACGTCAGCGGGAATGTCCATGACACCTTGACCACGATCAGCGACGCATATCTGGAACCGTACCGGGCGGCGATCAGGAACGGTGTCCGATGGGTCATGGTGTCAAACGCCTATTACGACCGGATTGACCCAGCCAACATCGCTGCGTTCTCAACAGTCATCATGGGCACCATGTTGCGCTCGGATGCCGGGTTCACAGGAATCATCGTGTCCGACGACCTCTGCAACGCAGTGCAGCTTGCACCGTGGGCGCTCGGCGACAGGGCCGTAGACTTCATCGGCGCCGGCGGCACCATGGTCCTTTGCGCCGACCCGCTGAGCATCCCGGTCATGTACAACAAGGTGCTGCAGCGTGCGCAGGGCAATGCGGCCTTCCGGGCCGAGGTGGATGCTGCGACGTTGACTGTGCTGCGGGTCAAAGCGGGCCACTAGTTCGGAGCGGGTGCGAAAAGCCCCGGCCTCCGGCCTTTTACCTCGGCGTACGCGCCGTCGTCGTTCTCAAACGCGTTAAATGACTTTGGCACCCGCTGCAACGGGTGCCAAAGTCATGTAGACGGTTGCCGCGGGCTGTGGGCCGGCGCCGTGGGCTAGAAAGCCGCGGTCACATCTCCATTGGGCCATTCCTTCTCGATGAAGGCCTTGACCTCGGGGGAGTGCAGGAGCTCGTCGAGCTTCTGGATGCGGGCGTCATCCTTGGAGTCCGCGCGCCACGCCAGGAAGTTGGCGTACGGGTTATTGTCCACTGATTCCACAGCCAGGGCGTTTTGGGTGCTCAGGCCTGCCTTGAGGATGAAATTGCCGTTGATCAGGGCCAGATCCACGGAGGGGTCCTTGAGGTCGTTGATCAGCAGTTCCGGCTGGTTCTCGGAGAAATTAAGCTTCTTCGGGTTCTGCGCGTCCGTCAGGGTGATCACGGAGGAGTCATCCTTGATGTCCTTGACCAGTCCGGCAGCCTGGAGCACCTTGAGGGCGCGGACCTGGTTGGAGGGATCGTTGGTGATGGCGATCTTTGCGCCGTCGCCGATTTCCTTGATGTCCTTTACCTTTTCGGAGAAGGCAGCGTAAGGCTCAATGTGTACGCCTTCGCCGTGGCCGAACTTGTAGCCCTTGGTTTTCACCTGGTCGTTGTACCACGGCAGGTGCTGGTAGAAGTTGGCGTCCAGTGAACCATCGCTCAGGGCCGTGTTGGGCGTCTGGTAATCCTCGATCTCCGTGATGTCCAGTTTGAGACCGGCCTTCGGAGCGAGATCCTGATTGATGAATTCGAGAATCTTGGCGTGCGGAACCGGGCTGGCGCCCACCGTGAGCGTAACGGGGTTGGCCGGGTCCAGCGTTTTGGTTTCGGCGCCGGGGGTGGACGAACCACCGCAAGCCGTTAGCGCCAGAGCGGTAACAATACCAGTGGCAAGGAGGGTGAGTGACTTACGCATTGAATGCGTTCCTTTCAAAATCGCTTGGATCGCGGCGGCTGGCCGCCGGGATCCTGCATCTGTGCAGAGGGCAGATACCCGCTGCAGTGAAGTTATTGAGTAATTTGGGCTGGAGCAGGGTCAGCTCCGGCGCAGAAACAGCACTGCTGCCGGAGCTGGGGCCGTGGCCGGCCTAACGGTGATCCAGGCTCCGGGAGATCCGTTCGCCGACCAGCTGGATGACCTGGACCAAAACGATGATCAGCACGATGGTTACGATCATCACAGTGACGTCGAAGCGCTGGAAGCCGTAGTTGTAGGCGAGCTTCCCCAAGCCTCCGCCGCCCACGAGTCCGGCCATGGCGCTGTAGCCCACCAGGGTGACCACGGTGGTGGTGGCGGCGGCCACCAGGGCCGGCAGAGACTCGGGCAGCATGACCTTGCCGATCACCTGCATGTTGGTGGATCCCATGACCTGCGCGGCGTCAACCTTGCCGTGGTGCACGTCGCGGAGACAGGACTCCACGAGCCGGGCGAAGAACGGAATGGTCCCGATGGAGAGCGATACCGATGCCGCCACCGGACCCAGGCTGGTGCCGACGAGCAGACGGGCCAGCGGGATCAGCGCCACCATCAGGATGGCGAACGGGATGGACCTGGTGATGTTCACGATGATGTCGCTGACGATCCTGTTGACCACGGGCATGGGGCGGAGGCCGCCGGGTGCCGAGGCGTGAAGGAATACGCCGAGAGGCAGTCCGATCAGGACGGTGAAGAACGCCGAGATGCCCACCATCTGAAGTGTTTCAAGGATTGCTTCGGGGAGCGCTTTGGCCAGGACGGGGTTGCTGAAGATGCCGTTCACTTGACGTCTCCTGTCTCGTCGTTAAACGCAGCTGCGCTCACGGTGTTCGCGAGCTTGGCGCTAATGCCGCGTTCGTGCAGGTAATTCATCACGGCGTTGTGGTCCACATTTTCGGCGACCTGGACCCGGAGGTGGCCGAACTGCTGGCCGCCCAGGGTCTCGACGCTGCCCGCGAGCACGTTGAGATCAATGTCGAAGTGCCGGGCCACACCTGTCAGTACAGGTTCCTTGGCGCTTTCGCCGGAGAAAAGAATCTCCAGGACGGGGCCGCCCTGGAGTGCGCCCTTGAGCGGCTCCGATGGCGGCAGCGGCAGCAGGGCGCGGGCCAGCCTGCTGTCGAGCTCGCCGGCGACGTCCCGCAGCGCCCCATGTTCAATAACGCGGCCCTTCGACAAGAGAGACACTGATTCACACACACGCTTAACCACGTGCATTTCGTGCGTGATGATGAGCACCGTGAGCTGCAGGCGTCTGGTGAGGTCCTGGATCAGGTCAAGAATTTCATCGGTGGTGGCCGGATCAAGCGCCGACGTGGGTTCGTCGCACAGCAGCACATCGGGATCGGCCGCCAACGCGCGGGCGATCCCCACGCGCTGGCGCTGTCCACCGGAAAGCTGCGACGGATAAGCGCCTTCGAACCCCTCAAGGCCTACGAGCTTCAGGAGTTCAGCCACCCGGGCGCGGATCGTGTCTTTGGGCGTTTTTACGAGCTCCAGCGGATGAGCCACGTTGCCGGTGGCCGTGCGCGAGTCCATGAGGTTGGCGTGCTGGAACACCATCCCGATCCGGCGCCGTGCTGCCCGGATTTCCGAATCCTTGACGGAGCTGAGCTCCTTGCCATCGATACTGACAGAGCCCGACGTCGGACGGTCCAGCAGGGTGAGGCAACGGACCAAAGTGGACTTTCCGGCGCCGGAATGGCCGATGATTCCATGGATGGAACCTTTGGGAACGGAAAGAGTGACGCCATCGAGGGCAACCACTTCTTTCTTTCCCTGGCGGTAGACCTTGCGCAGGTCGGTGACTGTGATCATTTATCCTCAGGTGGTTGGGCCCGGGGGAGGCTCCGGGCACGGCATAGCACAAGCTCGCTTCTGAACTAAATTATGTCAGGGCAGCCAAAAGGCATCCACTTCTGCACACTATTCGTAATAGAGCGGGAACGGCGGAATATCCTGCGGGAATTGAGGATGCTTTACGACCAGCAGCCCGGTGTGGCTTTCGTCGGTTGAATTGCGGCCCGGCAGGCACAGTTAGCCCGCCGGGCGAAGTCAATGTGATATCCGTCCCACGATCCGCCGCCAGGCCGGGCTCCCGCTGAGGGGTCCGGCCGAGTCAGCGGTGATTCCATGAGTGATGCCAGGGCTAGAAGTCGCCCCTGCTGGAGTCTTCAGGAGGAAGCACGGGCCAGTCTCCCTCGATGACAGCCGTGGGTTTGGTTTTCCGCAGATAGTTCTGGAAATCAGCAGCCTGCGTGACGGCCCAGTCCACCTGTAACTGGTGCAGCTGGCTTGCCGGCATTTTGAGCTTGGGGAATTTTCCCGCCATGGCGTCGAGCATGCGCAGTGTAGCCAAGGCATCGGCCGCTGAGGTGTGGGCGTCGTCCAGCTGACACCGTACTCCTCGCACAGGGCCGTCAGGGTGCGCTTTCCTTTGCGGTAGCGGTCCACCTGCTTGTTCATGATGTAGGGGTCAAGGACAGGAAAGCGGTTCAGTTGCGTTACGCCGTACCGGGCAGACTCCGCGGCCAGGACGGTGAAGTCATAGCTGGCGTTGAAAGCGATCACGGGGACACCGGCGTCGAACAGTTCCTGAAGGACCGTGGCGAGCTCCCGGGTGACTTCGTGGGCCGGACGCCCGTCTCGGCGTGCCTGTTCAGTGGTCACGCCATGGACTTCGCTGGCCTCTGCCGGGATCTCCACGCCCGGATCCGCGAGCCACTCATGCTCCTTGACGACACTTCCGGCTGCATCCACCACGGTCACGGACGCGGTGACGATCCTGGCGGCGCGGGAGTTGCGGCCTGTGGTTTCGAGATCGAAGGCGGCCCGGGGGAGGGTGTTCCAAGTGGTCATGCCTCCACGCTACCTGCTGCCACCGACAGTTTCGGTCCGTGTCCCGCGCAGGGGGCGCAGAACACTTCAGCTGGCGGGCAGCAGCTAGTCTGGAGCCATGCGGACGGAGTATGTCGAGGCAGTGCTGGCATTTGTTGAGCTGGTGCCTGCGGGGACAGCCGTGGCCTATGGGGACGTGGCCGAACTCCTGGGATCGGGCGGCCCGCGGCAGGTAGGGTCCGTCATGAGCCACTACGGCAGTGCCGTGCCCTGGTGGCGGGTTCTGAAGGCGAGCGGCCTCGCCCCGGAGGGGCATGAGGCCGAAGCTTTGCGGTATTACCTTCAGGAGTCCACTCCGCTACTGGGGCAGTACCTCGAGTACTCGCGGACAGGGGAAGGCCGTTGGCGGGTGGATCTGGTGGCCGCGCGGTGGTCGCCGAAGGATGCTGACTTCGACATCATTGACGCCATTGCCGAGCGCTTGGAACGGCAGCTGCACAAATTGTCAGTGGCGGATGATGGAATGTCTGTGTGACCGTAACAATCCCTCAAACCGAGAGTCCCCAAACACCGGGTCCCGCGACACCGGGCAGGAACACTGCCGGTGCGGCAAAAAAGGCCGGCAGCAGGCTTCGGCTCCTGCCGCCCCGGGAGATCCACAGCGTTGAACCGCACCTGTCCCGTGACCAGCGCGCCGCCGTCGACGTCCCCAAAGGCTCCGGTCCGGTGCTCGTTCCCGGAGCACCGGGCACAGGAAAATCAACGGTGCTTGTTGAAGCTGCCGTCCGCCGGGCGGAGCAGGAGGGCGTCGATCCGGAACGGATCCTTATTCTCGCCCCGGGCCGGCTGGCCGCCGACTCTCTGCGTGACCGGTTCACCGCCAGACTGGACCGAAGCCTGAGCACCACCCCTGCCCGGACCTGGGCATCGTATGCGTTCGATCTGATCCGGCGAGCCAAGGCAGAAGGCATCCTTCCGCTGCCGCGCCCACCGCGGCTGCTTTCGGGCCCGGAACAGGACCTGATCATTAAGGAACTTCTCGAGGGACATGCACTGCCTGGTCTGGAACTTCCCTGGCCGGGCGATCTCGGGGCAGCGTTGGAGACCCGGGGGTTTCGCCAGGAAGTGCGGCAGCTGTTTGACCGGATCATTGAATCAGGCCGGACAGCAGCGGACCTTGTTGCGCTGGGGCGGGAATGCGGCAGACCGGACTGGATCGCGGCTGCGTCCCTGTATGCCGAGTACAGGGACGTCCTGGACCTGCGGATGCCGGAGGCGTTTGATCCGTCCGGCATCATCACCGCTGCCCGTCAGATTTTCCAGGACGAACCGGACTTTCTGGCGGCCGAGAGGGAACGGCTGCAGCTGATTCTCGTGGACGATATCCAGGAAGCCAGTCCTGCGGTTTTCGAGCTTTTGGCTGATATTGCGGGCGGCAAGGATGTCTATGTGACGTCTTCTCCGGACACCGTGGTGCAGGGCTTCCGCGGCGCCCGCCCTGATCTTGTGGCCGAACTGCCGCGGCTGCTTTCGGCCGGGAGGCCGGTCATTGAGAGGCCGCTCTGGCAGACACACCGTCACTCCCCGGCTGTGGCGAAGGCTTGGCTTGGCGTGGCCGCCCGCATCTCCCTGCGCGCGGGCGGCCAGCTTGCCCGGCGCCTTGAACAGCCTGATTTCGTTGAACAGTCTGATGTCGTTGAAAGGCGTCCGGAGCAACCTGAGGCCCGGGAAGCGGCGGGGTCCGTGGAGGCGCACCTACTGCCCTCTGCAGTCCACGAGTTGCGCTACGTTGCGCAGCGGATCCTCGAGGCGCACATCAACCACGGCCGCGAGCTCTCGGATATTGCGGTAATCGTGCGTAACGGCGGCCAGCTGAGCCAGCTTCAGCGGTACCTTTCCGGTCAAGGCATTCCAATTCGTATTCCCGTTGCAGAATCCGCAGTCCGGGACGAAGTGGCCGTCCGCCCACTGCTCGATGCATACGCCGTGGCATTGGACCCAGAGCAGTTGACGCCGGAATCCGCTGTGTCCCTGCTGACGTCCAGAATCGGTGGTGCAACCTCGCTTGAACTGCGCCGGCTCAGGCAATCGCTCAGACGGGAAGAAATCCTGGGCGGGGGTGGCCGGTCCAGCGATTCGCTGCTCGTGGAAGCCCTGCTGGAGCCCGGAGCCCTGGCAACACTGGGAATAGAGGGCCGGGCGGCGCGGCGGGCCGCGCGCATGATCCAGGCTGGCCGGCAGGCTGCGTATGAACCGGGCGCGAACGCGGAAACAGTTCTCTGGGCATTGTGGCACGCCACCGGCCTGGCCGGGGCCTGGACCGAAGCGGCATTGTCCGGCGGCGCATCCGGTGCCCGGGCGGACCGCGATCTGGACGCCATGATGGCACTGTTCCACACGGCGGAACGCTATGTTGACCAGCTGCCCGGATCCGGGCCGGAGCAGTTCCTTGAATACCTCCTGAATCAGGAACTTCCCATGGACACGCTGGCGGCACGTGCGCAGCTGGATGACGCCGTGGAACTGATGACGCCGGCCAGTGCCGCGGGACGGGAATGGCCCATGGTGGTTGTGGCTGGCCTGCAGGAAGGTGTGTGGCCCAACACCAGGCTCCGAGGCGAACTGCTGGGCAGCACCCTTTACGCGGATGCCGTTGAGCACGGAGTGGAATACGCGCTTCAGCTGGATCCACTCAGCAGGCTTCGGGAGATCCGGTACGACGAATTGCGGAGTTTCTCCACCGCAGTGTCGAGGGCGCGGGAAGTACTCATCTGCACGGCCGTTTCTTCAGAGGATGACCAGCCGTCGTCCTTCCTTGACTATGTGGCACCGCTTGGGCCGGATCGAGATGCCCGGGGGTTCACCCCCGTTCAGCGGCCCCTGACGCTTCGGGCTCTTGTGGCCGAACTCCGGCAATACGCCCAGCTGGACGGCAAATTGCCCGCCGAGGCCGAGGAAGCAACCCGCATGCTGGCACGGCTTGCAGCGGCAGCACCCGCGGTGCCCGGCGCCCACCCTGACAGCTGGTGGGGGCTCGCGCCGCTGACGTCCACGGAACCCGTGGTGCCACCCGGCGGCACCGTCTATGTCTCACCTTCCAAGGTGGAATCGGTCCAGAAGTCACCCCTTGACTGGTTCGTGCAGGCAGCCGGCGGCGAAGCTGCTACTGACTTCGCGCGAAGCCTGGGCACTCTGGTCCACTCCATAGCTCAGGACTTGCCGGAGGCTTCCGGAGCCGAGTACATCGCCGAACTGGTGCTTCGCTGGCCGGACCTGGGCATAAAGGACAACTGGGAGGGCAAACTTGACCTCAAGCGTGCCGAGACCATGGTGCGGAAGCTGGCACAGTACGTCCTGGTCATGCGGAGCGAAGGCCGGAGCCTGGTTGGTGTGGAGCAGGAATTCGAGGTGGCGCTGCCCGAGCTGCCGGGCGAGACCGCCGGGTCGCAGGCTGACACTCCGCGGTCGGCGGTCCTTCGGGGGCAGGTGGACAGGCTTGAGATTGACGCCCAAGGCCGGCTGGTCATCGTCGACCTGAAGACCGGGAAGCGGCAGCCGGGCAAAGCGGAACTCTCCCGGCATCCCCAGCTTGGTGCTTATCAGGCGGCCGTCCTCGCCGGAGGATTTACGGCTCCGGATGGTAATCCGCCGCCGGCCCGCCCCGGCGGCGCCGTTCTTGCGCAGCTCGGAACAAGCACCAAGCACGCCGGTGTCCAGCAGCAGGAGCCGCTGGATCCAGAGGACAACTGGGCGCTGGACATGGTGACTGAAGCCGCGGGCCTGATGTCAGGAAGAGTTTTTGAAGCGAGGCATGATCCGTCCAAGAGCGGACACGGTGGTCACGGCTGCCGTTTGCCGGAAGTCTGTCCTCTTTGTGTGCGCGGAAGGCAGGTTACTGAATGAGTCCCGAACATAGCCAACCGGCACCCCGGTTCAGCCCTGAGCAACTCTCGGCCATGCTGGGCGAAAAGAACACGCCCACGGAAGAACAGTCGGCCATCATCTGTTCTCCGCTGACACCCCGGCTCGTCATTGCCGGCGCGGGTTCGGGAAAGACCGCCACCATGGCTGACCGCGTGGTCTGGCTCGTCGCCAACGGCTGGGTCAGGCCCGAGGAAGTCCTTGGCGTCACCTTTACGCGAAAGGCAGCGGGCGAACTGGCCAGCCGGATCCGCGCCAAGCTCAGCGCGCTGCAGCGGATCGCAGCGGAAGATACCCGGCACCTTGTCTTTCCGCCCGGCCTGCTGAGCACCGATGCGCTCGAACCAAAGGTATCCACCTATCATTCCTACGCGAGCGGGATCGTTTCGGACTATGGGTTGCGGCTCGGTGTGGAACGAGACGTGGTGCTGCTGGGAGGGGCACAGGCCTGGCAGCTGGCCAGCGAAGTCGTGGAAGCCTTCGACGGCGAGTACCAACACTTCCGCGCCGCCAAATCCACCCTGGTCAAAGCTGTCATCCAGCTCGCGGGGGAGTGCGCAGAGCATCTGCAGGATCCGGCGCAGGTGGAGGCATGGCTGCTGGCACGGCTTGACGAGTTTAATGCAGTGCCCTATCTGGCAGGTGCCAAGAAGACTGCCACCCAGGCAGCCGGTGAGCTCAGCGTGATGTTGCGGACCCGGGCAAGCGTCGCTGAGATGGTCGGACGCTACTCGGAGGCCAAACGTGCGCGGGGGGCACTGGACTTCGGTGACCTTGTGGCGCTCGCTGCCAAGGCATCCAGCGAAATCCCGCTTGCCGCCGAGATGGAACGGCAGCGCTACAAAGTTGTCCTGCTGGATGAATTCCAGGACACCTCCTACGCCCAGCTGGTCCTCTTTTCTCGACTGTTCGGGGACGGACATGCCGTCACAGCCGTGGGCGACCCCAACCAGTCCATCTACGGGTTCCGGGGTGCTTCGGCCGGTCAGCTTTTCCACTTCGTCCGTGAATTCCCGGTGCGCGTGGCAGGAAATCCAACAGAGGCTGCCGCAGGACCGCCGGAGCACGGAAAATTCGAGGTGGCCCCCACCTCGTACCTGACAACAGCGTGGAGAAACGGCCGGAACATCCTTACGGCAGCTAATGTCATCTCGGCACCTTTGACCCGCGCAGCGGTCAATTCAGGTGCAGCCGGCCAACGCGGTACCGCAGCCTCCGTAGATGTCCCGCCGCTGCAGCCGAGCCCGGCTGCTGTGGATGGCCGTGTGGTGATCGGACGTTTCGGAACTGATGAGGATGAGGCCGCTGCCCTAGCCTCGGACGTGCTGACCTACCGTGTGACCGATTTTGAGTGTTCAGCCGAGGGGGCGCCGGTGCCTCCTTCCATGGCTGTACTCTGCCGGCGCCGGGCACAGATGGAATGCATCCGGCGTGAGTTCGAAGCCAAAGGGATTGCCTACGAAATCGTGGGACTGGGTGGCTTGCTGGATACTCCGGAAATCGTCGATCTTGTCTCAACCCTGAGGGTTCTTGCAGATCCAGGGCGTTCAGACTCGCTGATGCGCCTGCTTGCCGGCGCAAGGTGGCGGATCGGCCCGGCCGACCTCATGGCTTTCCGGGACTGGTCCAGTTTCCTGGCTCGCCGGCGTGGGCGACCGGGCCCAGGGGGAGCGGCCGGGAACGAGTCCGATGAATCGCCCGCTGAAGTGCTGATCGAAGGCGATATCACCGACACCGCCAGCCTCGTGGAAGCTCTGGACTGGCTTCCGCGGGACGGCTGGACGTCGGCCAACGGCCGGTCGGTCGGTGCGGAGGCCCTGGGCAGGCTCCGCCGCTTGTCGGCCGAGCTCAGGCAACTGCGCGGGTATCTGGGGGACGACCTCACCACGTTACTTGGCGAAGTGGAGCGGGCCATGTTGCTGGACATCGAGGTGGCGGCACGCCCGGGCTTCACTATCCATCAGGCGCGCCGGAATCTGGATGCATTCCAGGACGCTGCAGCGGGCTTCCTGCAGACTTCGCAGCGGGTGGATATTCTGGCTTTCCTCGCGTGGCTTGAGGCCGCGGCGGCGGAGGAAGGCGGCCTCGACGCTGCCCCGCCCGACGTCAACCGGGAGGCGGTCCAGCTGTTGACGGTGCATGCGTCCAAGGGGCTGGAATGGGACGTTGTTTTTGTGCCTGGGCTGAATTCAGGCGCGTTCCCGAGCAACCGGGATTCACGCTGGAGCAGCGGATCCGCAGCGTTGCCCTGGCCGCTTCGCGGAGACCGGGCGGATCTGCCCCAATGGGATCTTGACCAGCCGGACCAAAAGGGCTGGCTCGACGCCGAAAAGGATTTCAAGTCAGATGTTCAGACCCACAGCGAAGCCGAGGAACGCCGGCTCGCGTATGTGGCATATACCCGGGCCAAGTACGTCCTGTGGGTTTCCAGTGCAGCGTGGGTCGGTTCGCGCTCAGGCATGGCGGACATGTCCCCCTTCCTCGCCGAGCTGGCTCCGCTTGCCGGTCTGGGCGCAGTTGGCGAGCATGGCGTGTCGGGCATCGGCGTCTCGGACAAAACGGTGGCACCCAACGGTGTGACGCAACGGCGCGGGGCGGGCGGCAGCTCTTGGAAAGCTGCGACAATACATCCGTCGTCAGTCGAGGAGGATTCCCTCCCGGATGAAAGCCCGCTTACCCAGGAGCTGGAGGTGGCGGAGTGGCCCTATGACCCGTTGGAGGGTCCAGTTGATCCAAGAACCGGTGAACGCCGCAGGCTGACTCCGGGCCGACGATTGGCCATGCAGTCCGCTGCGCGGCGTCTGCTGGAAGCCATAGCGGTTGTCGAGGCAGCCGCGGGCATGCCGGGCTCCAGTAAACAGTGCGAACTTAATCCCGTCACAGCTGTCCTGTTGCGGGGCAACGCCGCCGGCTGGGCCCGGGAAGCCGAGCTGCTGCTGGAGCGCCGCAACAGACGGGCCGGCGGCGGGCAGGAGGTGCACCTGCCAAGCCACATCTCCGCTTCCACGCTGGTGGATCTCGGAGACAATCCGGAACGGGTCCTGGCACAGCTCAGGAGACCGCTTCCGCGCCAACCGGGGATGTCAGCCCGGAAGGGTACGGCTTTCCACTCGTGGGTGGAAGAGTATTTCGGCGCTGCCGGAACGCTGGACCTTGGCGAGGCTCCGGGATCTGACAACCACATTGACGAGGCTTACGGGCTCGATGCCATGGTGGCCACGTTCCGGGAATCGGAGTGGGCCAACCGATCGCCGGCGTACGTGGAGGTCCCTGTCGAGACGAGAGTCGGGGAGGTGGTGGTCCGCGGACGTATCGATGCTGTGTTCAAGGACGCGGACGGCAGATGGGATCTGGTGGACTGGAAGACAGGAAGGCGGCCTTCACCCAGTGAGCTCAAGGTCAAGGCGGTCCAGCTTGCTGTTTACCGGCTGGCCTGGGCCCGGCTCAAAGGTATTCCGGTGGACGACGTGAGTGCTGCGTTCTACTATGTGGCCGACAACCAGGTGGTCCGCCCGCACGATCTCGGCTCAGCGGCCGAACTGGGAAAAATCATCGCCGCAGCGCTCTCGGCCCCGGCGGATTAAGAGCGAAGTCCCTACCGGCGCTATTCGGGATACGAAGTCCCTACCGGCCCTATTCGGGATACTTGGTGCAAGGGTGACGCGGTGTCAGGGCAACTTGGTGTCAATAAACTTGAGGGCAGCTGTTGACGTGTCGTCAGCGGAAAGAACCACCGGCCGGGAATGTGTCCGGCGTTCCGGGTCCTCGTCTGTCGGAATCGGCATGACATGCACTGGGGCCAGTGCCGCTGATGACGGTTCAACACCTTCGTCGGATACCGGTTCCGGTACGCCTGCGGGTGCTGACCGTCCTGCTGAGTCAGCGCTCGCAGCCGTTTCACCGGGCCGTGCTGCTGCGGCGGGTTGTGATGCGCTTCCGGCGTCCCCAGCGGGTTGAGGCAACGGTTCAACGCTGATGGATTGCCCGCCGTGCTCGGCGATGTCGGCGGCGAGAGTTTCGAGCATGCTTTCTGCCTCGGAGATCATTTCCTGGTCGCCGGCCGCAATGCCCTTGACCAGGTACTGCGCCAGCGCAAACTCCGCCGAAAGGGCCGCACGCCGCAGCAGATGGGTGTCAGGGGTGTCCCTGCGGCTCTCGGTGTAGTTGCGGACCACAGCATCCACAAAGTCCTGTTCGTTCGAGGCAACCAGCCAGGCGAGGTCGTCTGCGGGATCGCCGATCCGCAGATCGGTCCAGCCGGTCACCGCGGTGATCCGTTCCCCGTCGACCAGGAGGTTGTCCTCGTGGAGATCGCCGTGGACCACGGAGGGGTTGAAGCGCCACAGGGAGACGTCTTCCAGAGCATGTTCCCATCGGCGCAGGAGCACGGGGGGGATCTTGCCCGTGGTGGCTGCCTGGTCGAGTTCGTTCAGCCTGCGCTGTCGGAATTCGTTCGGGGTGTAGCTCGGCAGATCCGCATTGCTGACCAGGGCGTGGGGCAGATCGTGGATGGCGGCCAGGGCGGTCCCGATTTCCTTGGCCAGCGCTGCAGAACCCGTGGTCAGGTCTTCGACGCTCCTGGTGGCTCCGGTCAGGTGTGAGTAAACAAAAGTACTGAGGTTTCCCTGGCGGACGGTGCCTGCCACGGTGGGCATCAGGAAAGGCAGTTCAGCCCTGATTCCTGGAGCGAAGGCGCGAAGCACCAGAAATTCAGTCTCCAGCCTCGCACTTGCCTCCGCATGGCGTGGCGAACGGACGCGCCAGCGTTTGCCTTCGGAGTCCAGCAGGAGGGCGGAGTCGAAGTCCGCAGGATCGTCCGGTGCGGAGCTTACTGCGGTCGGGGTCAGCCCGGGGACTGCCGCGGTTGCCACAGCTGCCAGTTCGATCGGTTCTCTTCTCACGCCTCCACGGTAGATTGACTGGCGTCCAAGACGACGATGTGTATCGGCGAGTCTCCATATCAGCCCTAAATCACAGCCAGTCGTCAGCTTCAGGAGCCAGATGCAGGGCTAAAATGTCAATTGTCGGCCCGAGTCAGTACGGTGGATACATGAGTCATGCGGAGTCCGCGGCACCGGCAAATCAGCTGCCGGCAAGAGAACTGCCGGCCAACCACCTGTTCGATACCGTGCTTCCGGTGCGCCCTGCCCTTGTGGACCGAGGTTCAGTCCGGCGGATGAAGCCGGGGATGGTCGAAGAGCTGCTAGCAGGCGCCGGCACACGCGCAATGGTCCTTTCCGGCCGCCAGGCTCTGCTTCATGGCACTCGACTGCTGCTTATGGATGGGTCCGCGCTGCTGGACGAGCTCCGCAGGATGGGATCCGCGCCAGAGCAGCTGGTGTATCTGGGCTCAGGGCTGGAGGGCTCTGAACTCACGGCAGGCACGGAACTTGTGTTGGTGGTCCTCGCTGCACCGGTGGAGCCCGGCCTTGCGGGCATCCCCGCCGATGCCTCCTGGGCCGGGTTCCGCGACGTCGCCGCCCGGCTCAATGCCACGGATGCTGCCCTGTTCATCGAAGCCAGCGCCATCGCCAACTGGCATGGCAGCCACACCCACTGCCCCCGGTGCGGCACCCCCACGCTCGTGGAGTCCGGCGGCTGGGTGCGCCGCTGCCCGGCTGACGGTTCGGAGCACTACCCGCGCACCGATCCCGCCATCATTGTCACGGTGGTAGGGCCGGACGATCGCCTGCTGCTCGGCGGCGGTGGCCCTAGCGATGCGAAAAACTATTCGACGCTGGCGGGTTTCGTTGAACCCGGCGAATCACTCGAGCAGGCTGTGGTGCGGGAAATCCAGGAAGAAGTGGGGGTGCGGGTCATTGCCTGCCAGTACCTCGGCTCCCAGCCTTGGCCGTTTCCGGCATCGCTGATGCTTGGATTCACCGCCGTAACCGATGACGCAGAAGCAAAGCCCGACGGCGTTGAGGTCACCCGGGCGCGCTGGTTCAGCCGCGAGGAGCTGCAGGAGTCTGTGCTGAGCGGCGAAATTGTCATCTCCAGCCGGTTGTCCATTGCGCGGTCACTTATTGAACATTGGTACGGCGGAGTCATCCTGGACCGTCCCGCCGTCGAATGACCGTCGGCTTTAATTGAACAGACATCATCCGGCGACTGAGCAGCAGAAGTGACTAACGAGAATCCTGACAACACCGCGTCTCCTGACGGCGCGTCGCTCGAGGACCGCATCCTCGGCGGGCTCGACGCCGAACAGCGTGAGGTGGCCAGCACACTGAACGGCCCGCTGTGCGTGCTTGCCGGTGCCGGCACGGGCAAGACCCGCGCCATCACGCACCGCATTGCGTACGGCGTGCACTCAGGTGTCTACAGTCCACAACGTCTCCTGGCCGTCACCTTTACGGCCCGTGCTGCTGCCGAAATGCGCAGCCGTCTTCGCGATCTCGGCGTCGGCAACGTCCAGGCTCGGACCTTTCACGCGGCAGCATTGAGGCAGCTTCAGTTCTTCTGGCCCCAGGCAGTGGGTGGCGCCCTGCCGAATCTGCTGGACCACAAGGCGCAGATGATCGCCGAGGCAGCCCGCCGGCTGCGGCTGAGTACGGACCGGGCCTCCATCAGGGACCTTGCCTCGGAAATCGAGTGGGCAAAGGTTTCCATGCTGACACCGGCAAACTATCTTGAAAATGCGCACGACCGGGGGACTCCCGGCGGATTCGACCTCACGGCTGTGGCGCGGGTTTTCCAGTCCTATGAGGACGTCAAGACGGACCGCAATGTGATCGACTTCGAGGACGTCCTGCTGATCACGGTGGGCATTCTCCAGGAGGATGCCAAGGTGGCAGCCACCGTCCGCGAACAGTACCGGCACTTTGTGGTGGACGAATACCAGGACGTTTCGCCCCTTCAACAACGACTCCTTGAACTGTGGCTCGGCGGTCGCGACGAATTGTGCGTGGTGGGCGATGCCAGCCAGACGATCTATTCGTTTACCGGCGCCTCGCCCAAGCATCTGCTCGGGTTCAAGGGCATGTACCCCCAAGCCAATGTTGTGAAGCTGATCCGCGACTACCGCTCCACGCCGCAGGTGGTGAAACTCGCCAACGACCTGCTGGCCGCCCGCCGCAGCGGCGGCCCTGTGGCCGACGCGGCCTGGGCCGCCCCTCTTCAGCTCGTGGCGCAGCGCCCCGCGGGTCCCGTGCCCCAGTTCACCGAGTGCGCAGACGATGAAGCCGAAGCAGCCACTGTTGCCATCAAGGTCCGTGAACTGCTCGACGCCGGCACACAGGCCAGCCAGGTGGCCGTGCTGTTCCGCACCAACGGGCAGTCCGAAGCGTATGAGCAGGCCCTGGCATCTGCCGGGATCGGCTATCAGCTCCGTGGCGGGGAGCGGTTCTTCGCACGCAAGGAGGTCAGGGACGCCATCCTTCAGTTACGGGCAGCCACCCGGGCAGCGGCTGAATCGGCAGAGCCTGAGCCTCTCGGGCAGCTGGTGCGCGATATCGTCGCCTCCCTTGGCTACACCGAGGCGCCACCGCACAGCGGGGGTGCGCTGCGGGAGCGGTGGGAGTCACTGGCCGCATTGGTTGCCCTTGCCGACGAACTTGTTCTGAGCCGGGGGGCAGAGTTCAGCTTGTCGGATTTCGTCAACGAACTCCAGGAGCGGTCACTGGCGCAGCATGCCCCCACCGTTCAGGGTGTGACGCTGGCCTCCTTGCACGCTGCCAAGGGCCTGGAATGGGACGCCGTGTTCCTCGTCGGCCTCAGCGAAGGCCTGATGCCCATTTCCTTCGCGGACACACCGGAAGATGTGGATGAGGAGCGCCGTCTGTTGTATGTGGGCATTACCCGTGCGCGCGAGCACCTCGCGCTGTCGTGGTCTACGGCCAGAACCCCGGGAGGACGGGCCAACCGCAAGCCCTCACGCTTCCTCGACGGGCTGAGGCCGGACTCGGTGGCCAGTTCCACGGCGCGCGGAAAGGGAGCTCCGCCGCGCCGAAAGGCCGCCGCACCGGCCGTGTGCAGGGTCTGCGGGAGCATGCTCTCCAGCGGTGCAGAGCGCAAAGTGGGCCGCTGTAACCAGTGCCCGCCCAGCTACGAGGAGCAGACGTTCGACGCACTAAGGCAATGGCGGAAGGAGGTGGCGCTCTCGGCTGAAGTTCCCGCATTTGTGGTCTTCACCGACGCAACGCTGACAGCCATTGCCGAGGCCAGGCCGGCGTCTCTGGAGGAGCTGGCCGAGCTGGCCGGCGTCGGCCCGTCCAAACTTGAGCGGTACGGCGAGGCCGTCCTCGCTGTACTGGTGGAAAGCGCCACCCTCTGATGCCTCAGCCACAAAGATCAAGGGGAGCACAACTGACCACCGACGACGGCGCCCCGGTGGTGGTGCGGCGCTCCGCCCGCCGCCGCCGGACCGTTGCGGCGTTCTGGGAGAACGGCACGGCAGTAGTGGCAATTCCGGCGAACTTCAGCAAAGCCCAGGAATTCGAATGGGTGGGGCGGATGCTCGAGAAGCTCCGGCTGCAGGGTGCAAAACGATCCATAGGCGGGGGCAAGCGACGTCCTGCAACCGATGCAGCGCTCGCCGCGCACGCCACGGAACTCTCCGGCCGCTACTTCGGCGGGCGGGCCATTCCGACGTCGGTCCGCTGGGTGAGCAACCAGAACTCACGGTGGGGATCCGCCACACCTTCTGACGGGTCCATCCGGCTCTCGGACAATCTCCGACCCATGCCGCAATGGGTTATCGACTATGTGCTGCTGCACGAGCTGGCGCATCTTCTGGTTGCGGGGCACAATGCCGCGTTCTGGAAGCTGTTGGAGACATACCCGGAAACGGGGCGTGCCAAGGCGTTCCTCGAAGGCGTTTCATTCGCAACGTCACGCGGGCTGGCCGCCTCGGACGGGGCCCCGGCCGCTCAGGCTGCCCGCGTGGCAGGTTCCGCCGACGCCGACTAGTGTCATGCGCCTGAAATTCGTTTCTTAATTGTAAATGGGGTATGGCGAATGCGGGCGGCCGAAGGCCGCGTTGGAACTGTCGGACGACGAGCGTGAGACGGTGGCCCGGTGGGCCCGGAGGCGGAAGTCATCCCAAGCGTTGGCGGTACGGTCGAGGATCGTGCTGGCCAGTGCGGAGGGGCTGACGAACGTGGCTGCCGCGGCCCGGTGCGGAGTCGAGCCGCACACGGTGGCGAAGTGGCGGCGCCGGTTCCTGGAACAGCGCCTGGACGGGCTGGTCGATGACCCCCGGCCCGGGCGTCCGGCCACGATCACCGCCGAACAGGTCGAGGACATCGTGGTCGCGACGCTGGAATCAACGCCGAAGAACGCCTCGCACTGGTCGCGGGCGAAGATGGCCGAACGCTCCGGGCTCTCCAAATCGACGATCGGACGGATCTGGCGGGCCTTCGAGCTCAGGCCGCACCGGGCCGACGGCTTCAAGCTCAGGCCGCACCGGGCCGCCGGCTTCAAGCTCTCCAACGACCCCTTGTTCGTCGAGAAGGTCTACGACGTGGTGGGCTTGTACCTGAGCCCGCCGGAGTCGGCGGTGGTGCTCAGCGTGGACGTGAAGTCCCAGGTCCAGGCATTGGCCCGGTCCCAGCCGGCGTTCCCGATGATGCCGGGCATGCCCGAGAAGCGCACCCACGACTACGTCCGGCACGGGACCACGACCTTGTTCGCGGCACTGAACACCGCGGACGGGTCCGTGATCTCCAGTCTGCACCGCAGGCACCGGGCCCTGGAGTTCAAGAAGTTCCTGGCCAAGATCGATGCCCAGGTGCCCGGGGACCTGCAGATCCACCTGATCTGCGACAACTATCAGACCCACAAGACGCGGGCGGTGAAGACCTGGCTCGAGAACCACCCGCGCTTCCACATGCACTTCACCCCGACCTACTCCTCCTGGCTGAACCAGGTCGAACGGTTCTTCGGATTCGTCACCGAGGATCTACTGCGCCGCAGCGACCACCGCAGCGTCCAGGCGCTCGAGGCAGACATCCGCAAATGGGTCAACGACTGGAACACCAACCCCACACCCTTCACGTGGAAAAGACCGCCGAACAAATCCTCGAATCCCTCGGACGACTTCTGAACCGAATTTCAGGCGCGGGACACTAGCCTTTCGGTTCCTGTCCGTCTTCCGGATCGGCTCCGGCGTCGGGTTCGCTGTTGCTGTCTGACTCTGTGCCTGCAGCCGGTTCGCTGCCGCCGGCGGCGTCCCCAGCTATTTCGTCCGGGCCGGAGGCATCCGGCCCGGCCGGGGTGTCAAAGCCGCCGCTCAGTAGTTTCTGCAGTGCGTCATCCACTTCGCTGTCGCGGGCTTCGGCAAGTTTCCGGCGGGCGTTGAATCCTTGGGGATCGTCAAGATCCCCGGCCGTAGGGAGCAGATCCGGGTGCTTCCAGATGGCGTCGCGGCCATCAATGCCGCGCTCGTCCTTGAGCGATGCCCAGAGCGTGGCGGCTTCGCGGAGCCGGCGGGGCCGGAGCTCCAGCCCCACGAGCGACGAGAAGGCGTGCTCGGCCGGGCCGCCGGTGGCCCGGCGGCGCCGCACGGTCTCCCGAAGAGCGGACGCTGAGGGCAGAACGTTCTCGGTGGCGGCTGCCGTCAGCTCGTCCACCCAGCCTTCAACGAGCGCGAGGGCGGTCTCAAGCTTTTCCAGTGCCTGTTCCTGGGCCGGTGTCCGCTGCGGCATGAAGACCCCCTGTGACAGTGCCTCCTGGATACCTTCGGGGTTGCTGGGGTCAAGGTCCCTGGCGAGCTCTTCAATTCTTGAGGTGTCAATGTGAATGCCGCGTGCGTAGGCCTCGATGGCACCGAGCAGGTGCCCGCGAAGCCAAGGAACCTGAACAAAAAGGCGTGCGTGGGCAGCTTCGCGAACGGCCAGGAACAACCGGATGTCGTTTTCCGGGAGACTGAGTCCTTCGCCGAACTTGGAAACATTCGCCGGGAGCAGCGCCATCTCCAGATCGGCAAGGGGGACGCCGATGTCAGTGGAGCTGACCACCTCGGCGGAGAGAGCGCCAATGGCCTGTCCCAGCTGCATGCCGAAAATAGCCCCGCCCATGTTCTGCAGCATGGAGGAGGCACCGCCCATCATGGACTTCATTTCCTCGGGCATCTGTTCGGTCATGGCGCTGGACAATGCGTTGGCAATGCTGTTCGCCACTGGCTCGGTGAGCCGCTTCCACGTTCCGAGGGTCTCCTCAACCCACTCCGCGCGTGACCATGCCCGGCCGATGAGTCCGGTCGCCGGAAGGTCTGTCACCTGGTCAAGCCACAGTTCGGCAAGCCGCAGTGCCACGTCCACTTCCCGCGACTGCAGGGCCGTGACGGAGGGGTCAGTGCTGCTGGCGGCCACGCGCCTGGCGTTCTCATGGGCGAGCTGCCAGTTGACCGGGCCCTCGGACGGGGCGCTCATCATGGCCTGGACCTGAGAGAACATCTGGGCCAGCAGATTTGGATCGTCCGGCAGCCCTGCTGCCTTTGCCAGTTCGGCGGGGTCAATGTTTTCCATGCCCTTGCCGCCCATCAGGTTCTGCAGCATTTCTGCCAGCGGATCCTTTGGGGTGTCGTCGCCGTTGGACGGATTGAGTGGGTTGGAGGTCATGATCCCGCCGATCGTCGGTGTGACTGTTGATCAACTTCACGGTACCCCGGCGCACGAGCGGCTGTCTGCCGAAAGCGGGTCACGTTCGCTGTAGGCAAAGAGCTCTGGGGGTGCCGAGCGCGTAGTGTTAGGAATCGGAATGTTTGCAGGCTGCCGGCGTGCCTGGTTTCAGTCACATTGCCCCGGCATGCAACTGCGGTACGGAGAGGTCCTTCAGTGACGATTACACGGGGCGATCAGCCCACCGAAGAGCCTGTTGCTCACTTGGCAAGCGGCAGACGGGCTGACGGCACCCGCTCCCGGCGCGGCAGAGCACGCGACCACAGGTTTCGGGCCATGGTGGTGTCCGGCGTCGTGGCCGTGGGACTTGGTATTGCCGCGGCCAGCATCCCGGTTCCCTACGTGGTGGAGTCTCCCGGGCCAACCTTCAACACACTGGGACAGGACAACGGGAATGCCGTGATCAGCGTGACGGGGCATAAAAGCTTTCCGGCCAAAGGAAATCTGGACCTCACCACTGTTTATGTTGACGGCGGACCCAACGGCCCTGTGAGTGTCTTTGGGGCTTTCGCGGCCTGGCTGGACGGATCTAAGGCCGTCTACCCGGAGGAATTGATTTTCCCCACCGGCGTCACCAAGGAGCAATCCCAGCAGGAGAGCGCGGTGGCCATGGCAACCTCTCAGGAAAACGCTGTGGCGTCCGCACTCAACGAACTCGGGATTCCGTTTGAGCAGAAACTCCAGGTCGCAGGCCTTTCCGACGGATCAGCGTCGAAGGGGAAGCTTCAGGCAGATGACGTCTTCACCTCGATCAACGGCAAGCCCGTCACGTCCCTGACCGTTATTCAGGCGGAGCTGGCCGCCGGTGCAGGGAAACCGTCTACCGTCGTCGTCGACCGCAAGGGTGCGCCCGTGACGCAGACCATCACGCCGGCGGAGACCGACTCGGGCCGTTTCATTCTCGGCGTGATGCTCCAGTACCGTTTCACGTTCCCTTTTGACATCAAGATTTCCCTGGACAAAGTGGGTGGCCCGAGCGCCGGCCTGATGTTTGCGCTGGGAATCGTTGACACCTTGACGCCGGGGGACCTCACCGGCGGCAAGTATGTCTCCGGAACCGGCACCATCACGCCTGAAGGCGTGGTGGGCCCAATCGGCGGAATCGGGCAGAAAATGCATGGGGCCCGGGCGGGGGGAGCCACCATTTTCCTGGCTCCGGCGGCCAACTGCAACGAGGTTGTTGGCCATATTCCCGACGGACTCCAGGTGGTCAAGGTGGAGAACCTGTCCGAAGCCCGGCAAGCGGTGGAGCTTGCCGGTTCGGGCGGGGATACCTCGGGACTTCCCGTCTGCACCAGCAACTAGACTGAATTGAGGAACTAAGCTTCGCTGCCACTCGTGGCAGATATGACGGCCGTTGCCACTCTGTCTGACCGGTGCCGGAAGTCGATCACACGCACGCTCTGAATGTTAATCTGACGACCAGCTATGAGGTACCGAGTTTGTCCCGTCCCGCCAGCCCCACCCCGCCCGGAAGACCCCAACCAAGGCGCGGTGCCTTGACGCCGACGCTGATTGTCGTTGCCCTCGTTGTGGTCGGCTTCATTTTCTTCGCCAATGTGTGGACGGACGTCCTCTGGTACCAGCAGCTCGGATTTTTCCAAGTGTTCCTGACGGAGAACCTGGCTCGGATCAGCATCTTCGCCGCCGGCTTCGCCATCATGTTTGCTGCCGTCTTCTTTGCAATCCGGATTGCCTACCACGCCAGGCCCGTGTACGCACCGGACTCCGAAATCCGGGACAACCTGAACCGCTACCAGGCGCAGCTGGAACCCGTGCGCCGTGTCGTGATGATCGGCCTTCCGGTGCTCTTCGGCCTGTTCGCTGGAAGCGCCGCAGCCAGCCAGTGGCAGAAGGTCCTCCTGTTCTTCAACCAGGAGCCGTTCGGCCAGAATGATCCCTTGTTCGGTCTGGACATCAGCTTTTACCTCATGACGCTGCCGTTCCTTGGCTTCGTCACCGGTTTCCTGATCAGTGTGGTAGTGGTGGCCGGCATCGCCGGCATCCTCACCCACTACCTGTACGGCAGCATCCGCCTGATGGAACGCGGTATTTTCACCAGCCGCGCCGCTCAGATCCACCTCGCCGTGACCGGCGCTGCATTCCTGTTGCTTCTTGGCACTAACTTCTGGCTAGACCGCTATGCTTCGGTGCAGAACAGCGGCGGACGCTGGGCTGGCGCGCTGTATACGGATGTCAACGCTGTCATCCCCACCAAGGCTATCCTGGCGGTGGCGGCCGCTCTCGTGGCCATCCTGTTCATCGTTGCGGCCGTGATCGGCAAATGGCGTCTGCCGGTGATTGGCATGGCCATGCTGATCATCACTTCCATTCTCGCGGGTGGCGTTTATCCCTGGGTCATCCAGCAGTTCCAGGTCCGCCCTTCAGAGCAGACGCTTGAAGAGGAATACATCAAGCGCAATATCGAGATGACCCGCGCGGCGTACGGGCTGGATAAGATCCAGGTTGACCGGTACAACGCCACGAACACCGCCACCACGGGTGCACTCGCCCCGGATGCCCAGACAACGGCGAACATCAGGCTGCTGGACCCCAACCTGATTTCAGACGCTTTCTCGCAGCTGGAGCAGTACCGCCCGTACTATCAGTTCCCCGAGGCGCTGAACGTGGACCGCTACGAGGTGAACGGCAAAATCCAGGACACGGTGATCGCAGTCCGTGAGCTCAACCCGGCGAACCTGAGCACCAACCAGCAGGGCTGGCTCAACCAGCATGTTGTGTACACGCATGGTTACGGTGTGGTGGCCGCGAAGGGGAACAAGTTCACCGTTGACGGCAAGCCCGATTTCCTGCAGGCAGGCATCCCGTCCACTGGTGTGCTGGGCAACGACTCTACGTACGAGCCACGCATCTACTTTGGCGAAAACTCTCCTGAGTATTCCATAGTGGGGGCCCCTGACGGTGCGGCAAATCGTGAGCAGGACCGCCCGTCTGCCAAGGAAGGTGACGGCGAGACCCAGTACACCTTCAAGGGCAACGGTGGCCCCAAAGTAGGCAGCTTTTTCAACAAGATCCTGTACGCGATCAAGTTCCAGTCTTCGGATCTTTTGCTGTCCGACGGCGTGAACGAGGAATCGCAGATCCTTTATGAGCGCAATCCTCGCGAGCGGATCCAGAAGGTAGCGCCGTACCTTACCGTTGATGGCAACGCCTACCCTGCCATGGTTGACGGGCGGGTCAAATGGATTGTTGACGGATACACCACGAGCCAGTACTTCCCGTATTCGCAACAGGAGCAGCTCTCCGATGCCACTGCGGACTCGCAAACCACGTCCGGGCGCTCCGTTGCCCTGCCGAACAGCTCGGTCAACTACATCCGCAACTCGGTCAAGGCCACTGTTGACGCCTACGATGGTTCCGTTACTCTCTACGCCTGGGATGATCAGGATCCCATCCTGAAGGCCTGGCAGAACATCTTCCCCACCTCTCTCAAGCCTTACTCCGAGATGTCAGGTGATGTTATGAGTCACGTCCGCTATCCGGAAGACCTGTTCAAGGTCCAGCGCGAGCTCCTGGGGCGCTACCACGTCACTGACCCCGTCAGCTTCTACAAGACCGATGACGCCTGGAGCGTTCCGAATGACCCCACCGTCGACGCGGACGTCAAGCAGCCCCCGTTCTACATGTCATTGCAGATGCCGGACCAGGACAAGCCCGCATTCCAGCTGACATCATCATTCATTCCGCAGATTGTGAACGGCAACGCCCGCAACGTGCTCTATGGCTTCCTTGCCGCAGATTCGGACGCCGGCAAGGTGAAGGGGGTTAAGGCTGAGAGTTATGGGCAGCTGAGGCTCCTTCAGATACCGCCGGCAACACAGGTGCCCGGTCCCGGCCAGGCCCAGAACAAGTTCAACTCGGACCCCACAGTCTCGCAGGCACTGAACCTTCTTAGGCAAGGAGCCTCGGATGTGCTCAACGGTAACCTGCTGACACTTCCCGTGGGCGGCGGAATCCTCTACGTCCAGCCGGTGTATCTAAAATCCACGGGTGAAACGTCCTACCCCACGCTTCAGCGAGTACTGGTGGCCTTCGGCGACAAGATCGGCTTCGCCCCAACCCTGGATGCAGCCCTGAAGCAGCTGTTCGGCGGGGATTCCGGCGCCACCGCAGGCGACGTGGCCAATAACGGCCAGACTCCCGCAAATCCTGGCGGCGGAACCACTCCTGCTCCCGGGGGTACGGATGCCAAGGCTGATCTCAAGGCTGCTCTGGCGGAGGCAAACGCCGCCATCAAGGCCGGCCAGGCGGCCCTCGCTGCCGGTGACTTCGCCACATATGGTGAGCAGCAGAAGAAGCTTGCCGCGGCGCTCCAGAAAGCGATTGACGCCGAGGCGAAGGTGGCTGTCACAACATCCGGGGGCACACCCACGCCGGGTGCCACCGGCACAGCAACACCCGCGCCTTCGCCGTCACCAAGCAGCTGATGCTGGCGGTTCGCAGCAGCCGAGTGAGCTGCGGCGCAGCCTGACAGCAGAGACGTCAGCTCTGAAGCAGGTTTTCCGGCTCCTTTCGGAGCCGGAAAACCGGCCTTTTGAGTGCCGGGGATTCCGCATTCTGAGAAGTTTCCCCAGCTCAGCGGCGTGCTGTGGAGTCGGGGAGACGCAGATCACGTCACTTCGATTTGGCCCGCCGTTCACCGCGAGGTAGAGTTGATCTTGCGACGCGGGGTGGAGCAGTTCGGTAGCTCGCTGGGCTCATAACCCAGAGGTCACAGGTTCAAATCCTGTCCCCGCAACTGACAAGAAGTCCGGAACGCTGGAAACAGCGTCCCGGACTTTTTGGTTTAAGCGGGTTATAGGAAAAATGTGTGTAAGTCTCGGGCGTGTCAGGAGCGCCCGGCCGAGCCTTTTGCGGGCCCAAAGCCCTTCTTCTGCGCAGAGTCCGGTGCTGTGGCGCACTGGTCCGGGAGTGCTTTCGATGACCTCTGTTTGTTGTGGTCGTTGGGGCTGATAGTGGTGGGTCTCGATCAGTGACGCCGGTCGTGCGGGGTTTTCGCTGCGGAGGTAGAGGTGACCATTCGATGGCGCGTTTCTGGTGGGCTTCGCTCATCCCGCGGTGGGCCCGTAGCAGCAGTCTGGGCCGGCTGGTCAGGAAGGTGCGGACGTTCCGTTGAACATGCACGAGGCAGCGTTGGACGGCGGCCTCCTGCCAGCTTTCGGACAGGGATGCGGCGATGCCGGAGCCGCCGTCGGTAATCACGACCCGCGGCGCGGGGAAACGGGCCAGCAAGGCGGCCCACGCGGCTTTCGTCTCGGTATCGCACCACTGCTGTCCCCGGTGATCTGCCACGAATTACGAGTACCCCTACAACCAAGGGTCTCAGGGCATAGCGATCGCCGTGATACCGCCCCAGCACTGGGAGGCAGGCTCATTCCTTGCACACATTTTTTCCTACAACCCAATAATTCACCCGCTGTGTGCGGGTAGGCGTTGAGGCCATCGCAGCCAGTGGCAAAGGTGCCCTGGAAAGTAGGGTACTGTTGATCAAGCGACGCGGGGTGGAGCAGTTCGGTAGCTCGCTGGGCTCATAACCCAGAGGTCACAGGTTCAAATCCTGTCCCCGCAACCACAAGAGAGGCCCTGACCGGGCAACAAGCCGGTCGGGGCCTCTTGTTTTGTCCAATTAGTAGCAGTCCCTAGTATTCTCTTTCGCAGAGCCTCAGATTTTTGAGCACTGGCCAGTCATTCTCGAGAGGAATGTTGTTCGATGTCCACACCGACGAAGAAGCCCGGTACCGCCAAGAGCAAATGGGCGAAACTCTACTGGGCAGTGCCCGCTGTCCTGATGGCCCTGCTGCTGGTGGTGTTGCTGGCAAAGTGGATTACGGGCCTCTCCGGCGTCAGCTCGTTTATGGCGGACTATCCGGGCCATTCGGAGCTGCCGGCGGGCGCTCCGGTGGGCTTTCCGGCCTGGCTGGGCTGGCAGCATTTCCTCAACGGCTTCTTCCTGTTGCTGATCATCCGGACGGGGTGGCAGGTGCGGACCACTACGCGCCCCAGCGGGCACTGGACGAGGAATAACAAGGGCCTGATCAAGACCAAAACGCCGCCCACCAAAATTACGCTGGAACTCTGGTTCCACCTCACTCTCGACGCCCTCTGGATCCTCAACGGCGTGGTCTTTGCGATTCTGTTGTTCGCGACCGGGCAGTGGGTGCGCATTATTCCCACTAGCTGGGATGTTTTCCCGAACGCGATTTCGGCTGGTCTGCAGTACGCCTCGCTGAACTGGCCCACGGAGAACGGCTGGGTGAACTACAACGCGTTGCAGCTTCTGACCTATTTCGCGACCGTCTATGTTGCCGCGCCACTGGCCTTTGTCACTGGCCTGAGGATGTCTTCTGCCTGGCCGAAGAAAGCTGCCACACTCAACCGGCTTTACCCGGTTGAGGCCGCCCGGGCAGTGCACTTCCCCGTGATGATCTACTTCGTGGCGTTCATCGTGGTCCACGTGTTCTTAGTCCTTGCGACCGGCGCGCTGCGAAACCTAAACCACATGTACGGCGGCAGCGACGACATCAGTTGGGTCGGATTCTGGATCTTTGCGGCCTCCATCGCGGTCATGGTCGCCGCCTGGTTCCTCGCCAGGCCGCTGTTCCTGCGGCCAGTGGCCTCACTTATGGGGAAAGTCAGCCGCTAGCCGGGTCAGCTGTCTCTGAGCCGCTGGTACGGCTCCAGGGCGCGCGCTTACGTGCGATTCCGCGAGACCCACTACTGGTTCAGGGTAGCCCAGAGCACGGGCCTGGTGCATCCACCGTTCGTGGAGCTTCCTGTCGTCCAGGATCGAAAGCTCCGGTACAAACCGCGCTGGTAACTGCCGCCCGCGTCGAACCTTTTGCTTTAGGTCACCGGAGTGAAAACCCGGAAGGTATGCGGGGACGTCGCCGGGCATTCGCGGCTCGCCCCGGTCGGGGGAGGACCGGCGCCGCCAGGTCTCTGACATCATCGCCAGCTGCGTGTCCAGGTTCATGACGAGCCGTTGTTGGTAGCCCAGCTACTGCAAGGATGCCGGCACAGTTCAGACGAATTCTCCGCGGCCGTCGTCGCATCATCCTAATTATTGTGGGCAGCTGGCTTGCGGAATTGCCTGCGGCAGGCGTAGGACAGCGGTGCGGTCCGCCCGGGCAGCCGCATTGCAGGAGCAGGTCTCACTGCTGCGGGCGAACAGGCCGTCAGCTTCCGGTGGCTCTGACTTCGCCCGCGTCGCCCAGGGCGCCACGGCTTCCACGTCGCAGGGCGTGGCAGAGGCCGGGGATCCTCAGGAGCCCCGGCCTCTCTTATTGCTTCGGCGGATCACCGCCGGATGTACTCTTTAGAGCTTGTCGAAGTCGGCTTCATCAACGGTGGAGCCTGATGCAGAAGCGGCACCCGCGGCACCGATAGCCGGCTTGGCACTGCCCGTCTTCAGCGCGGCCAGTCGGGCTTCGATCTCGGTCTGCTCCCCCAGATCCTCGAGCTGATTGAACTGGGAGTCAAGGCTCGAGGCCGCGAGCTCCTGCTGGCCGCGGACCTTGGCCTCTTCGCGGCGGATTTTCTCTTCGAAGCGGCCCACCTCGCTGGTGGGGTCCATGAAGTCGATGCTCTTGATGGCATCGTGGACCTGCGACTGTGCACTGGCCGTCTTGGCGCGGGCAACGAGCTCGTTGCGCTTGCTGGTGAGCTCGTTGAGCTTGCCCTTCATCTGATCCAGGCCGGTCTTGAGCTTGTCCACCACCTCGGACTGGGAAGCAATGTTGGGCTCAGAGGACTTGGCCTCGTTCTCCGAGGACATCTGGCGCTGCAGGGCAACCTTGGCCAGGTTGTCGAACTTCTGCGCGTCGGCTCCGTTGCCTCCGCTGCGGTATTCATCGGCCTTGCGGGAAGCGGCGAGTGCCTTGTTGCCCCAGTCCTGGGCGTTCTTGACGTCCTCGTGGTAATCATCCTGGAGCATGCGCAGGTTGCCGATGGTCTGGGCCACGGCGGACTCGGCCTCCGCAATGTTGTTCGTGTAATCCCGAACCATCTGGTCCAGCATCTTCTGCGGATCCTCAGCCTGATCCAGCAAAGTGTTGATGTTTGCCTTTGCGAGCTGCGCGATGCGGCCGAAAATGGACTGCTTAACCATGGTGTTACCTTTCGTCCTGCTCAGTGGTTGCCACTGGATTCAGTGAACAGTTGTTGTAGCGCTTCAATCCGCCAGCCGGGACAAGGCCGACTGGCGCCTAGTCTTCTACCAGCTAGAAGTCCCCGCCGCCGCCGGAATCGCCGCCCCAGCCGCCGCCGGAGTCACCGCCACCGAAGCCGCCGCCGGAGTCACCGCCGCCGAAGAAGCCGCCACCGTCGCTGTGGCCTCCGCCCCAGCCTCCGCCGCTGCCACCATTGAGAATGGAGTTGATCAGGATGCCGCCGAGAATTGCGCCGCCCAGACCGCCGCCTCCACCCCGGCCGCCGCCGCCGAACATTCCGCCGCCGCCGTAGCCCTGGTTGGAGTAGCCGCCGAAGCTGTCAACGTCCGACTGGGCCAGCTGGGCGGCCTGGGCCGCGAGTGCATGGGCCTGCTGGGCGTAGGTCAGCGCTGTGACCGGATCGGTCCGGGATATGGAAAGGGCATAGTCCAGGTTGCGCTGTGATTCCGCGAGCCGCGTGCGGGCCTCTGTTCCCACTCCGCCACGGCGTGCCGTGATGTAGTCCGAAGTGGCGCTGATCTGGGCCTGCGCCGCCATGATGGTCTGCTGGAGTGATGCCTGGGCACGACGCGCCTGATCCTGCTGGTCCCGGATGCCCGTCAGGGACTGGTCCAGGGACTGGTGGGCGGCTTCCACCCTCTGCAGGGTGGCGATCGGATCGATCTTGCCTCCCTGGATCTCGGACTTGACCTGCGCCAGTGCCGCTACGACGCCGGCTACCGGGCCCGCCAGCTCGGGATGGGCTCCGGACTCGATCATGGCTTTTGCCTGGGCAAGGTCCTGGGAGGTTTCGACGACGGCGGTTTCCAGCCCGTTGCGCGCTTCGTCGAGGCTCCCGGAAACCTTGGTGATGGCATCGATGAGTACGTTGGTCTGGTGAAGGCTTTCTTCGGAAGCCCGGACGGCTACTGCGGCAAGGCTGCCTTCACCGCCAGCGAGTTTTTCCTGTGCCGTGGCAGTGGCATTCTGAACAAATGCAAGACGCTCCTTGGCCTGGGTGATGTTGTCTGAGACCTGGACCAGGGCGCTGTCCGCGTATTTTGCCCGCAGGGTGGCCAGCGACTGTTCAGCGTTGGCGATCTTGGCGTCGGCTTCCTTGGCGCCCGCGCTAACGGCTGCCAGAGCCTGCGGAGCGTTTTTCTCGAGTTCCCGCAGGGAATCGAAATCTGCCTTCTGTTCCTGCAGCGAGGCCAGGGCCGCCTCGGAACGGCGGATGATTTCGCCCAGCCAGCTGCGCTGCTGCTCTTCGGTGTCCGGGATGTGGTCATCCAGCTGCTGTTGCAGTTTGAATGATTCGGACATGTGTCCCTTGGCTTCCTGCAGCGCCTTGGTGAAGTTTCCGACGGCGGAATCGCCGTACTGTGCCTGGGCGAACCCGAGTTCCTGCTCGCTGGACTTGATGGAGTCGTCCGCCTCGATCAGCAGTGATCCGCTCTTCTTGCGCAGGTCATCCACACTGAGTCCGGCCAGGGGATCGAGTTCCGCTCCCTGGGGTCCAAAGCTGGCGCTCGAAGCCTGGGCCGCTTTCTTGCGGCGGTTGCGGAAGTAAAGGTATGTTCCCGCGCCGCCAGCAGCAGCAACTCCGGTGCCGACCAATACGGCTGTCCCGGCGCCGCCAGCGGACGGAACGGTGCCGCTGCCGCCACCGGCTGCATCGCCAACGGCCGCCGCAGCGTCGATGGCTGCCTGGGCGTAGTCGCTGTTGCGCAGCTGTGGGTCAATTGCCGAATCTTTGATGGTGTCGCGCTGGGCATTGGTGATTTTGCTGTTGGACGGCTTGCTCAGCTGGTACTGGCGCGTGTCCGTGGCCACAGTCAAAAGCATGGAATTGGCACCCAGGCTGGCCTTCTGGGCAACGTCGTTTGCCCAGGCAACACGGTCAGTGGGATTCTCGAATTTCTTCACGTAAACGACGTGAAGGGTCATGGCGTGGTCGGTTCCGAGCTTCTTGATGGCGTCTTCGACGTCAGCCTTCCTGCCCCCGAGGACTCCTGCCGAGTCCACAATTTTCGTGACGGGATCCAGAGTCACCGGGTCTTCTGCCCAGGCCGAGGTGGCGGGTACCGCCATCAATCCAACCAGGCCGATCACGGCGAGAATACGTTTGAACTTTGACCGCATGTGCAACCCTTCAGCACGCCTGACACTGATTCGGGCCGAATCAGTCGTCTCAGAACGCAGCAGCGCCCCCACGCGTGATGTAAAGCCGCAGGTCGCTGTGGCAATTCCTCTTGATTCTATGGTGCACCTATTGCCGAGTCCACAACGGGGAATATGCCACCAGCGAAACGGGCTGCACCCATCAGAGGCAGGGTGGGAAGGTCATTCAGGAACCTCCCAGCTAACGTCCGCTTTGGTTTCAGTCAAAGCGTCCATAGTTAAGGCAGACGAGGATGAAAGGAAGTCCAATGACCGAGAACCCAGCACCGGGCGCATCACCTGAGAACCGAGATTCGGCCCAGCCACGTGGCGAGCAACCGGCAGAGCCGCAGCAGGACCCGGCCGCGGCCGTGCAGGGGGAGCAGGCATCGGTTTTGAACGCCCCTGCCGGCCAGGAAAATTCCGCCGGCCGGGAGAATCCCACCATGAGACTGGACGGTGCTGCGCACGAACCGCAGCAGGAGCCATTCGAGGCTCCCCGTCCCGTATATCCGCCTCGCGAGCCGTTTTATGGACAGCAGAGCGGTCCCGCGACGCAGCAGTTCGCATCGCCATCGGATCAGTCCCTACCCCACCGGACTCCGGCCCAGTCCTACCAGCAGCCACCGTACGGGCAGCACGGCGCACATGCTGCAGCGCCAGCGAACCCTGCCAATGCACCCAGGCGCAAGCCAGCGTTCGGCGTCGGTACGCTGGTGGCCAGCATTCTGGCCGCAGGGCTCGTCGGCGGTGGAGTGGCAACGGTGGCCGGCGGCAACCTGTTTAATGGCAATTCAACGCCGGTGGCCAGCAGCAGCGGCAACCAGCCAGGCCCGGTAATCGTCAATAACAAGGACGATGTGAACGTCATCACCGCGGCGGCGCTGAAGGCATCTCCGAGCGTGGTCACCATCAAGGCCAGCAGCGGCAGTGAGGGCGGCACCGGTTCGGGCATCATCCTGGACAACGTCGGCCATATCCTTACCAACACCCACGTGGTGACGCTGGATGGCAAAACGGCCGATGCCACCATCGAAGTCCGCACCAGCGACGGGAAGGTGCTTGCAGCCAAGATTGTGGGCACGGATCCACTGTCTGATCTGGCCGTTATCAAGGTGGATGACGCGTCCGGGCTGACGGCAGCAACCATGGGCGACTCCGGCAAGCTCAACGTCGGCGATACTGCCGTGGCAATCGGCTCTCCGCTGGGCCTGACAGGAACTGTCACGGACGGTATCGTTTCCACTCTCAACCGTACAATCAGCGTGGCTTCGTCTGCGGCGCCCAAAGACGGTGCCGATAATTCGCAGAACGGCGGCGAGGGCGGTTTCCAGTTCGCGCCTCCCGGCGGTGGGCAGAGCCAGAGCACAGCCAACCAGGGCTCTATCTCGATCAACGTCATCCAGACCGACGCAGCCATTAACCCCGGCAACTCCGGGGGCGCACTGGTCAACAGCAAGGGCGAGGTAATCGGAGTGAACGTTGCCATCGCATCGGCGAGTGGCGATTCCTCCAGCAGCGGCAACATCGGCGTGGGTTTCAGCATCCCCATCAACCACGCCAAGCGCGTTGCCCAGGAAATTATTGAGACCGGCAAGGCGACGCACGGCCAGCTCGGCGTCAGTGTCAAGGAGAAATCTGCCTCCAAGTCAGCATCCGGATTCTCCGTCGGTGCCGACGTGGCAACGGTTGAATCCGGTTCTGCTGCGGCCAAGGCCGGCATCAAGGTGGGCGACGTTGTGACCAAATTCAACGAACTCGCGATCAACGATCCGAACCAGCTCACAGCAGCGGTCCGCGAGCAGCCCGCCGGGGCCACCGTCAAGATCACTCTCTTGCGGAACGGCCAGCAGCACGTGCTGGACGTGAAGCTCGGCGCAGCAGCCGAACAGTAACGCAGCTGCCCGAAAGCTTCGCAGAAGGACCAACGACGACGCCGGGCCGCACCGTGAAGGTGCGGCCCGGCGTCGTGCTTCCGTATGCCGTGTGCGGCGGGCGCAGACACAGGCCTTAACGGGACGGCGCCGGAGCACCGCTATATGGTTAGCTAGGAGACACCCGTACCCCGGGCGATCCGTGGCCATGACCTCACCCGGCTGGCTATCCACAAGCATGGAAGGCTGCTGTAAATACAGTGGAAGAGACATTGAAGATCATCGTCCTCGTAAAGCATGTACCGGACGCGCAGTTCGACCGTCACCTCAATGGCGAGGGCAGCACCACGGACCGCGACGAAAGCATCCTGTCCGAACTGGACGAATACGCCCTGGAAGCTGCGTTGCTGCTGGCTGAGGCACGTGGCGGCAGTAAGGCAGGCAATCAGGTGATCGCCCTCAGCATGGGGCCCGCCGGGGCGGTCAACGCAGTGAAGAAATCACTCCAGATGGGCGCCACCGAGGGCGTGCACCTGAAAGACGACGCACTCGCAGGCTCGGACGCCGCGGCCACATCGCTCGCGCTCGCAGCAGCCATCCGTCACATCGGCACGGATTCGCCCGTGGATCTTGTGCTCACCGGCATGGCCTCCACCGACGGCGAGACCTCCCTTGTGCCGGCGCAGCTGGCTGAACGGCTGGGCCTCCCGCAGGTGACATTTGCCTCCGCGCTGGAGGTGAACGGCGGACGGCTCACGGCCCGACGGGACGGCGACACCCACTCGGACACCGTGGAAGCTGCGCTGCCGGCCATCGTCTCCGTCACGGATCAGATCAATGAGCCCCGGTACCCCAATTTCAAGGGCATCATCGCGGCGAAGCGCAAGAGCATCACCACATTAAGCCTTGCGGACATCGGCGTGGACGCTTCCCAAGTGGGCCATGCGGGTTCGTGGACTACCGTGGAGTCCGCGGAAGCCCGCCCACCGCGCACGGCCGGCACCATCATCACGGACGAAGGCGACGCCGGCATCAAGCTGGTTGAGTTCCTGGCCGCCCAGAAGCTGCTCTAAGAGGGATCAACAGACATGGCAAAAGTACTCGTATTCATTGACAACCCGGGCCAGGCACTGAAAAAGAGCAGCCTGGAACTGCTGACTATTGCGCGCTCCCTGGGCGAGACCGCTGTTGCGTTCAACGGTGAACTCAACGACGATGTCGCCGCGGCCCTGGGCGCTAACGGCGCCGTTGCGATCTACCGGCCTTCTGCGGAGGATCTGGACAGCTACCTTGTGGCCCCGAAGGCTGCATACCTTGCTGCCGCGGTGGCCGCGTCCGGTGCCACCGCTGTGCTGGTGGAGAACTCGGCAGACGGCAAGGAGATCGCCGCGCGGCTGGGAATCCGGCTGAGTGCCGGTGTGATCACCGACGTTGTGGCCGTGGATCCTGACGGCACCGCCCATAAGTCGGTGCTGGCTGGCTCGTACACCACCACGGCCAAGGCCACTACCGCCGTAACTGTGCTGACCATCAAGCCGAACAGTGTCACTCCGGAGCCCTCCGGAGCCGAGGCCGCGCCCGAGGCCATCGTGGTGGCGGTGCCCGCGGATGCAACAGCAGCCGCCGCCCGTATCACGGGACGGAATGAGAAGGGCGCCAGCGGCCGGCCCGATCTGACCGAAGCCCGGATTGTGGTGGCAGGCGGACGAGGTGTGGATGGTGACTTCGGTCCCGTCGAACAGCTTGCCGACGCCCTCGGCGCAGCTGTTGGGGCTTCCCGTGCTGCCACGGATGCCGGCTGGATCAGCCACGACGCGCAGGTGGGCCAGACCGGCAAGACCGTTTCGCCGCAGCTGTACATTTCTGCCGGAATCTCCGGGGCCATCCAGCAGAAGGCCGGCATGCAGACTGCCAAGGTAATTGTGGCCATCAACAAGGATGCGGATTCGCCGATCTTCGAGATCGCCGACTTCGGCATCATCGGGGACCTCTTTGAGGTGCTGCCCCAGGCAACGGAAGAAATCAAGAAACGCAAAGGCTGATTCCTTGACCGCACACGCTGTTTCAGCACAGAGCCCGTTCAGCCAGGACCACCACCCGGTTGAGCGGGTGCTCTGTTTCACGGCCCATCCGGACGACATCGATTTCGGCGCGGCCGGCACCATCGCGGGCTGGACTGCCGCCGGCGTCCGGGTTAGCTACTGCATCATGACCGACGGCGATGCCGGCGGTTTCGATCCCGCGCACCGTGCAGAAATCATCGCACTGCGGGCAGCCGAGCAGCACCGCGCTGCTGAACTGGTGGGCGTCACTGATATCCACTACCTCCACCAAAGGGACGGGTACCTGGAACCGTCGCACGAGGTGATCAGGGGAGTGGTAAAGCTGATCCGCGAAATCCGCCCCGACGTCGTGCTAGCCATGCATCCGGAGCGGAACTGGAACCGGATACAGAAGAGCCATCCGGACCACCTCGCTGTGGGAGAAGCCGTGACACGGGCTGTTTATCCCGCCGTGGAAAACCCCTTCGCATATCCGGAGCTCGCCGAAGCGGGTCTGGCGGCGTACAAGCTGCCGTGGCTGTGGCTATTGGCCGGTCCTGAGGAACGTGAGAATCATTTCGTGGACGTCACCGAGCACGTGGAGTCCAAGCTGGCTGCCATTCGCGTCCACGCCAGCCAGCATCCTGACCTTGGGGCCATGGACAGCACTGTCCGCAGCCTGATGCTGCGGACAGGGGAGCGCGCCGGCATGGGCGAAGGACGCAGCGCCGAGGCCTTCCACGTCGTACCAGTCAACGGGTCCGGGACCATCGCAGGGTTCTAACCGCGCGACCGGAGCGCCACCCGGCTTCTTGTCGATAGATCTGTTTATCATCCAGAAGACCGGACCGCGGCTCAGGCCCCCAAGGGTGCCGCAGCGACTGTCGGCAGCGTGGGAGTGGCAGAACCGCCAGCGGGTTCCACCGTGATGCCCAGGGCCGCCGCTGAGGCAATTCCATGGACCAGAGCCGGCTTGGACAGGGCCGCGGCGTCCATCAGTCCCTGGGAAACAGGGGCGGAGCCGTCCCTGGGGATCAGCCACATCTGATAGACCTTGCCTGCTGCAGGGGCAGGGACACCGCTCATTTTGAGCACTACGGCGTCCTTCGACGCCGAAATCAGGACGGTGGCTGTACCGCCGCCGGTGACGTCCACCGTGGCCTCACGGACATCCTCTGCCCTCACTATCTGGTTCACAGGATCATTCTGGTCGGCCACATAGGCACCGATTCCCACTCCGCCAAGTGCAATAACGGCGGCCGCCGCAACCCCTGCCAGCCAGTTGCGGACGCCGGCCGGCCGGCGTCGTACTTCACGGCGCCGACGCGCGGCGGAGAGGTCATCTGTTACCGGCGCGGCACGGATTTCGGCCACAGATTCCGGCACAGCGTCAGGGGCCTCGCTCTCGGAGGACAACTGCGGCGGCAGCTGCAAAACAATCCGGTCAAACAGCCCGGCGGGAGGTTCCTCCTCAGCCACATAGCTTGCCGCCAGCGTTTCCCGGGCCTGGCGGACGCGTTCGTTGAACGACTCGCGCTCGGCCTGGGGCGCAGCGGAGACGTGCCGCTCTATGGCGGCGCGTTCAGCGTCGCTCACGGCATCCAGGGCATACACTTCTGCCAGCTCCACGGCACGGCCAGAGGCCAGATCGGCCGGGATATCTTCTTCAAATCCCCCAGGCAGGCGACCGCTGTTCTGACTGTTCATCTCGGTCATCTCAACTCACCCCCAGACAGGTCTTCAAACGGATCAGTCCGTCGCGGATGCGGGACTTGACGGTGGGCAATGCCGCATCCACCTTTTCTGCGACTTCCCTGTAAGTGAGGCCGCCGTAGTATGCGAGCCGCACGGATTCCTGTTGCGTTTCGGTCAGAGTTTCCAAGCAACGGACCACGGCCTCGGCCTCAAGCCGGCTACCCACTTCATCGGATACCGAATCATGGTCGATGTCCTGGCTGCTGGCCCCGTACCTGGCTTCGCGGTCAGTGGAAGACTGGGACGATCTCACCTTGTCCACTGCGCGGCGGTGGGATATTGTCATCAGCCACGCCAGCGGGCTGCCTGCCTGACGATCGAACTTGGCAGCGTTTTTCCAGACCTGGAGAAACACTTCCTGAGTGGCGTCCTCACTGAGTTCCGGATCGATCAGGACCCTCCTGGCCATACCGAAAACCCGGTGTGACGTCAATTGGTAGAACTCGGCAAACGCACTCCGGTCGCCGGCGGCGATCCGATCCAGCAGCCCGGCCAGGCGTTGGTTCAGATCGGAGGCAGGGGCAGGGACTTCAGCTGCCTCAAAGTTTGGCGCGTTGGGAGTTTCCATCACTGATAAGCATAAGTGTCTGGGCGGTGAATCATCAGCAGTGTGACCATGAGGGGCAACCCGCCTACCGGCGGCGAACCGGCCCGGGCCCCTGCCCGCCTGCAATGTACTCACCTGCCGCTCCTTGGGATCCGTGGATTTGTCCTCACAAATAATTCGGTGCCGAGCAGCCGGTGGATGGGAGGACCACGTCCATGGTTTGGCAAGGTTGAAACGTGGGTCCTGCCGTCCCTCTACAACTGTGCGCCGGCAAATCCTTGTTGCCGCCATGCCTCATAGACGGCAATTGATGCGGCGTTTGCAAGGTTCAGGGAACGCAGGGACGGCATCATGGGCAACCGCACCCTGGTTGTCACGTGTGGATCGTGCTTGAGGTGTTCGGGCAGCCCTACGGACTCCGGCCCGAACAGCAGGACGTCTCCGGGCACATAAGCAATATCCGCATAGGAGACCTCGCCATCGGAGGTGAAGGCGAACACGCGCTGCGGCTGAAGGGCTTCCCAGGCGGCTTCGATGCTCGAGTGGATGGTCACCACTGCCAGATCGTGGTAGTCCAGACCGGCGCGGCGGAGCTTTGCGTCGGAAAAATCGAATCCCAGGGGCTCAACCAAGTGCAGCTCGGCGCCGGTGATGGCAGCCAGCCGGATGGCGTTGCCGGTATTGCCGGGGATTTCGGGAGTGTGGAAGAGGATACGGAACACTGTCCTATTCTAGCGAGGGCGTTAGTGCATCCCCCGCAGGAGCCGGGCGAGGACGGATACATTGACGGTGTTCGGGGCAGGCCCGGAACTCAGAAACTGCTTCAGGCCGCGCGTCAGTCCGGCTGCATTGACCACCTGGATGGCGTCCATGGGGCTCGGCGCGTGTCGGTGATGGTCGATGACCGGTTCGTGGAGGTTGCCGCCGGGGCTGTGGATGACAGTCCAGCCGGTCACATTGAGTTCGGGGAAGATGTCCTGCATGCGCCGCACCACGTGCGCCAGCTGCGGCGGGGCAATGGACCGTCCGCCATGGTTCAGCGTGCTTCCGTCCCAGGCATACGCGCCCTTGGGCAAAAGCATGGAGCCGATGAGAGCCAGACGGTAGCCGGACAGCAGCGCGTGGTCGATGTGGCTGTTGTCTGCCGGTGACTGCAGCCCGTTGATCAGCCGGGCAGCCGGAATAGCCGGGAGGATCTGGCGGCTTATGAGCTGCACGGTCCGCATCTCGCGCTGGATCCGGGCTTCGGCCCCGAAGATCCCGCGCTTCCTGGGCATTCCGTGGACCTGCTGGCCGGCCTGGCCCAGGGGGATAAGGGGCACCGCACCAACGGCCTCGGAACCATCCTGATCGTAAGGCGGCACATAGACCGGGGCGTCCCCTGACGTATTGCGTGGGGTGTTGGGGCGGTGGACGGTGGCAGAAGCATGGCTGCCGGCTGCCGGCGCGTCGAAATGCGCTTCTGATTCGGGATTGTCTGAATCCGTGCGTGAGGCCCCGCCCGCATAGGAGCGGTCGTAGGCTTTCCGGCGCCTGGGATCGATCAGGGTTTCGTAGGCCAAAGTGACCTCGCGGAACGCCGCGGCATCACCACCGTGGTCGGGGTGGACTGTGCGGGCGGCCCTGCGGTACGCCACCTTGATCTCCTTGTCGCTCGCGGTCACGGCAATGCGGAGTACCTGGTAATGGGAGCTGCTGCTCTCGGTCAAGCATTGTCCCTTCTTTTGATGTTGCCAGTCCGCTCAGGCAGCCCGGTCAGCCCAGTTTAACGGCCCACGGACATAACGACCGCGCCCGCGTGGCTAGTTCCCGTTGGCTGGCATAATTCACCGCATGATTATCGCCGTCGCCATCAATCCCCGGGCATCGTTCGGCGCCCGGCAACATGCAGGTGAGCAGGTGGTAGAGCACCTTCGGTCCGCCGGGGAGGACGTGCTGGTGCTGCGGAAGGGCAGTTATGCGCAGCTGGCCGCAGCTGTTGATGAAGCACTCGTATCCGGGATAGGCGCGCTGGTGGTGGTTGGCGGGGACGGAATGGTGCACCTTGCCGTCAACGCGCTCGCGGGATCGGCTTCCCCCTTCGGGACTGTTCCGCTGGGAATTGTTCCCAGCGGAACAGGAAACGACATGGCCAGGGCGCTCGGGCTTCCGCTCAACGACATTCCTTCGGCCTGCAAGAGGGTGATGGCCGGGCTGGCGTCCGGTGGCAGACTGATCGACGTGGGCCGGATCACCGGTGCTGCCGGGTCCCGCTGGTTCGCCGGCGTGGTGTCGGCGGGGTTTGATGCCTCTGTCAACGAACGGGCCAACTGCTGGCGCTGGCCCCGGGGAAAGAGCCGATACAACCTTGCGATGCTCCGCGAGCTGGTGACGTTCCGGGCCATCAACTACACGGTGACCGCCGACGGCGAAACGTGGCAGCAGCGAGCCATGCTGATTTCCGTGGCGAACGGCCAGTCGATCGGGGGCGGCATGAAGGTGACCCCGGACGCCCGGCTGGATGACGGCCTTCTTGATCTTTTCATAGTCCGTCCGCTGTCCAGGGTGCGGTTTCTGGCTGTCTTCCCCAGGGTTTTTTCCGGCCGGCACGTGGGCCACGCTTCCGTGGACATCCGGAGGGTACGGCACGTGGAACTGGCGGCAGCCAACGTTGTTGCTTATGCCGACGGCGAGAGGATCGGGCCGCTGCCCCTCACCGTTGATGTGGTGCCGGGCGCTGTCAGATTGCTCGCATAGCCTCATGGAGGCACTGGCCGTTCCAGGGGGTCCCTGCTGTCCTGGCTAAGGCATTGAGAGAGTCTAGACTTTTCAGGAAGCCGTGCCGGTCAGGTTGCCCGGCGGGACAGTACACGGGGTGGAGATGGAAGCCATAGGTGGATTCGCGGTATGCAGCCGATCCGGGGCACGGCAACTGGCGCGCCGGGGAACAGCTGCGGTGGGAACTGCGACGGCAGTTGTTGCGCTGCTGGCCGGCTGCAGTGTGGATGTGCCGGATCCCTCCGCGCCCAAGACCGTCCAGGCCACACCCTCACTCGCCAGGCCCACCATCATCCCCGGCCACGACCCAGCGGCGGTCGCGGCCGCGGACATGACCTTTGCCGCCGGCGGCACGCTTGCGCAAGGGGTTCCGGTGGGAATCTCGGACGGGCTCCGGGAAGCCCCGGGGTGGAAGCCGGTCAAGGAGAGTGTGGCTGGCGAGAGCCAGTATCTCAAGGCTGACGGCTGTCTGGTCTCGGCGAAGGTCCGGGTCAGTCAGTGGCCGCTGGTGGCAGGTGATGACCGGGCATCCACCGTGGAGCTTTTCAAATACCTGGATGCGAGCATCCTGCCTGAGTACCTGAAGGCGGCTTCCCTCCGTTGGGGCGGGGATCTGGACAAGCCCGGCCCCAAAGTTGACGTGCTGGTGCTTGAGGCCCCTGCCAAGCCGGGAGCAAGAGCCACAGCTGTTATGGCGCGGCTCTTCGGAAAGGCTGGTTCGTCTGCCCTCGTTTCCATCTCATGCACTGGCGCCGCATCCCTGGCTGCCGCACGGGCAGACGTTGCCAAGCGCTTGCTGGTTGTGCCGCCTTCGAACTGACTTGTCACGGCCGGCCAGTCATTTGCTGGATGGGGTTGACAGTCTGTTGAGGGCCAGTGCACCGACCAGCAGGCCAAAGTCCCGCAGCGCGACGTCAAAGAAACTGCCCACAATGATCAGATTGACTATGATCCCCAGCAGCCAGAGAGCAACAACGAGGGATCCGATGCGGGGACGAAAGGCCACCAGTACGCCGGCGATGATTTCGATGGCTCCGACGCCGTACATGATGGTCTGTGCGGGCAGCGGCACCATCGACGTGGCTACGGGGGCGAGGTACATGGTCCAGTCGGTCAGCAGATTCGTGAATTTATCCAGTCCGAAAATGATGGGCGCCACCGTGAAAACCGTGCGAAGCAGCATGAAAGCCTGCCGGCCACCATCTGCATTCGGCCCCCGCAGCTGTGTTGGTTCCTTCAGGACTGTTGGATCGTTCATGACAGGCTCCTTCTAAAAGTGGATACATTGATTTTAGACTGCCAAGCAGTATTAAGCAATGAATCTTGTTTTTAGAGTTAAACTGATTTCATGACCCGGATTCCCTGGCCCCGGCGCATTGCGGCGGTGGCATCACTCGATGACAGCAACCGGCGGCGCCTCTTCGGTTTCGTCGCATCAGCACAGGACGCCGTGGGCCGGGATGAGGCTGCTGCAGCCGTCGGTCTTCCCAGAAGCACAGCGTCTTTCCAATTGGACAGGCTGGTGCAAGACGGCTTGCTGGCGGTGGAATTCAGGAAGCTTCAGGCCAAGGCCGGCCCGGGTTCCGGGCGGCCGGCCAAGTTGTATCGGCCCGTCCTGGAGGAAGTCGGCGCAACCATTCCGGACCGCAACTACGATCTGGCCGGCGAGCTGATGGTGTCAGCCATCGAGGAGTCGATGAGCGGTGGGGGCTCCGTCCGCGACGCGCTGATCAGAACGGCGTATTCCAAGGGAAAGGCCATGGGGGCAGCGGGTGTGCCGTTCCAGGAAGTCCTGAGCGGCAACGGCTACCGCCCCGAATCCGATGGTGACGGCGGCCTGGTGTTGCGCAACTGCCCCTTCCACCGCCTGGCGGACGGGCATGCCGATGTGGTCTGTGCCATGAACGGGGCATTCCTGAGCGGTGTTGCCTCCGGTTGTGGAGTACCGGAAGACCGCGTTGAAGAGGTCGGTGTAGAGGAAGACAGGCCTGCCGGCCAGTGCTGCGCCAGGATCAGACCGAGCTGAGCACTTGCGGCCGCCTCCGCAGGCCGGTTAGCAGAACGCCGGAAATCACCAGTACCCCACCTATGATCTGCGGTGCGGTCATGGGTGTTCCCATCATGACGGTGATCATGGCGGTGAAAACAACCATGAGATTGAGATAGTTTCCCGCAGTGGCAGGTGTGGTGGTCCTTAACGACAGGTTCCAGAAGAGGTAGGCACCCAGGGACGGGAAAACGGCGATGTAGGCCAGCGACCAGCCTTCCGCAGGCGTGGACGGAAACCCCGCGTTGGTCAGTATTGCCAGCGGCCCCAGCATAACCGTGGCCATCAGCACCTGAACGGCCGTTGAAGCTATCGCGGGAACGCGCAGCTGCCGGGCAATGATGGTGTAGAAACCCCAGAACCCAATGGCCCCGGCCATCATGATCTCGCCGGTGTTGAAGCCAAGGCTGAAAACCCCCAGCAGGTCACCCCTCGTCAGCACGAGCAGCACCCCCAGCAGCCCCAGCGCAATGCCCAGCCAGCCGATGGGCCGCAGTCTGTCACCCAGAAGGAAAATGGCCATCACCACAATCAGCGCCGGATTCGCTGCGGTGATGAGCGAAGCATTGAGCGCCGAGGTGTGCTGGAGGGCGCTGTACAGCAGCAGGGTGTAGCCGCTCATTCCCAGGACGCTCAGAAGCAGGAGCACAGGCCAGCGGCGCAGTACAGCCCGCCAGTCCGGACGCTCCACAAAGTGAGCCAGTGCCAGCAGGGGTAACGCGGCGAGCGCCCAGCGCCAGAACGTCAGTTCCACCGGGGTCATGGTGGCAACTGCAGCCTGACCCACTACAAAGTTGCCGGACCAGAAAAGTGCGGCCAGGACAAGGTATATCGGCGCTTTCACCGCTCGAATCTACATCAGACCTTGAATCGAGCTCAGACCGGCCCCTGATCCGCGACCACAAACCCGCGGGCCCTGATCCGCGACCACAAGCCGCGGGTAGAATTGGCCTGTGTCTGTCTATATGGATCATGCCGCCACTACCCCCCTTGCCCCCGAGGCTCTGGCTGCCCTGACGCGAGAGCTGTCGCGGACAGGCAATCCCTCGTCTCTGCACGGTTCCGGCCGGCGTGCGAGGCGCTCCGTGGAGGATGCCCGTGAGACCATCGCGGCGGCGGCCGGGGCCCACCCCTCGGAAGTGATCTTCACGTCGGGCGGTACCGAGGCGGACAACCTCGCCGTCAAGGGCCTGTACTGGGCCCGGCGAAGCGACAACCCGGCACGACGGCGCATCCTTTGTTCCGCCGTCGAACATCACGCAGTCCTGGACACGGTTGAGTGGCTGCAACGGCACGAAGGTGCCGACGTCACATGGCTTCCCGTGGACTCCGACGGTGTTCTGGACCTGGCGGCACTGAAGGCCGAGCTGGCGCGCGAGCCGCAGTCCATTGCCTTGGTAACGGTGATGTGGGCCAACAATGAAGTGGGCAGTGTCCAGCCCGTCCGGGACATTGTTGAGCTGTCGCACGCGGCGGGTGTGCCGGTGCATTCCGATGCTGTGCAGGCCTTCGGGACCCTGCGGGTCGATTTCAAGGCGTCGGGACTGGATGCGATGTCCATTTCCGGACACAAGATCGGCGGTCCGGTGGGAGTGGGGGCACTCTTGCTGGGGCGGGCCGTGAAGCTCACACCGGTCCAGCACGGCGGTGGGCAGGAACGCGATGTCAGGTCAGGCACCCTGGACACCGCGTCCATCGCGGCGTTTGCAGCCGCTGCAGAAGCAGCCACCGGGATTCTCGACGCGGAATCCGGGCGGATCGCGGCCCTCCGGGACCGGCTGATCGACGGCGTTCGTGCTGCCGTGCCCGAGGCAGTATTGCGGGGCCCGGCCGGCGACGGACGGTTGCCCGGCAACGCGCATTTCACTTTTCCGGGCTGCGAAGGCGATTCCCTGCTTTTCCTGCTGGATCTTGCCGGCGTGGAGTCATCGACAGGGTCTGCCTGTACGGCGGGCGTTCCCCGGCCATCGCATGTGCTCCTCGCCATGGGGCTGGACGAGGGAACAGCACGGGGTGCGCAGCGCTTTACCCTCGGGCACGCGTCATCAGTCGCCGACGTCGACGCCCTGCTGGCCGCACTCCCGGGTGCCTATGCGCGGGCTCTCCAGGCGGGGATGGCCGGCCACGAGTCCTCGATCCAGACCGCTGCCACAGTTGCCCGTCAGGCGGCCGGAAGCAGCTGATCCAAAGGCGTATCGGCGTCCGCCAGCGTTTCCGGGGTGATCCGGGCGCGGGCTGAAATCAGTGCCTTGATGGTCTTCTGTGCGCCGGGTTTGATGGAGCGGGGCCAATTGACGCTCATCCCCGCCACCACCCGGCCGTCCTGTTGCCAGAACGCCATGAACTCCCTGGCTTCCAGTGAGCCGCGGATCACCGGCGCCGCTCCGGCCGCCAGCGTGGGGAATCCTGAATACTCCATGCTGACGTCAAACTGGTCCGTGTAGAAGTACGGAATCGCGTCCAGCGTGACGTCCTGGCCCAGCATTGACTTCGCCGCCACCTTCCCGCCATTGAGGGCGTTGGACCAGTGCTCGCTGCGGTGGTGTTCGCCGGTGAAGGGGTGCAGGGCATTGGCCACGTCACCGGCTGCAAAAATGCCCGGCGCGCCGGTCCGCAGCGAGGCATCGGTCAGGATACCGTTTTTGAGATCCAGCCCGGCAGTTTCGGCCACTGCCGTGTCCGGGACAACGCCCACGGCGATGATTACCAGGTCCGCCGGCAGGAGCTCGCCGGAATCCGTGACCACCCCCGTCACAGTTCCGGATTTACCGGTGATCTCCCGGGCAGATGCAGGCAGCCTGAACTGCACTCCGTTGGCCCCGTGCAACGAGCGGAAGAATCCACCCAGCTCGGGGCCGATTGCTGCACCGAGCGGTATATCCTCCAATCCCAGCAGGGTGACGTGGTTGCCGTAGATGGTGGCTGCCGCAGCGAGCTCCATGCCGATCCAGCCCGAACCGATCATCACCACGTTCCTGCCGCCGGCCTCCAGCTTCCCGCGGAGCAGGCGGCTGTCGTCCAGCGTCCTGAAGGTGGTGACGCCCTCGAGTCCGCTCCCGGGCAGCAGAATATGGCGGGGGAATGAGCCGGTGGCGAGGAGCAGCGCGCTGTACTTCAGGGAACTGCCGTCGCCGATGCGTACGGTTCGGGAGCCGGGGTCAACACCGGTGACCGGAACGCCCAGGCGCAGTTCGACGTCGTTCTCCGCGTACCAGCCGTCCGGCACCACCGGGACGCTGTCCTCCGCCGCCTTGCCCAGCAGATACTCCTTGGAAAGCGGGGGCCGAAGGTACGGGTGATGGGCCTCGGCCCCGAACAGGGTGATCCTTCCGGTGTACCCCTCAGCGCGGAGCGTCCGGGCGGCCGTGGCGCCGGCCAATCCGGCTCCGGCGATGACAATATTTTCGGTGTCTGCGGCAGGCATGGGTGGGCTCGATTCTTCCGGCGGGCCGTCCGCTGGCAGCCCTCGAATTCTAAAACCAGTAGTCTTGACGCTAGAAGCATTCGAGCCGGCCGTCAAGGTATTTTGAGGCCGCATTCCGCCAGGCAGTAGAATAGACGGGCAAGCATTGTGTCCGGCCCGTGGCCGGGACCCTGCCGCTGCCAGCACATCCCTCACTTTTCCTACAGAAAGCCAGCATGCGAGTTCTTGCAGCCATGAGCGGCGGAGTAGATTCCGCCGTCGCCGCCGCCCGCGCCGTCGAAGCAGGGCACGACGTCGTTGGGGTCCACCTCGCGCTGTCCAGGATGCCCGGCACCCTGCGGACCGGCAGCCGCGGCTGCTGCACCATTGAGGACTCGCGCGATGCCTGGCGCGCCTGCGACGTGCTGGGAATCCCCTACTACGTCTGGGACTTCTCGGAGCGATTCAAGGAGGACGTGGTGCAGGACTTCATCGACGAATATGCCGCCGGCCGCACTCCCAACCCCTGCATGCGCTGCAACGAACGCATCAAATTCGCCGCACTCCTTGAGAAGGCAATCGCCCTCGGCTTTGACGCCGTCTGCACCGGCCACTACGCCAAGGTGATCGAGGATGCCGACGGCAACGTTGAACTTCACCGCGCCGCCGACTGGGCCAAGGACCAGAGCTACGTGCTAGGCGTTCTCACCCACGAACAGCTCAAGCATTCCATGTTCCCGCTGGCCGACACCCCTTCAAAGGCCGAGGTGCGGGCCGAAGCCGAACGCCGGGGCCTGTCTGTGGCCAACAAGCCGGACAGCCACGACATCTGCTTCATTCCCGATGGCGATACCGCCGGCTGGCTGGCCGAGAAGATCGACATGACCACGGGCGACATCGTTGACGAAACCGGGTCCAAGGTGGGCGAGCACCCGGGCGCCAACGCCTTCACAGTGGGTCAGCGCCGCGGCCTGAAGCTGGGTACTCCTGCGGCCGACGGCAAGCCGCGGTTTGTGCTCGAAATCCGGCCGAAGGAAAACAAGGTTGTGGTGGGGCCGGAGGCGCTGCTGGCCATTGATGAGATCCGCGGCATCAAGGTTTCCTGGGCCGGTCTGCCCATTGACGAGGTAAGCACCGGTGCGGAGTTCGACTGCTACGCGCAGGTCCGCGCCCACGGGGATCCCGTCCCGGCGAAGGCCCACATGGAGCAGGTTTCCGGCGACGACGGTGTGCTTCGCCGGAACCTGGTGGTCACACTGACCGATCCGCTGAGGGGAGTGGCACCGGGACAGACCGTGGTCCTCTACCAGGGGAGCCGGGTGCTGGGCCAGGCAACCATCGACGCCGCCCGTTCCCTGCAGCGCGCGGAGCTATAGGGTGCACTGACCCGCTCAGGGAGCGTTAAACGGCGGCGGCCCGAGGATCTCAAGTCCGCCGTTCACCCTGCCGGATTCGCGAACACGGTCAAAATCGACGACGCCGAAGCCGGGCTCGTCTTTGTGCAGCAGTTCGCTGGCACCCAAGTAGAAGGCCTGAGCGCTTCCCCGGGTGTGCAGGCACAGGAGCCGTGCTCCCACGGACAGAACCATAAACGCGTGCGGCACGCCACGCGGCACCATGACAAAGCAGCCGGCTCCCAGCCGGTGTTCTGCCCCGTCAACATTCATCAGAATCTCTCCCGACAGAACGTACATGCTTTCATCCGACTCAGGATGAGTATGCATCGGCGTCACCTTGCCCTGTGTCATTTCGTCTTCGAAGAGCAGGAAGGCACCGCCTGTTTCGGACTCTGTAGCCGGCCAGGTGTGGGTTCCGCCGCCAAGGAACCAGCGGCGCTCTGCGTCTTCGGCCTGGCGGACTATTGCAGGAGCTGGTTTTGTAGTCTCCACGGCGCTCGCCTTTTCAGTGAAATGAGCTTATGGGACTTATGTCCCATAACAAGACTGGAGTACCATAACGCACATGTCAACCCCTTATCTTGAGACCGGCCGGGCCGGTCAGAAGCGACGGACCCGCGACGCGCTTGTTGCCGCCGCGAGAGAGCTTGTGGCCGCTGGCCTTGCGCCCACGGTGGATGAGGCTGCACTTACTGCCGGAGTGGCGCGCAGCACCGCATACCGCTATTTTCCGGGCCAAAGTGAGTTACTGGCCGTTGCCCACCCGGAGACGGTGCGCGAATCGTTGCTGCCCGCGGAGCCGCCGAGAGATCCTGCGGAACGACTGGACGCTGTCGTTGTGGAGTTCATCAGTCTCATTCTGGACACGGAAGCGCAGCAGCGGACCATGCTCAGGCTGTCCCTGGAGCCAAGAAGCCCGGGCGCCGAACGGCTGCCGCTAAGGCAGGGCCGGGCCATCGCCTGGCTCACCGAGGCTTTGCAGCCTCTGGCCCAGACTCTACCGGAGGGCGGCGTCCGGCGGCTTGTACTGGCCATCCGGAGTGCAATCGGAATTGAAGCCCTGGTATGGCTCACGGACGTAGGCGGACTCACCCGCAAGGATGCGGCCGACTCCATGCGCTGGTCCGCCATGGCACTGCTGGAACAGGCGCTGGCTGTAGGTCCGCCCCGGTCCTGAAATCAACCTGCAGGATCCTGTCAGGTAAATTTTGTGTCTCATCTCACAAGATGTAACGATTCACCGTGCAACAGTCTGATTGAATCAAGGGATCAGGACAGCGCGCCTCCCAAGCGGTTCACAAGTTCTGCCCGGGGTGGCGCGCGCGTACTCATCGAACAGAAAGTTCACAGATGGCAATGAACAAAAAGGCCTTGCAAAGCGCTATCGCGCTGGCAGGCGTTTCCGCATTTGCATTGACTGCCTGCACGGGCCCGTCCGGCGGCGGAACATCCACCGGCGGCGCCGGCGGTGGCAGCATTACCTATGGCACCACCGACAAAGTGGTCACCCTTGATCCTGCCGGTTCCTATGATGCCGGTTCCTTTATGGTCATGAACCAGATTTACCCGTTCCTGATGAACCAGAAGCCCGGATCAGCAGAAGCCGTCCCAGACATCGCGGAATCCGCATCGTTCACTTCGCCGACCGAGTATACGGTCAAGCTCAAATCCGGGCTCAAGTTCGCCAACGGCCACGCGCTGACGTCCTCCGACGTGAAGTTCTCAATCGACCGGATCGTCAAGATCAACGACGACAACGGCCCGGCGTCGCTGCTCAGCAACCTGGCCTCGGTCACCGCCAAGGACGACAACACCGTCGTCTTCACGCTGAAGGCCGGCAATGACCAGGTCTTCCCAAGCGTGCTCGGGACCAACACCGGTCCGGTCATCGACGAAGAGGTCTTCCCGGCCGACAAGCTGATGGCCGACGACGAGATCGTCAAGGGGAAGCCGTTCGCCGGCCCGTACACGATCGAGAGCTACAAGAAGAACGAGCTCATCAGTCTCAAGGTTAACGCTGACTACCAGGGCCTGCTGGGCAAGCCCGCCAACGACGGCGCCACGATCAAGTACTACGCGGACTCCAACAACCTCAAGCTGGATGTCCAGCAGGGCAACATCGACGTCGCCGGCCGCAGCCTGACCGCGACCGACGCCGCAGACCTTGAAAAGGATTCGAAGGTCAAGGTCCACAAGGGCCCGGGTGGCGAACTGCGCTACATCACCTTCAACTTCGACACCATGCCGTTCGGTGCCAAGGCTGCCGGCGCCGATCCGGCCAAGGCACTTGCCGTCCGCCAGGCGATGGCCAACGTCGTCGACCGTGACGCGATCGCCAGCCAGGTCTACAAGGGCACGTACCTGCCGGCCTATTCTGTTGTTCCTGATGGACTGCCCGGTGCAGCCAAGCCACTAAAGGACATGTACGGCGACGGCACCGGCAAGCCCAGCCTCGATAAAGCCAAGAAGGCCTTCAGCGATGCCGGCGTCACCGCCCCTGTCACCCTGAAGCTGCAGTACAACCCGGACCACTACGGCAAGTCTTCGGGCGACGAATACGCCATGATCAAGGAACAGCTGGAGAAGTCGGGCCTGTTCAAGGTCGAACTGCAGTCCACGGAGTGGGTTACCTACTCCAAGGACCGCACCAAGGATGTGTACCCGGTCTACCAGCTCGGCTGGTTCCCGGACTACTCCGACGCCGACAACTACCTCACGCCGTTCTTCATCCCGGGCAACTTCCTGAAGAACCATTACGAGAACCCCGCCGTCACTGACCTGATCACCAAGCAGCTGGTCACCAGTGACAAATCCGAGCGTGAAAAGGTGCTCGGCGAGGCCCAGACGGCCGTCGCCAAGGACCTCTCGACTCTGCCTCTGTTGCAGGGCGCCCAGCTGATGGTCGCCGGCAAGGACATCAAGGGTGTTGAGAAGACTCTTGATCCGTCCTTCAAGACCCGACTTGGCGTGATTTCCAAGTAGGTCTCCACCCCATCAGGTTCTGACCAGCCAAGGAGGCGGGGCGCCTACTCGGCGTCCCGCCTTTCTTGCTGGTTGGGCCACAACTCGTTCCGGTGCACGCTGTGGGTTCCGGGAACACAACTTTAGGTACCAATGACAACACTTATTGAGGCGCCGCCAACCGACGCCGACGGCCTCCTGCCGTCAAAGAGAAAGTCGTCCGGTGGGGGACTGGGCCAATACATCCTGATCAGGTTCCTGCTGATCTTTCCGACCATTCTCATCCTCGTGACCATGGTGTTCTTCCTGATGCGGATCACCGGTGACCCCATTACGGCTGCCCTGGGCGGGCGGCTTCCGCCGGAGCTGCTGCAGGAACGGATCCATTCCGCCGGCTACGACCGGCCCATCTTCGTGCAGTACTTCGAGTATCTCGGGCAGCTGCTCACCGGCAACTTCGGCACGACGCTGTCCGACAACCGGAAGGTCTCCGAGATGCTCACCACCTATGGTGCGGCCACTCTCGAATTGTCCATCAACGCGGTGCTGGTAGCGCTGCTCGTCGGCATTCCCCTGGGCATGGTTGCCGCGCACCGGCGTGACAAGGCTCCCGATGCGGTGCTCCGGATCTTCGCCATCCTCTGCTACGCCACTCCGGTCTTCTTCGCCGGCATGCTGCTCAAGCTGACCTTCTCCGTCTGGCTGGGATGGCTGCCGGTTGCCGGGCGCGCCAAGACCTCCAGCGAACTCGCCCTCAGCGCGCTCCAGGCGCCCACCGGCATCTACTGGCTGGATGCTATCCGAAGCGGCAACATGGCCGCGCTGGGCGACGTGGTTGCTCACGCCGTACTCCCGGCGCTCGCGCTCGGCCTGCTGACAGCAGGCATCTTCCTGCGGCTGGTGCGCACCAACGTGATCGGCACCCTCGGCAAGGACTACGTCGAAGCCGGCCGTTCGCGGGGTGTCAGCGAATTCCGCCTCGTCACCAAGCACGCCTACAAGCCGGCCCTCATTCCCATCATCACCGTGATGGGGCTCCAGATTGCCGTGCTCCTGGGTGGCGCCGTGCTGACGGAGACCACTTTTGAATGGAAAGGGCTCGGCTTCCAGCTGGCCAATTACCTCACCGCCCGCGACTTCGTGGCAGTCCAGGGCATTGTGGTCCTGCTCGCCGTCATCGTGGCCGTGACCAACTTCATCGTGGACATTGTTGCCGCGCTTATCGACCCCCGCGTGAGGTACTGACATGAGCACTGAACCCATCACCGAAGGCTACAAGGACCCGCGGGGCTCATGGTTCCGGCGGCTGCCGGTCGTCTCGCATTTCAACAAGAGCGTGGGCCTGCAGCGGGGCATGCTGGTGGGCGGACTGGTCCTCACCTGCTTCTTCCTGCTCACCGCCATTTTCGCGCCGCTGATCGCTCCATATGGCTTTTCCCAGATTTCCGACGCCGACGGCAGCTTTCCTGCGCAGGAGGCACCTGGAGGCAAACACCTGATGGGCACCACCGTTGGCGGCTACGACGTCTTCTCCAGGGTCGTCTGGGGTGCGCAGACCGCCGTCATGGTGATCGTGGTGGCCGTGGTCATGTCCATCTTCATCGGTGTGGCACTGGGCCTCGTCAGCGGCTACCTCGGCGGCTGGCTGGACCGGATCCTCGTGGTCATCGCCGACGCCGTCTATGCCTTCCCATCCCTGCTTGTGGCAATCGTCATGGCAATCGTGATCAGTGGCGGCCGGTCCAGTCTCCTGGGCGGCATCCTCGCGGCGGCGATCTCCATCACCGTGGTCTTCATCCCGCAGTACTTCCGGGTCATCCGCGCAGAGACCATCCGGTTGAAAGCGGAGCCGTTTGTGGAATCCGCAAAAGTGGTCGGCGCGTCCAACATCCGCATCATGAGCCGGCACATATTCACGAACGCCACGCGCACGCTGCCGCTGATCTTCACGCTCAACGCCTCCGAAGCGATCCTGACCCTCGCGGGCCTGGGCTTCCTGGGCTTCGGCATCGAACCGACGTCGGCAGCCGAATGGGGCTTCGACCTCAACAAGGCGCTGGCAGACACCACGTCCGGCATCTGGTGGACCGGCGTATTCCCCGGTCTGGCAATCGTCCTCACCGTAGTCGGCCTGACCCTCGTGGGGGAAAGCATTAACGACCTCAACGATCCCCGGCTCCGCGGACGCAAGCGCGCCGGCGGCAAAGCCGGAAAAAATGCCAAGGGGACCACCCAGGCGGCGCTTGAAGCAGAATCGAGAACACCATGACCATCAACATCGGTTCGGTATCGGACCAGCACAGCGCCGGTGACCGGCCCGTACTGGAAATCGAAAACCTCAGCGTTACGTTTGCCACTGACGGCGGTGACGTCTACGCCGTCAAGGATGTCAGCCTGGATGTCAGGGCCGGAGAAGTGGTGGCCATCGTGGGGGAGTCGGGTTCCGGCAAGACCGTCACGGCAAAGACCATCCTTGGCCTGCTGCCCGAAACCGCCACAAGCGGCGGCGCGGTGCTCATTAACGGCAACAACGTCATCAGCGTCAGCGCTGCCAAACTAAGGCAGATCCGCGGCCGCGACGTGGCTATGGTGTTCCAGGAACCGTCCACGGCGCTCAACCCCGTCTTTACCGTCGGGTGGCAGATCGCCGAAGGCATCCGTGCCCACGCGGGCAGCAGCGGCGGAAAACGGGTTACAGCCAAACAGGCCAAGGCGCGGGCCATTGATGCACTCCGAAAGGTGGGCATCCCTGACCCGGAGACCCGCGTCAACTACTATCCGCACCAGTTCTCCGGCGGGCAGAAGCAACGCGTGGTTATTGCCGCGGCCCTGGCCTTGAACCCCGGGCTGATCGTGGCCGACGAACCCACAACGGCCCTGGATGTCACCGTTCAGGCCGAGATACTCCAGCTGCTCCGGGATCTGCGGGATGCATACGGCACCTCCATCGTGCTGATCACACACAACATGGGTGTGGTGGCTGACCTCGCGGACCGGGTAGTGGTCATGTACCAGGGCGACGTTGTGGAGGAAGCTCCGGCGAGGGTCCTGTTTGCGGAACCGAAGCAGGACTACACCAAAAAGCTGCTGGCCGCCGTGCCGCACCTTGGCCGGAACTCTGCGTCGGAAGGCATGACCGAGCGCGCCCACCAGGGCGGCAAGGTGCTCGTGGAGGCAAAAAACCTCACCATTGAATACCCCGGCCGGCTGGGCAGCCCATCGTTCAAGGCCGTGGACGGTGTCAGCTTTACGGTCTCCGAGGGCGAAGTCTTCGGGCTCGTCGGGGAATCGGGTTCGGGCAAGACCACCATCGGCCGTGCCATCGCCGGCCTTAACCGGACCACCGGCGGAAGCCTCAAGGTGCTGGGCTACGAGATGCTGAACCTCAAGGAGCGGACCTTCAAGCCGCTCCGAAAAGAGATCGGGTTCGTTTTCCAGGATCCTGCGGCGTCCTTCAATCCGCAGCTGACCATCGGTGACTGTGTAGCGGAACCGCTGATTATCCACAACAATCCCACCCCGGCGCAGGCGCGCAAGCGCGTGGCTGAACTGCTCGAATCAGTCCAGTTGCCGGCGTCGTACGCTGAACGGTTCCCGCACGAGCTGTCCGGCGGACAGCGCCAGCGGGCGTCGCTGGCCAGGGCACTGATCCTTAACCCGAGGCTGCTGATCGCGGATGAGCCGACGTCGGCGCTGGACGTCTCGGTGCAGGCTAAAGTGCTTGAGCTGTTCAAGGAGATCCAGCTGGAGTTCGGGTTTGCCGCACTGTTCATCAGCCACGATCTCGCCGTGGTGGACATCCTGTCCCATTGGGTGGGTGTGCTGTACAAGGGCAAGCTGGTGGAGCAGGGGATCGGCACCCAGATCATGGGCGCGCCGCAGCATGACTACACGAAGCGACTCATCGCCTCGCTCCCGGTGCCCGATCCGGATGAGCAGGCCAGGCGACGTGAAGAGCACCGGGCGCTGCTTGGGATCTAGCCGTACGCTCGTGCATTAGCCCAGTGCCCGTCCTCCGTTCCGAAGGGCGGGCACTGCCGTGGTGGGCGTCACTCGGACACCACCTTGATGTTGAACATCCTGTCCCCCTGGCTGGCGTAGAGGCGCAGCCATAACGGCATCCACATTTCCAGCCCGCGGGCCGAATCAAGAGAGCCAAGATCCCTGATGTGCTCAGGGCGCCAGCCGAATTCGCGCAGGATGCCGGCCACCTCTTCCTTGGCATCCACGTCATTGCCCGCCAGAAAGGCATCGTGGTCGCCGCCGGCGAGCCGGTCCGGGTTCACCATAAGGTCGGCGCGCATGGTGTTGAGGGCTTTGACCACGCGGGCCTCCGGGAAAGCCCGCTGGATTGTCTCGGCCAGGCTGTCGGTATTCTGGATGGTAAGCGACGGCGGGAAGCCGGCAGAAAAATCCAAGGGATTCCCGACGTCGATCAGCACCTTGCCTGCAAGGTTCGCCGCCCCGGCAGCTTCGAGTACTGCGACGGACACTGCCCCGCCGGTGGCGTTGATGACCAACTCGGCGCCGGCGGCAGCCCCGGCGAACGTAGCTGCCTGCGCGTTCTCGCCGGCACCAGCGGCCCATTGAGCCGCGATAGGATTGGCGGCATCCCGGGATCCCATGGCGACGCTGTGCCCGAGCGCGGCCAGTTTGCCAGCCAGTGTCCGGCCAACAATGCCGGTTCCAAGTACCGCAATTTTCATTTCTGCCTCCGCAATCGGCGCATCAGTGGATACCTCCATTGTGGTCCTGTTCGCCTACTTGCGGAGCGGCTTAACACCCACGTGGTTTTCCGGCCGTGCCCATAGACTGGAATCATGACCCCGCACAGCCACAATCTTCCCGATGCCGAATCCTTCGACGCTGCCGCCAGCTCCTTGGCGGGACACATCGACAACTCGGTTATGGCGGAACTGTTGTCCATCCGGTCAAGTATCGACAACATCGATGCCACGCTCGTGTATCTGCTGGCGGAACGGTTCAAAGCCACGCAGAAGGTCGGATTCCTCAAGGCGGCGCACCGCCTTCCCGCTGGCGATCCCGGGCGTGAAACCGCGCAGATTGCACGCCTCCGGCGGCTAGCGGAAGAAGCGCATCTCGATCCTGCCTTCGCTGAGAAATTCCTGAACTTCATCATCGGCGAAGTCATCCGGCACCACGAAGCCATTGCGGAAGATCACCAGGCGACGGCAGGCAAGCAGGACGTCCGGAGCACAGGCCTCTCCACCGGCCCCGCAACGTCTGTGGACGCCTGACGGTGGCTCCTCAGCGTGAGATAACAGAACTCCCGGTACCGGATCAGGTCACGGCCACAGCCCTCGGACCCTGGCCGGGCGAAGACCCCGTGGAAGCCACGCGGATCATCCGTGGCGAGTTCGGCGGCCCGCACCTGCCTTTCCTGGCGGAGTTTCCGGACCGCGGGGTGGGCTCCGATGCGCTCGGCCGTACAGCGTCGCTGCTCGTGGAAATGTCCGTTGATGTGCAGCCCTATGGCTGGCGGATAGTGGACCGGCCGGGGCGCGATCTCATCCGCGCCCGGTCAGCGCTGGCCACGGACATCAACGTGCTGGCTGATATTGCAGGCGTTGAGGACAGCCCGGCGGCAGAGTTCAAAGTGCACTTGCGCGGACCGCTCAGTCTTGCGGCGGGACTCCACCTCCACAACGGAGAGCGTGCGCTGATCGACTACGGTGCGCGGCGCGATATTGCAGAATCCCTTGCCGCCGGGGTGGGCGACTACCTCGGCCGCATTGCCACGGCTGTGCCTGGTGCACGGCTTGTGGTGCAGCTCGATGAACCCGATATCGCCTCGGTACTGGCCGGCACCATTCCGACGTCGAGCGGCTACCGGACGCTGCGGTCAGTCGACGGCCAGGAAGCCACCGAATCCTGGCGGGTGGTTGTTGACGCCGTCCGCGCCGCCGGGGCTGCCGAAATTGTGGTGGCGGTCCCGGAAATCGAGGCGCCCTTCGAACGTATCCTCGCGGCCGGCGCGGACGGCATCGCTGTTCCCCTCAAGGCGCTGACATCCCGTCAATGGGAGCAGCTGGCCGGTGCGGTTGAGGCCGGAAAACGGCTCTGGGCCGGTGCGTTGCAGGTGGACAGTGCCGGGTTGCCCAAGGTATCCGACGTCGTCGACAACGTCTGGCGCCCGTGGCGGCAGCTGGGATTGCCGGCGTCCTCGCTCAGCACGCTGCGCGTTACACCGTCGGACGGATTGGCGGGCCACACGCCGCAATCGGCAACAGAGGTACTCGTCCGGCTGACACAGGTCGCGGACGGGCTGAACCAGCTGTCCATGGGATGACCGGTGCCGGGTCAACCGGCGGCGGGCCCACTGGCTCCCTACGCTGACGCTGGATCAGCTTCGCCACTCCCAGCGGTCCGGCTGCGCCACGCGTGGAAGAAACCCCGGTGCTGAATTGCCGCCGGGGTAGGGCTCAAGACGGTAGTCAAAGCCTCCCGCGTAGACAAGTACGAGCCCGAGTTGGGGCTGGATGACCTTAACCTGGATCCGGTGCCTGCCATGCTCTCCTTCCGCACCGTCCCACGACTGTTCCGCATATGCCTTGGCGTCCTGAGCGGCGGGCAGAGGGATCCGAAACCGCCCGAGGAACAGACGGGAGGCCCCCGAAACACCACGAAGCCTGCCCTCCGCGGTGACGCTCAGGTTCAGGTCCGTGACCAGCCGCCGGTACTTGCCCACATAGTCCACCAGCCGAGGCTTGTCGCCGGTGTTCGTGGCGCTCGTGGTGTCCTGGAAAACCCGGGTGTGGCCAGGGAAGAAAATCTCCCGCCGGGCCGTCAGGCTGGAGCGTCCGAACGGATCCAGATGAGCGTGGTTTTCGATCCGGAACGGCACAGATTCTCCGTATTCCGGGAAGAACGCCTGCTCGCCTGCCGTCAATTTCAGCAGCGGACTCAACCAGCGCTGCCGGCATCCCACTACATCGAACATACCCTCGCCTACTCCATAGTGGCCGGAGCCGGGGGCGAGTGAAAAGTATTCCTGCAGTTCAGGCTGAAGCAGGCCGAAGTCCTGGCCCAGAGCCTGCTGGTGGATGGACGCGCCGCTCACAATCTGCCCGCCGCCTTCAGACGGATGTAAGTGTCCGCCAGCAGCGGCGGTAACTGATGAGGTTCGGCGTCCACAACCTCGACACCCAGCTGGCGGAGCTGAACGCTGACGGCTTCGCGCTCGAGCAGCGCACGTTCGGCGGCTGCCGCCCGGAAGACATCAGCGGCGGTGGTCCGCTCGAGCAGCATGGTCCCCAGCATGGGGTCACGGACGGAGGCCACTACCACAAGGTGCTGTTGGGCGAGTTGTGCGGCCATGGGGAGCAGCCCTTCCTCCGGAGCACCGCCGTCCAGTGACGTCAGGAGGACCACCAGCGAGCGGTGCGCCGATACGGCACGGACCTGGCCAGGAATCTGCTGCCAGTCGAGTTCGATCAGCTCCGCTTCCAGCGGAGCCATGGCCTGGACCAGCCTGCCCAGCAGATTTCCCTTGCCAGCGGAGCCCACCCTGCCGCGCGTCCTCCGGTCGAACGCGAAAAAATCCACTCTGTCCCCGCCTCGCTCGGCGAGAACCGCCAGGAGCAGTGCAGCCTCAATACCGGTGTCAAGGCGTGGCTCGTCGTCGATCCTTGCTGCGGCGGTCCGGGAGGTATCCAACATGATGACCACGCGCCGGTCCCGTTCGGGACGCCAGGTGCGGACCACAACGGCAGAGCGGCGGGCAGTGGCACGCCAGTCGATGGAGCGCACATCATCGCCGCGGACGTACTCACGGAGCGAATCGAATTCGGTCCCCGCACCGCGGATCTGAACTGCGGCTTTGCCGTCGAGCTCACGGAGTCTGCGGAGCTTGGACGGAAGGTGCCGCCGGGAGTTGAATGGTGGCAGGACGCGCAGGGACCCTGGGCAGGGCACCGTCTTTTGGCGGGCGCCCAGCCGGAGCGGGCCGAACGAGCGCAGCGTCACGTGGGGAGCTGACAGGTCACCACGCCGCACGGGCTGGAGCCGTACGGTCATGCGGCGACTTTCCCCGGCCGGAACGTCAAGGTCCTGTCTGGGGTTCGCCGCCCCGGCAGATGGCTGCCACCCATCGCGCACCAGGGCCCGGAGGGCGCGGTTTCCGTTGTTGCGGACCGTAAGCACCGATTCCACGGTGCCTGTCAGCGTGACATTTCCCGGTGCCTGCCGCTCCATTGCGATGCTCTTCAAGGATGCGGCGAACCCCAGCTCAAGTAACAACAAAGCGCCAAGCGCCAGCAGTACCAGCAGCACCGTCCACCAGCCTGGAACGAGCAGCACCGGGGCAAGGCCGACGAAGGCAAGGAGTACAAACCGTCCCGAAATCGCCATCGCAGTCAGCGGGGGACGGGTACTGAAGCCAGGATGCTGCCCAGCACATCGTCCACCTGCACGCCGTCCATCTGGGCTTCGGGCCGCAGCGCAACCCGGTGCCGGAGGCATGGGAGCGCCAGTGCCTTGACATCGTCCGGGGTGACGAAGTTGCGGCCGGACAGCCATGCCCATGCTCTCGAGGTGTTCAGCAGCGCGGTAGCTCCTCGCGGCGACACACCCAGCTGGAATGAGGGCGCCGAACGTGTGGCTCGGACAAGGTCAACGATGTAGCCCAGGATCTCCGGTGCAACCGTGACAGCGGCCACCGCGTGCCGCGCCCGTTCCAGCTCATCCACGCCGGCGACGGCCCGCACTCCTGCGGCCAACAGATCCCGGGGGTCGAAACCGGAAGCGTGCCGCCGGATGACTTCAATTTCGTCCTCCCGCCCAGGCAGATGCATGGTGAGTTTCAGCAGGAAGCGGTCAAGCTGTGCTTCGGGCAGCGGATAGGTGCCCTCGTATTCCACCGGGTTCTGAGTCGCAGCCACAATAAACGGCGCCGGCAACTTCCGGGAGACCCCGTCTACCGAGACCTGGCGCTCTTCCATGGCCTCCAGGAGCGACGCCTGCGTTTTGGGCGGTGTCCTGTTGATCTCATCCGCCAGCAGGATGTTGGTGAAAACCGGCCCCTCGCGGAAACTGAACTCAGAGCTATGGGAATCGTAGACGAGTGATCCGGTGACATCGCCGGGCATCAGGTCCGGAGTGAACTGGATGCGTTTGGTGTCCAGATTCAATGCCGCAGACAGGGTGCGGACCAGCAGGGTTTTCGCAACCCCGGGCACCCCCTCGAGCAGTACATGCCCGCGTGAGAGCAAGGCGATGAGCATCCCGGTGACAATCGAATCCTGGCCAACAACAGCTTTGGCCACCTCGTGCCTGACGTCCAGCAGTGCCTGACGCACAGGATCCCGAAGCTGTGAATCGTCGTTCCGCGGCGGGGCAGCCGGCGGCCAGGTTGTGACGGGTGTACTGCCATAGGTGTCACGGGCGGAGCCGCTTGGTTCGTTCATCGGGCACTTACCTCTTTCTCTAGTCGGTCCAGCTTCTGTGCCCAGTGCACCAGCTCGGTCTCAGTACGTGGATGGGCGTTGAGCAGCGCGTCTGTATCAGCCACTGGCCTGCCAAGACAGCGTGCGGCTGCCGACACAACGTCCCCCGCCTCCGCGCCCGCACCAAGCCGGAGAGCTTTCGCCAGCCGGACCAAGGCCCCTGCCCTGAGATTGTCTCTGGCCCGGTCCACTGCATGGGCGTCATGGTACAGACGTGCTCTGCCTTCCACTGTCTCAATGGCCTTCACCACAACTGGAAGCGGCTCAAACACCAGCGGTCCCATCCTCCGTCCGCGCCACAGCATTGCAAGCACGGCCCCGAAAACGAGCCAGGGGCCCAGAAACGCCAGCCAGTCCGGGGCAAGTTCGTCCAGGGTCGGCGGCGAATCAGCCGCCGCGACGTCAGCAAGGCCGGGGAGGTACCAGATCAGATCCGTGGTGGGGCCCAACGTCCGCAGGACCAGCGCGGCGTTGCCGTGGTCGTCAAGGCGGCTGTTGCTGACGATGTTCGTGCTGCCCAGCACTATCAGCCGGCCGTCATCGGATGACGCGTAAAGCCCACCGTCATTTCCGGCCGGACGGTAGCACACGCCGCTGCCGGTGTAGAGGAATCCGGATTCCGCGGTGACAGTACCTGCTGCATTCGGGTCTGAGAAGCTGCACCCGGGTTCCAGCGTGGACGCCCACGAAGGCACCACTCCTGCCTGGCGGATTCCGGTGTCCAGCCCTGTGAGCGTGTTGAGCCGCGGTGTTACCACCACCAGCCTGCCGCCCTTGTTCCTCAGCTGCTGCAACCGGGCATGGTCCAGGAAGCCGTTGCGGTCGTACAGCAGGACGGTTGAGCCGGGGCGGGCGGCCAGAGCGGCATTGGTGTCCTTGAACGAGTCCGAAGGCTGAACGTCCACACCCTGACGTCCAAGAATTTCAACGACAGCCTTCGCACCGTCGGGAGCGGCGTTGTGTGCGGACAAAGGAACGGCATCTCCGCGGGGCTGCAACTGGGCGGCGAGGGTAATCAGCAGCGCAAAGGCGAAGACCGTGCCGATCACGATCCTGGACCGGTGCCTTGTGAACCATTTGCAGGCACGTAGCACAGGAGACGGGGAGGCGCCGGGTGGCGTCCCGGGTTCGGAAACCGCCGATTGTCCGGCTTTCGGTCCGGGCACGGTCATCGGGGGACCGTAAAGCTTCCGGTGCCGGTCGTGTCACGGGCCGGCTTTAACGAGACGAGCGAGAGCTCCAGATCCACGATGGCTGCGTAATCACCGGCGTCTGCATCTGCCCGCCCATAGCGGATGGCATCAAAAGTCCGGGCGGCTTCGTTCAGCCTGTCCGCTGCGGCGCCGTAGGAATGGGCCAGTTGCCCTGCCACCTCGTCCGCTGTCCGGCCGGGCCGGGGCTCTATGACATCCCGGTCCTCTGCGGACCGCACCAGGGCGCGGAACTGATCGACGACGGCGGCACGCCAGTCGCCGCGGGCCGCAGAGGCTGCTGCGCGCTCGCGGTAACCGGCCGAACTGACCGCATTGTCGGCGTCGAACATGTCAGTTCGCGGTCTGAGGCTCGGATTAAGGCGCGGGCGGACCAGAACTATCGCGACGCCGATCAGTACCGCTATGACCACCCCGATCAGGGGAGCCGCCGCGGTCCCGTCCACGCCTGCACCGCTGCCGTCCAGAGAGCGGAGCCAATCCGTCAGCTGCTTCCATAAACCATCGATCCAGCCGGGCCAGGCATGGCTGTAGTCCGGTTTTGACAGCTCCTCCACGGCCCAACGGCGTGCTTCTTCGCGGTCGGGGAGGACCGGCGTCTCAGCCCGCATCCGCGGATGCCCCGTAGTCCGGCAGTCCTCGTCCGGGTACTCCGTCGGGGTCGGCCCCGGTTTCAAGCAGTCGGAGCAGGACGATGTCCAGGCCGTCCTTCCGCATGCGGAGATCCATGTAGAGCAGCGCCATCACCGAGGTCTGGAAGGCATATCCCACTGCACCAATCAGGGCGGCGACGATTGCGGACACGATTCCCACCGCCACAGCTGCCGTGGCCGCCTGTGACGCGCCACCGTGGGGAGACACCACGGTGGAGAGGAATCCGGAGAGCAGGCTGATGGGGATCATCACAATCTGCGCGATCACGCCCACCATGATGCCCACTACGAGGGTGATGCCCAGGATGCGCCACCAATTGCCACGGGTGAGATGCCAGGACCGGCGGATTCCATCCAATGCGCCGATTTCCTCCACCACAATGACGGCGGGCGCCACCATCAGCTTGACGTAAACCCAGATCATCACCACAAAAAGCCCCAGTGCAAGCGGCAGGAGAATAATTGCTGAAATTCCGCCCAGCGCGGTGATCAGGGCAGCTGCTGTCACAACAAACAATGTTGCAGCCAGCAGACCGCCGAGAAAAAGGATTCCGGCCAGCCGGATCAGGGCCCCCGCCCGGGAACGCGCCAGCGCCCACATCTGCCTGAAGCCTGTTTGCCGGTTGAGGATGGACCTGGCCACCGGGACTACCATGGCCCCCTGCAGTACTGCGGAAATTATCAGGGTGAGTATTGCGAAAACCAGCGCTCCGCCGGCAACGCCGAAGCCGAGCGCTGCCAGATCCGAGTTCTCTCGGCCTGCTATCCACGCCTCAATTGATCCGGCGGAAACGGTGGTAAAGGCCGTGACTGCCGCTGTGACAATGGCACTCAGCGATTGGGCCAGAAGGGCCGCCCCCAACATTGCCTTGGCGTTGCGCCGGATGGTCTGGAAGGAGCCGTCCATGATTTCGCCGAACATCAGCGGACGCAACGGAACAATGCCTGGTTTCGGCGGAGCAACGTACAGGGGCTGCCGGTGCTGCGGCATGTCGGGGCCGGCTGGCGGCGCACCCCATTGAGGCTGGCCGCCCCACGCTGGCGGCGTATTCGGATCCTGCTGCGACAACCTGTTCCTCCCCACAAGACTCGGCCCGGGCGTTTTGGGCGGCCGGAAGATCACAGTTCATGCCTCTGGCGTCCGGCAACGCCCGGCACGCTCCCAGCCTATAGTTCCGCCGTCGAGCGTCATAGCATGCTGAGCGAATCAGCACTGGACATTCCACCTCACGGCACCTTCCACGCGCGTCGTTGAATGCTGCGCAGGCACCGCGGACGCCATGCCGTGGATCCAGTCAACGGGACAAAGCCACGGCAATAAGGGAATATATAACTATGAAGGCACGCATTCTGGTAGTTGACGATGACGAGGCGCTGGCCGAGATGATCGGCATAGTCTTGCGCAATGACGGGTTCGAGCCGGTCTTTTGCGCGGACGGAAGCAAGGGGCTGGAAGTCTTCCGCTCGTCCAAGCCGGATCTCGTGTTGCTGGACCTTATGCTCCCGGGGACGGACGGTATTGAAGTGTGCCGCCAGATCCGTGCGGAGTCTGACGTTCCCATCGTGATGCTCACGGCCAAGTCCGACACTTCGGATGTGGTTCGCGGACTCGAATCCGGTGCTGACGACTATGTGCCCAAACCGTTCAAGCCGGCTGAACTTGTGGCACGGGTCCGTGCACGGCTGCGCCCGGGTGACCAGAAGGCCCCTGAAACGCTGAGGATCGCGGACATCACCATTGACGTCGCCGGCCACCTGGTGAGCCGCGGAGACGGACGCATCTCACTCACGCCCCTGGAATTCGACCTTCTGGTCGCTCTGGCCCGCAAACCCTGGCAGGTTTTTACCCGGGAACTTCTGCTCGAGCAGGTCTGGGGCTACCGGCATGCGGCCGATACCAGACTGGTCAATGTCCATGTCCAGCGCCTGAGGTCAAAGATCGAACGCGATCCGGAAGCCCCCGAAGTAGTATTGACGGTTCGTGGTGTCGGCTACAAAGCAGGTTCCTGAGCCGTCAGGAGGCGACACCGGCGGCGCGCCGGGTCCTACCCCGTCGGGTCCGTCGCAATCGGGCCACGCCCCGCATCCCCATCCGGCACCCGAGCACTCCGATGCGCTGGGCGTGACCCTGTCGCGGCTGCCGGAGCGTGCCCGGATCTGGACACGGCGCGCGCTGATCGTTGTGCTCCGGGTCGCCCGGCTCGTCCGCACCGGGCTTAGCCGGTTCTTCCCGGGAATCCGCTTCCTGGCGCAGACCCTCCACCGCCGGTGGCGGCGTTCCCTGCAATTCCGGACAGTACTGACAACGCTTCTGTTGTCCGTCGGCTCCTTCGCGGTAGTGGGAGCGTACCTGTCAAATCAGATTGCCAACAACCTGTTCCAGGAACGCCTCACCCAGGCGGAATCGGAGACCCGCTTCAATGTCAAGCAAGTGCAGGACACGTTCGACGGTGCACAGGTCACCGACCAGTCCAGTGTCATCACGCTGGTCTACGACACCCTGAACGCCGTTGAAGGCCGGGGTTCCGTGATCCAGCGGCGGTACGTCTTCGAAGCGATGCCGGAGCAGAACAAGCCCCGGAACCGCTGGGTTGAGTCGCGGGCCTCAGACCAGCTGACGGTGAGTGTCATTCCTCAGGAGCTGCGGACAGCGGTTCAGGATTCGGGTAAGGACCAATACTGGGCCTCCACGGAATTCCCGGTGGGGACAGAGGACCGTCCGGGTATTGCGGTCGGAAATAAAGTGACCTTCAACGGCACCGTCTACGAGCTTTACCTTATTTATGATCTGAACACGGCACAGCAGACCCTCAACGAGATCCAGAATGTCCTCTGGGCAGGCGGCGCCGTGCTGGTGCTGATGATAGGCGCCATCGCCTGGTACGTCACACGGAACGTTGTCAGCCCGGTGAGCCACGCAGCCCTGGTGTCGGAGAAACTCGCTGCCGGGCAACTGCAGGAGCGGATGGTAGTCAAGGGCGAGGACGAAGTGGCCCGTCTGGGCGCCTCTTTCAACCACATGGCGGCCAGCCTTCAGGAACAGATCACGCAGCTGGCCACCCTGTCACAAATGCAGCAGCGCTTCGTATCCGACGTTTCCCATGAGCTACGTACACCACTGACTACAGTCCGGATGGCCGCGGAAGTACTCTACGACGCCCGCCATGATTTCGATCCCATCAATAAACGGTCCGCTGAACTCCTGTACAACCAGGTGGAACGGTTCCAGTCACTCCTCGCAGATCTGCTGGAAATCTCAAGGTTTGATGCCGGCGTCGCAATGCTCGACGCCGAACCCGCGGACATCCGGCAGGTCATCTCCCATGTGATGGAAGGCGCGGCCCCCGTCGCTGCCGAGTATGGTTCCGACGTCACCCTCAACGCCCCGGCCGGGAGCATCGTGGTGGAGATGGATGCCCGGCGGGTCGACAGGATTCTGCGGAACCTTGTCCTGAATGCCCTCGAACATGGCGAAGGCAGGCCTGTCAACATTTCCGTGGCAGCGAATGAGTCCGCTGTGGCTGTGGCCGTGAGGGATCACGGCATCGGCATGAGTCCCGCGGAAGCGGCCCGGGTGTTCGACAGATTCTGGCGTGCGGATCCGGCACGGGCGCGCACCACCGGCGGCAGCGGCCTGGGACTCTCCATCGCCGCCGAGGATACCAAGCTGCACAACGGCTGGCTGCAGGCGTGGGGGAACAAGGGGACGGGATCCAACTTTCGCCTCACGGTACCGCTTAAACAGGGCGGCAGCATCGAAAAGTCTCCGCTTCAGCTCGAACCGGCCGACGTCGCACTGCCGGGCTCTGCACGGGAACGCACCATGTTGATCCTGGATCCGGGGTCCACCCCGGATCCAGACGCAACTGAACCAGCTGAAGCCACCGAACCAACCGGAGCGAAGGAGAAATCATGACCCGGTCACCGGTGAGGTTGTGGCACACGGTAGTTGCAGTGCTGGCTGTTCTGATGTTCCTCCTGACATCCTGTGCCCAGATCCCCAGGTCCGGCCCGGTGGGCAAGAGCACGGATGAAAGTGCCGGAAACATCAACGTCCCGGCATTCTTCCCAGAAGCGCCTCAGCCTGGCGCTGGTCCGGCATCCGTGATCCAGGATTTCTACCTGGCAGGCAGCGGCTATGAGGACGACTACGCCGTGGCACGGCAGTACCTGACACAGGCGTCTTCCGTTTCCTGGAAACCGGATCAGCGGGCGCTCGTGTACCGCCATGCGCAGGTTGTCAAGACCGGCGTCGAAAATGTCTATAGCTACCAGCTTGATGTCTCGTATTCTGTGGACGCCGACGGCGTGGCAACACAGATGCCGGAGGGCACCAGGGAAAGTATCCCCGCCACCGTGACCCAGGTAGATGGGGAATGGCGTATTTCCGCGCTTCCGGACGGCACGGCCATTCCGGAAGAGACGTTCAAAGTGATCTACGGTGCGTATCCGATCTACTTCTACGATCCGAGCTTCACTTATGCGGTACCTGACATACGGTGGTTCATCAAGAAGAAAACCGTTAAGGCGATGACCAGCGCTTTACTGGGCGGACCGGCCCCCTATCTGAAGGGTGCCGTTGTGAGCGCCTTTCCCTCGGGGATGAAGCTGGCACGGGAGTCAGTGCCCGTGGTTTCAGGCGCTGCGCAGGTGGACCTCACTGCCAAAGAACTGACCGAGGCATCAGGGGAAGACAGGCTCCGGATGCAGACCCAACTGGCACTCACCTTCCGCAGCCAGCCGGACGTGATCAACGTCGAGCTGCGGGCGAACCAGGACCTGGTTCGGCTCGAGGACAACGGCTCCATCCTTCCGCCGGTTCTCAATAAGAGTGTTCCGGCCCGCCAGATCGCTGTCAGCAACAACCAACTCGTGCGGTACGAGAACAACAGGATTTCGCCCCTGCCCGACATGCAACCGGTTTCAGCGCTTGGCCCGCGGGCACCGGCAGAGTCACCCGTCTCGCAGTCTGTCGCATTCCTCAACCGGAGCCGCTCCACGCTGTATACGATGGTGCCCGGCCAGCCGGCCAGGGCGCTCACAACCCGCAGCACTCTGACGCATCCGTCGTTTAGCCACGATGACTGGGTCTGGACGGCAGGGCCCGGGGCCGACGGAGCCACAGAGCTTGTGGCTTTCAAGCCCACTGGGGTAGCGGAAGGTGCAACCGTCCCCACCGTGACTCTGTCGCCCTCTTGGCTTGCCGGACGGACGGTCAAGGATTTCCGGATTTCCCGCGAGGGCGTCCGTGCTCTGGTGATATCCGAGCAGAACGGCAAGACCCGTGTACAGATCACCGGCGTTATCCGCGCAGCAGACGGCACACCCAAAGAACTGACAACTGCCGTAACCCTGGTTGCGGCCAGCAACCCGGACCAGGGCGTCTGGGTCAACGACACCACGGTTGCGGTTATGAGGGGGGCGGCCTCTGCCAATGTGACTCCGGAGTTGCTTTCCCTGAGCGCGGGGCAGCCGCAGCAGCTGGCTCCGTGGCCCGGGCTCGTGGCCCTTAGCGCCGGCAACGGGCCCGAGGAGATTTACGGGCAGTCCGAGGAAGGCATTTTCCAGAGGCTTGGAAACGGCTGGTCGCCTCAACTGAAGGGACCCATCGACCCGTCGTTCCCGGGGTAACCCGGTTGGGCCGGAACTGCCAGGGTTTTCCACATAGGAAAACGGCAGGCTTCCGCCCACGGCGCCGGACGCGGGAATATTGGCGGGTGAACAGCTCGGACGACGACGACGGCCGGTGCCGCGCACGCGCCCGTTCGGACCCCGACCTGTTGCCTCGCGGGCCCTCATCCAAGCACCGCAGCGAATACCGGCAACCGATCCTGCGGGCAGTTGAGCTGGCTGCCGGGGCACTAACGGAACTTCTTGCGCTGGCGCTGCCCGTGGACTGCGTGTGCTGTGGAACTGAAGACCTTGCTCTCTGCGCCGCCTGCGAACGCCAGATACGGTTATTGACGCGCAATCCGTTCAGGGCAGAGGCACAGGCCCCGGCGCTGATGGATGTAGACGGCAATGTCATACTTCCTGTGGTTGCGGCCGGCATCTACCGCGAAGAACTGGCGCAGGCGGTGCTGTCTTTCAAGAGACACGGCCACGGGCAGCTGGAAACGGTTTTGGGCAAGGGCCTCGGCCGCGCCGTCCACGCCGCCGCCAATGTGCCGGACGTCTGTCTGGTTCCGGTTCCCAGCAGCAACAGCGCTTTCCGTAAACGCGGGTTCAGCCCTGTCAGCCTGCTCCTCAACAGCCTCCGCAGGCGCGGGGCACTCTCAGGCATGACCGTGCACAACGTCCTCAGGAAGTCCGGTCCGCTGGCTGGACAGGATCGATCGTCCGGCGGGCAGAAAGGACTGGGCCGCGGCGCCCGTGCACGTCGGTCCCGGGGATCCATGCGTGTGGCCGGTACAAGAAGCGGTCAAGAAATCCGGGGGCGCCCGTGCATTATTGTCGACGACGTCCTCACAACGGGTGCAACCCTCGCCGAGGCGGCACGGGCGGTCCACATGGCGGGCGGTGTGGTCAGGGGAGCCGTGGTCCTGGCCGCGACACGCCCGCCGGTCGGAGCGCCGTCAGGCACTGGTCCGCAGCGTGCGCCCGGAAATGCCGGCGACTTGGAAAAAAATAAACCACGAAAGGATGAATAACCGGTGGCGATGAACTAACGTCGGATATGGGTACCAAGAACAGATGTACCTGTCGATGGCGGCTCGGAAAGGGGCTCGACAGTCAAGCAGATCGGCCCTTGGAAGTGCCGCCGTCGTGTCACCGAAGTCATTTGGAGGGCACCATGGAGTTCATGATCAGCGGACGAAATCTGACGGTCTCAGACCGCTTCCGCGAATACGCCGGCGAGAAAATCTCGAAGATTGAATCGCTTGGGGACAAAGTCCAGCGGGTTGATGCGAAGGTTTCCAAGGAAACGAATGCACGCCAGACCGGTGACCAGCTCACCGTTGAAGTGACAGTCCTGGGCCGCGGCCCCGTGATCCGTGCCGAAGCCAGCGCCGCAGACAAGTTCGCCGCGTTCGACCTCGCCTACAGCAAGCTGCTTGAGCGGCTCCGCAGGGCCAAGGACCGCAAGAAGGTCCACCACGGCCGCCACACACCGAAGGCCGTCCGGGAGGCCACGGCAACTCTGGAACCTGCCAGCGCCAGCGAGCCAATCTATGTTGAGGCCAGTCATCGTGTTGACGCCCCGGCCGCCCCGGCCGAGAAGTCTCCCTACGAGGTGGACAACGACATTCCCGCAGGCGACTCTCCGGTGCTGATCCGCCGGAAGGTTTTCCCCGCCGCATCGCTGACTCTCGATGATGCTGTGGACAACATGGAACTTGTAGGCCACGATTTCTATCTGTTTGTGGACAAGGCGACCAAGTCCCCTTCAGTGGTCTACCGCCGCCGCGGCTGGACATACGGCGTCATTGCGCTGGACCAGGAATGTGAACCTGGTGTAACCGCCCTGGAAGAAAAGATTCATGCCTACCGTTCCGACGATGAGGCCGCCAGCGCATAAGCTGGTGCCAACTTTCCGACGAAAGGACTGACGTGGGCGCATCACTGAGCCTCGTACAGGCCCGGCGGATCGCACTGGCAGCCCAGGGATTGGATAAAGGACGGCCCGCCGGCCCGTGACATCGCGGACGGTGGGCCGTACCTTTGCCCGGCTCCAACTAGTCCAGATCGACTCCGTCAACGTGGTTTCCAGAAGCCACTTTCTGCCGTTCTACTCAAGACTGGGAAATTACGACCGCAACATCCTTCATCGGATGGCAGGCAACCACCCAAGACGCATGATGGAGTACTGGGCCCACGAAGCCAGTTTCATCCGCCCGGAGCACTTCCGGGACCTGGTGATGTGGCAGAAGCGCAAGTGGGTGGGCGCTTCCGCCATGGAACCGGTGCTTTGCAAAGGGGTCGCCGCGAAGATACTTGAGGCCCTGGCCACCGGCAGGCCCATGACTGCTGCCGAACTTACCGCCCGGCTGGGCCACGTCGAGGACAGACAACAGGTCAACTGGGGTTGGAACTGGAATGCCGTCAAAAGGGTGCTGGAACACCTCTTTGCGGAGGGGCTGGTCTCGTCCGCCTCCCGGACCGATCAGTTTGAACGCCGCTACACTCTGACTGCCCGGGTCCTGCCCACGGTCGCCTTTGATGACACCCCGGCGGACAGAACGGCCGCAATGCACCGGCTCATCGAAGCGGCAGCGCAGGCTCATGGGATCGGAACCGTGCGGTGTTTCGCCGACTATTTCCGCACCCCCGTGAACGCTGCAGCTGTTTCCGTGCAGTATCTGGTGGACAGCGGCCGGCTGGTGCCGGTCACGGTGGAAGGGTGGGATAAGCCGCTGTTCCGCCACGCGGAGGCGACGCTGCCGCGCGCTGCGACCGGGACGGCGCTGCTCAGCCCTTTCGATTCACTCGTATTTGAGAGACGCCGGCTCGAGGACCTGTTCGGATTCCATTACCGGATCGAGATCTACACACCGGGACCCAAACGGCGATTCGGTTACTACGTCTTGCCGTTCCTGCTTCGGGACCGCATTGTTGCAAGGGTCGACCTCAAGGCAGACCGCGCCGGCAGTCGACTGCTCGCGAGGGCATCGCATGCCGAGCCTGGTGCGCCGCCGGACACCGCCGTCGAACTCGCCGCCGAACTGAGGCTCATGGCCGAATGGCTGGGCCTGGACGACGTCCTGGTGTACCCGGCAGGGGATCTTGCACCGCAGCTGGCTGCGGTCATCGGCGGGCCGCAGGGGAGTATCCGCTCTCAGGGAACAGAGGCAACTTGCCCCGGGTCTCTCCCGTAGACTAATCACGCCAGAATTCGGCAGCATGAGATTGGGAGCAACTTCACGTGGCATCACTTATCGAAAAACTTCTCCGCACGGGTGACAAAAAAACCCTGAGGCAACTGCGGAACTATGCCGATTCCATTAATGCCCTTGAAGACTCATTCAAAACCTTCACGGATGCCGAACTGCGCGAAGAAACAGATCGACTCCGCGAACGCCATCAGGATGGCGAGAAGCTTGATGATCTCCTTCCCGAGGCCTTTGCCGCCGTACGTGAAGCGTCCTCACGCACCCTGGGCATGCGGCACTTTGATGTCCAGCTCATGGGCGGAGCCGCCTTGCACCTGGGTAACATCGCAGAAATGAAGACCGGCGAAGGTAAAACTCTCGTGGCCACCGCTCCGGCCTACCTCAATGCCCTCGCCGGAAACGGCGTCCACGTCATTACCGTGAACGACTACCTCGCCGAGTATCAGTCTGACCTTATGGGCCGCGTCTACCGGTTTCTGGGGCTGAGCAGCGGATGCATCCTTTCCAATCAGGATCCGTCTGTCCGGCGCGAACAGTATGCCGCTGACATCACCTACGGGACCAACAACGAGTTCGGGTTCGACTACCTGCGCGACAACATGGCCTGGGACAAGTCCGAACTCGTCCAGCGCGGCCACAGCTTTGCCATCGTTGATGAAGTTGACTCCATTCTGATCGATGAGGCCCGTACCCCGCTGATCATTTCCGGACCGGCCCAGGGCGACACCAACCGGTGGTACAGCGAGTTCGCCAAGGTTGTGCTGCGGCTGCAGACCGACCAGGACTATGAAGTCGACGAAAAGAAGCGCACTGTCGGCGTCCTTGAGGGTGGCATCGAAAAGGTCGAGGACTACCTGGGCATCCAGAATCTTTATGAATCAGCCAACACGCCGCTGATCGGCTTCCTCAATAACGCCATCAAGGCGAAGGAATTGTTCAAACGGGACAAGGACTACGTCATCCTTGATGGCGAAGTCCTGATTGTGGACGAGCACACCGGGCGCATTCTCGCCGGACGCCGGTACAACGAGGGCATGCATCAGGCGATCGAAGCCAAAGAAGGCGTCGAGATCAAGGCCGAAAACCAGACCCTCGCAACGGTGACGCTGCAGAACTATTTCCGCATGTACGGCAAGCTCGCGGGCATGACCGGTACGGCAGAAACCGAAGCCGCCGAATTCATGGGAACGTACAAACTCGGTGTGGTGGCCATCCCGACCAACCGGGACATGGTGCGGATCGACCAGTCGGATCTTGTGTTCAAGAACGAAACCGTCAAGTTCGACGCCGTGGTCAAGGACATTGCCGAGCGGCACGAAAAGGGGCAACCGGTCCTGGTGGGTACCACCAGCGTTGAGAAGAGCGAATACCTTTCCAAGCTGCTTGCCAAGGAGGGTATCCGGCACGAGGTCCTCAACGCCAAGAATCATGCCCGTGAAGCCTCCATCGTGGCCCAGGCAGGGCGTCATGGCGCAGTGACCGTTGCCACCAACATGGCAGGCCGCGGTACCGACATCATGCTGGGCGGCAACGCCGAATTCACTGCCATCGCTGATCTGGCCAACCGCGGGCTCGACCCCGAGGAGAACTCCGAGGACTATGAGGCCGCATGGCCCGGCGCATTGGACGCTGCCAAGCAGTCGGTCAAGGAAGAGCACGCGGAAGTCCTGCAAATGGGCGGCCTGTACGTTTTGGGCACCGAACGCCATGAATCACGACGCATCGACAACCAGCTGCGTGGCCGCTCGGGCCGTCAGGGCGATCCGGGGGAGTCCCGCTTCTATCTCTCGCTGACCGATGACCTCATGCGGCTGTTCAACTCCGGTGCGGCCGAGCGTTTGATGAACAGCTCAGTCCCCGATGACGTGGCACTTGAGTCCAAGCTTGTTTCCCGGGCCATCGCGTCGGCCCAGGGCCAGGTTGAGGGACGCAACGCTGAACAGCGCAAGAACGTCCTTAAATACGACGACGTCCTGAACCGCCAGCGCGAGGCCATCTATGGGGACCGCCGTCGTATTCTCGAGGGCGATGACCTCCATGAGAAGGTGCAGTTCTTCCTCGAAGACACCGTCAACGCCCTGATTGACGACGCAACGTCTGAAGGGAACGGCGATGACTGGGACTTTGACCAGCTGTGGACCAACCTCAAGACGCTTTACCCGGTGAGTGTGACGTCGCACGACGTCATCGACGAGGCCGGCGGCAAATCCCGCCTCACCGTTGAGTTCCTCAAGGAAGAACTGCTGTCCGACGCCCGGCTGGTCTATCAGTCCCGGGAGGAGGCCATCGGTTCCGACAGTATGCGTGAACTGGAACGGCGTGTGGTGCTCTCTGTGATCGGCCGCAAATGGCAGGAACATCTCTATGAGATGGACTACCTGAAGGAAGGCATTGGCCTTCGTGCCATGGCCCAGCGTGACCCTCTGGTGGAGTACCAGCGCGAAGGTTTCACCATGTTCCAATCGATGATGGAAGCCATCAGGGAGGAGAGCGTTGGCTTCCTGTTCAATCTGGAGGTCGAGGTCACTCCTGCCGAGGACATCGTCTTTGCAGATTCCGCCGGGGAGCACACGGAACACCATGAACCGCAGATCCGTGCCGCCGGTCTGGAGACACCGGAAAAGCCCGCCCAGCTGCAATACACCGCGCCCGGCGAAGACGGAGCCAGCCAGACCCGTGTGGAAGGCAAGTCCTCTGCGCGCTCGGGCAACCCGGCCAAGGCGGCCGCCCAGGACAACGCTAAGCGCGGGACCAGGAAAAAGCGCCGCTGAGTCCAAATCGCCTGGCAGGCAAGTCGTCAGCAAAACAAGTGGGACCGGAACGAATGTTCCGGTCCCACTTGTTTGCGCGACTGCTCGGCCGCGCGCTTCAGCCGATTTCCAAGGCAGTAATGCGCCACACCTGCTTGCTGCGTTCCAGCCTGACGGCTACGGCCCGGGCCCTCAGTTCATCAACGACGACGGCACTTGCCTCATATACGTCCGGCGAAACTTCGCACACCCGGACCGACCGCACGGCGGGATTCCGGTGGAGCCGTTTCACGGCTGGGAACGAGCTGTTGGCGGCTTCGCGCCGGATCAATGACGCCCGGTGCTGAAGGGCATTGAGGCAGCGCTGATCGAGTCGTCGGGCCAATTGCTGGACCGGCCGCGTCCCGGCGAGGACTTCGATGGCAGCCTGGACGGTATTCCGGGTTATTGCACTGATTTCCCGGCCTTCGTCTGCTGCCCGTAGCTGAAGGAAAGGCGGATCCTGCGGGGAGCTGGTGTCCGCACGGGTGCGAATGGAAGTTACGGCACTCATTGTGGTTCCTTTGCTTGATCGGGGATGCATGTCGGCAACTAGACCGCGGACGGCGACTTGAGGATCTGGCCGGGTAGTAGAACGTCGGGATACTCACCGATGGCTGCCCTGTTGGCCTGGTACCAGCGGGGCCAATGCAAGGCGATGTCGACGTCGGAAGCCGTGGGGCCAAGATCGCGGGCCGCAATACTCCAGAGAGAGTCTCCTGCGAGCACCGTGACGCCGCCGGTGCCAGCGCTGCCGCTGTCCTGTGACGCACGGATGGGATGCGCCACAACCAGGCCGGGCTCAGCAACAGGAGAGCTGGGTTTCCAACGGGGCTTGAGATCCGGTGGCAGCCCAGCCGCACCGGGCGGAAGTTCTGCGGGGGACGGGGCGGCGGGCGCCACCGTTGGATGTTGCAGCTGAACGGACTCCCCGGCACCCGTCGGAGCCCACGCCGCAGCGGCCGCCACCTGCTGGGTTGGGCTCCAGCCGGGGCCCGCCGGGAGCGTCTCCGCGTTGGCGAGCGGGGCAGAGATCAGTTGAATCCCCAGCGCGGCCAGAGCCAGCCGTCGCATGAACGCCGGGCTGTATCTGCCTGTTGCAGCTGCTGCGCGCTTACTGCCGCATTTCTCAAGAACGGCGGCAGCGAAGGCGATGAGCAAGGAAATTACCCACCAGACAACCATCACCAGACCCACGGTGTTCGCCACGATTCCCAGCAGATCCTCGAAGCCGAGGGACTGCCGACGGAAAGCTGAAATGTGCCATCTCTCGATGAGATTGGCGCCTGTAAGGGTCAGAAACAGGCCCAGCAGCAAAATGACGACTGCCATGGCTGCGTCGGATCTGACTGGCCGGGGAGACAGTGCTTGCATGGCCTCCAGCTCCTTAGGGTGTGTTTGATGCGATTTGATGGTGTTTGATGAATATAAACATAGTTTGCATCACTTCAGTGATGTTTGTCCAGACGATTGTTGGAAATCCCGCGAATTGACCCGTGGGCCCGTCCGGCCTACGCTGGCGCCATGCGTTGGGATGCTCTGTTTGATGACATGGAGGCACAGTTTGCCGCTGGAGACAGGATCGGGCTGGAAGCAGAAATTACCGAGCGCGCCAGAGTGGATACAGCCTCGATTGAACTGGCGGACCGGCTCCGTGGCTCGCTTGGCCGGCGCATCGGTGTGCACCTCGCGTCGGGCTCGGCTTTTGAGGGGATGCTGAGCCATGCGGGCGCCGACGGACTGGTGCTCAACGAAGAGCAACAGCAGGTTCTGATTCCGTACGCCTCGGCGGCGCGGTACGTGGGACTTGGCCGGCTGGCGGTCGGCGAGCCTTCAACAGTCAGGCAGAAACTGGGACTGGCCAGCGCCTTGCGGGGACTGGCCCGTGACAGGTCCGGGCTGACAGTCATTCTGGGGTGTGGTTCAACCGGCGAGGCCAGTCTAAGCGGCGTGATTGACAGGGTTGGGCGGGACTTCTTTGACCTGGCCATAACCCAGCCCGGGGAGGCCAGGCGTTCCGGCAGCGTGAGTCAGATGTCGACTGTTCCGTTTAGTGCGTTGGGAGCCTTGAGATCGCTCAGATCCGGTGAAATGTAGGCAGCGGAGAGTGGACCTGCCATGTCAGACTGACTTGGCTTTTGATTCCTCGATCATGCGGCTGGCTTCGGCATAGCGCTCGTCGATGTACTGCTCCAGCATTTTTTCCTCAACGCGCCATTGGCCGCGCCCGCCCACCTGGATGGCCTTGAGCTCTCCGCTACGGACCAGGGCATAGGCGGCCGGTGAATTGATCTGAAGCTGTTCGGCAACATCTGCAAGGGTGAGGAATCGGGGCATGTATCCATTTTGCCATCAATGACGCCGGGTGGTGCGGTTATCCACAGTTTGGTGTTGTTTGGGTCTGTGACTTTCCGATCCGGCCTCTTTGCCGTAACAATGATGATGTCCGGAGCAGATAGCCGTCCGGCCGGCACGGACAAGGGGATCAGATCGAATGAGTGTTACCGCAGCGGTTACGGGAGCCCGTCTGAAAAAGCCGTCATGGAAGGACCCCCGGCTGCTTGTCGGCATCCTTCTGGTTCTGGCGTCGGTTGTCGGCGTGATTTCGCTGGTGACCAGCGCAGACCAGACCACTGAGGTGTATGCGGCACGCGAAGCGATCGCCGTGGGGGAGAAGCTTACGCCGGATAACTTGAACCGGGTCAAAGTGCGGCTGGGCGACGTTCAGACACACTACATCACCGTTGAAGCGGGGATTCCTGAAGGGATGGTTGCTGTCCAGCGCATAGGCAAGGAACTGCTCGTGCCCCGGGCGAGCCTGGGACAGGTGGACGCACTTGACCGCAAGCCCGTTTCGGTCACCATAGAGGAAGCGCTCCCGGACCAGGCCGTTGCGGGCACACTGGTAGACGTCTGGGTGGCGCTCCCCGATACCCGCAATGGTTTCAGCGAGCCCAGGCTTCTGTTGCCCGGTGCTGAAATTTCCCAGGTCACGTCCGGCTCCACGGCCCTGGGGTCTTCGAAGTCCACGGTTCTGCTGGTCCTGGTTGCCGATACACAGATGCCCGCACTGCTGGGGGCACAGGCGAACAGAGCGAAGATTTCCGTGGTCTGGAATCCGGGCGGAGGAACCAGATGAGTATCCCCGTGGTGACCGTCGGGCAATCTCAGGAGGATCTGGTCGGTGGCCTCGAACGGCTCCACGGTCCTGTCGCCGTGGTTCGGAGGTGTACCGAGCTGTCTGAACTGCTGGCTGCATGCCAGAGCGGGCTTGCCCGGGCAGCTGTGGTGGCCGAAGGCAGCGAGGAGCTCACCGCGTCCCTCGTGGACCGGCTGGGGGCAGTGGGTGTAGCAATCATCGCCCTGACTGACAGCCCGGAAGAGGCTGCCAGGCTGCGCGGGATCGGTGTGGCTTCCGCTTTGTCCGGGGTAGAGTCCTCTGCCCTGGCCGCAAGGATCTCCGATGCAGTGGCTCAGCTGACGGGTACAGGATCCCGGCAGGGGACCTCGCGCGAAAGCGGCTTCTCGGACACCGGCGCTGCCTTCAGGCCACTGCCTGACACCGCAGACGCCGCTCCGGTGGCGTTCGGAACCGGGCAGATTATTGCTGTCTGGGGACCGGCCGGATCACCGGGCCGGACCCTCGTCGCTGCCAATATGGCCGGCGAGCTTGCCGCCGAGGGTAAATCCGTGTTGCTCGTGGACGCGGATAGTTACGGTGCCAGCGTGGCTGCCGTCCTGGGCTTGCTGGATGAGGCGGCCGGTCTTGCCCAGGCCTGCAGGCTGGCGGACCAGGGGCTGCTGGACAAGGACGCATTGCTGCGGGTCGCCATGCCTGTGGCCACAAAGTCTGGAACATTCAGGGTCCTGACCGGAATCACCCGGGCAGAGAGATGGACCGAGCTCCGTGCCGCGGCGCTTTCGCTGGTACTGGAACGTGCAAAGGAGATCGCGGACGTAGTAGTGGTGGACACCGGGTTCTGCCTCGAAGCTGATGAAGAACTCAGCTTTGACACGATGGCTCCACGGCGAAACGCTGCGACCCTGCGCAGCCTCGAGATGGCGGATACCGTGTATGCCATAGGTTCCGCAGACCCGATCGGGGTGCCGCGCCTTGTGCGCGGACTGGCGGAGCTTGAGGCGGCAGTCCCGCAGGCGTCCCCCCACGTTGTTATGAACAAGGTCCGCGCAGCTGCAGTGGGCCGGTCTCCCGAGCGCCAGCTCAGGGATGCCTGGGACCGTTACGCGCCGTCCTCGGCGATCCAGGCATTCCTGCCTGCGGACCAGGCAGCCAGTGATGCAGCGCTTTTGTCCGGCTCACTGTTGCTTGAGGCGGCACCGGACTCTCCGCTGCGTTATGCGATCGCTGGCCTTGTTTGTGCACCTGTCCAGCAAACCCGGCGATCCTCTGTCTTTTCTCCCACAGCAAAGCGTCGGCTAAAGAGCTAGGCTCACCATGAGGGCTGCGATGAAGCAGCCATAAATTTGTGATGGAGGCGTTTATCCATGTCGACTGGATCCAGCGTGGAGGATCAGTCCCTTTCGATCGGAGCCCGCAAGGGTTACCTCGGGGACTACTACGAGCACCTCGCGGAAGAGGACTCCCGCGGCTATTCGCGGGATCTGCTGGCCGCCCGGGCGGAAACCCACCGCGACGTAGCCACCACCCGGTTGCCAGGTAAGGCAAACATCGAAATAGTCGATGAAGCGGACGGCACCGTGGTCTACATCGTCACGGATGACATGCCCTTCCTGGTCGACTCCGTCAATGCGGAACTTGTCCGGCAGAATTCGGCGATCCACCTGGTGCTCCACCCCTTGTTCGTGGTCACCCGCAACCGCCAAAGCGGCGAACTGGTAAAGGTAGACAGAGTTCCATCGCATATAGGTATTTCCAGCGGCGACACCGCCGCGCTGCCCAGCATGTCCCACCTGATCGCACAGGGAGACAATGCCTCGCATATGGAATCCTGGATAGCTGTGGAAATCGACCGGGCCAGCGATGAGGCACGGGCACTGCTGACTGAGGGTTTGGGACGGGTGCTCGGCGACGTCCGTGCCGCCGTCGAGGACTGGCCGAAAATGCGCAGCAAGGCACTCCAGATCGCGCAGGATCTGGATAAGGTGGCCAACCCCGCCCAGATCGTTGAGCTGCGGCAGGCGCAGGACCTCCTCCACTGGCTGGACGAGGGGAACTTCACCTTCCTCGGATACCGGGAATACGATCTCGTTAATGACTCCGGTGAGGACGTCCTGCAGCTTCGTGATGACAGCGGCCTTGGGCTGTTGCGCGCGAGTGCCGATTCGCATCAGTTGCAGCACCTGACCGAAGCCGGCCGGAAAAAGGCGCGCGAGAAGCGTGCCCTCGTGATCACCAAGGCAAACTCCCGCTCCACGGTTCACCGTTCTGCATATCTTGACTACATCGGGGTCAAGAGTTTTGACTCCGCGGGAAACGTCAACGGTGAGCAGCGCTTTATCGGTCTCTTTGCCACGAGCGCCTACGCCGGCTCCGTCCGCAACATTCCGATTGTCCGGGAAAAGGTGGACGCTGTCCTCCGCAGCGCGGGCTTCCCGCCGGACTCGCATTCCGGTAAGGACCTGCTGGGAATCCTTGAAACTTACCCCCGCGACGAACTGTTTCAGATCGAAATCCCGGATCTTGCCGCCACTGCAACCGGGATCCAGCGGCTCCAGGAGCGCCGCAGGACCAGGCTGTTTCTCCGACCTGATATCTACGGCAGGTTTATGTCCGCCGTCGTATATCTTCCCCGCGACCGCTACACCACCAACGTCCGGCTCCGCATCGAACAGGAGCTCCGCGAGACGTTCCAGGCCGTGTCGATCGACTACGAGGCACGGATGACGGAGTCAGCCCTCGCACGGCTGTTTTTCCGGATCCGTCTTCCAAAGAATGCCGACGTCAGCAACGTCAACCCCGAAGAGCTCGAGAAACGACTGGTCCGGGCCGCCCGGTCGTGGAGTGAAGGCATCACTGAAGTACTGCGCGACGGCGGTGCTGACGCCGAGACTAAGGAACTGGCCGGCGTCTGGGCCGAGGCGTTCCCGGCGAGCTACCGCGTGGACTACGAAGTGGAAGATGCGCTGGAGGACATCGCCCGCTTCGAAAAGTACGGCGCAGCTGCCGAGCGGACATCCCAGGATGTCAGGCCGGAGCGGCCCGGTGTCCATGTGTACCTGCCGGAAGGGGCCGGGGCCACCCTTGAAGAGGATGCACGCGTCAAGCTGTACATGCTCGAGCCCAAGAGCCTGAGCCAGATTCTTCCCTACTTCCACAACCTTGGTCTTGAGGTGCTGGACGAACGGCCCTTTGAGATCGAGACAGCGGACCGCCGGGACTTCTTCCTGTATGACCTGGGGCTGAAATTCCCGGCCGGCGTTGATCCCCTGTCAACCGGACAACTGCTTGCCGAATCCTTCGGAGCAGCTGTTTCGGGCGCCGTGGAGTCGGACAGCTTTGACAGGCTGGCCCTCCGCGAACGCATGCACTGGCGCCAGATTATTGTCCTGCGTGCATACGCCAAGTACATGGCCCAAATGGGCAACACGAATTCCTTCGAGTTCATGGCGGACACACTGCTGGCGAATCCGGAGGTGACACGGGGACTTAACGCGCTGTTCGCGGCGCGCTTCGACCCCGCATTGCCGGACGCGGAACGTGATGCCCGGCAGTCGGCCGTTCGTGAAGAACTGGCCGCTTCGATCGAATTGGTGCCAACGCTGGACGCCGATCGGGTGCTGCGGACCTTTGTGAACCTGATTGAGTCCACCCTGCGCACGAATTTTCACCAGAACAAGCCATACCTGAGTTTCAAGCTCAATCCGGCCAAAATCGAGGGTCTGCCGTTCCCCAGGCCAGTGTTCGAGATCTGGGTTTACTCACCGCGCGTGGAAGGTGTCCACCTTCGTTTCGGCAAAGTGGCACGTGGCGGGTTGCGCTGGTCGGATCGCCGGGAAGACTTCCGCACCGAGATCCTGGGATTGGTCAAGGCCCAGACCGTCAAGAACGCCGTGATCGTTCCAACCGGCGCCAAGGGTGGTTTCTTTGCCAAACAGCTTCCGAATCCTGCTGCGGACCGCGCTGCCTGGATGGCTGAGGGGATCGAAAGCTACAAGACCTTCATCCGTGGACTGCTCGACCTCACGGACAATCTGATCACTACGCCGGACGGCGAGGCTCTGGTCTCACCGACCGATGTTGTGAGGCATGATGACGACGACTCCTACCTTGTGGTGGCGGCAGACAAAGGTACCGCAACGTTCTCTGACATCGCCAACGGACTCTCGGCTGAATACGGTTTCTGGCTCGGCGACGCCTTCGCCTCCGGAGGCTCGGTAGGATACGACCACAAGGCGATGGGCATCACTGCCCGCGGCGCCTGGGAATCCGTCAAGCGCCACTTCAGCGAGCTTGACCTGGACACCCAGTCCGAACCCTTCAGCGTTGTGGGTGTGGGGGACATGTCCGGTGACGTGTTCGGCAACGGCATGCTGCTCTCGCCGCACATCCGGCTGCTGGCTGCTTTCGACCACAGGCATATCTTCCTGGATCCGGCTCCCGACGAGGCGGCTTCCTTCGCGGAGCGTCAGCGGCTGTTCAATTTGCCACGGTCCTCCTGGGACGACTACAACCAGTCGCTCATCAGCAACGGCGGCGGCGTGTATGCCCGGCAAGCCAAAATCATTCCCGTTTCGGAGCAGGTGAGGGCTGCCTTGGGGCTGCCAGAGGGCATTAAACAGCTCAGTCCGCCCGAACTCCTTCGGGCCATCCTCCTTGCGCCGGCTGACCTGCTCTACAACGGCGGCATCGGGACGTACGTCAAGGCAAGCACCGAGTCGAATGCCCAGGTAGGGGACAAAGCCAATGATGCCATCCGGGTTGATGGCCGTGAGCTCAGGGTCAAAGTGGTGGGCGAAGGCGGAAACCTTGGCATGACCCAACGCGGCCGAATTGAGGCAGCCCTGCAGGGCGTCATCCTGAACACCGATGCCATCGATAATTCGGCCGGTGTGGACTGCTCAGACCACGAGGTCAATATCAAGATCTTCGTGGACCGGATGGTGGCCGCCGGGAAACTGGAGGCAGCAGAACGTGCCGACTTCCTGGCATCGATGACGGAGGAAGTCGGGCGGCTGGTGCTCGAGGACAACATCGACCAGAACATCCTGCTGCTTAACGACCGCATGCGCGTTGCGGAATGGAGCCCCAGTTACGAGCGGCTCATGGACTGGCTGGAAAAGTCTGCTGACTTGAAGCGGGACCTTGAGGCTCTGCCCTCCACGGCAACGCTGCGCGAGCGGCTCGAACAGGGCCAGGGACTGACCTCGCCGGAGCTTTCCGTACTCGCGGCCTATGCCAAGATTGAGCTCGCCACGTCCCTGCGCGAAAGCGATCTGGCCGACGATCCATGGTTCCGGCAGACGCTCCGGGACTACTTCCCCAAGCAGCTGCGGGAGAAGTTCGACGCCGAGCTGGACACGCATCCGCTGCGCCGCGAGATCATTGCGACGATAGTGGCAAACGACATGATCAACATGGGCGGCATCACCTTTGCATTCCGCACCATGGAGGAAACGTCGGCAAGCGAGGTGGCTGTCGCCAAGGCCTTTGTGGCTCTCCGCGAAGTCTACGAGCTGGACATCATGGTGGAGGAACTTAACAGCCTGCCGGCGTCCTTCCCCACCGAACACTGGAGCACCATCCACCTCGATATCCGGCGCCTGCTGGACCGTGCGGTGCGGTGGGTCCTTGGTCAAGGCAGTGGCTCGCGGCCTATTGCCGATACGGTGGCGGAGTTCAAGCCGCTCATGGACCCGATGCGCGCCCGCCTGCTGGATTACCTGCGCGGCGATGACCGGTCGAGGGTGGCAGGATGGCTTGAGAAAGCCCGTGGCTGGAAACTGCCGGAAGATCTGGCCCACCGCTGGGCCGAGCTCTTCGAAAGCTTCGTCCTGCTGGACATCGCCAAGATCGCCCATGTCAGCGCGGAACCAGTGGAAAGCATCGCGCATGTCTACTACACCGTGTTCAACCGCTTCCATGCAGATTCCCTGCTGGAACGCATCACCAAGCTGCCGAGGGCGGACCGGTGGCAGGCGCTTGCGCGCGCGGCCTTGCGGGATGACCTCTACTCGACCGTTTCAGACATGACGACGGCGGTACTTGAGTCCACGTCGACGGGAACCCCGGCAGAAGACCGGCTGAAAGTCTGGGAAGGGCTGAACGCAGAACAGCTGGGCCGTGCCAAGAGCATGTTTGACGAGGTCAACTCGCTCGAAGCCGACGATATGGCTTCACTGTCGGTAGCATTGAGGCTCTTGAGGTCAATCGTCCGACGCTGAGGGGACTGTCCCGGCGTTGAAAATGGAGGTGCAGTGGCAATCTTTACGGACCCTATCAGGGAACATGCTGATTTTGGGCCGGGGGATGCTGAGTGGCTGCACCTCCTGGTGGGCGACTGGCAGATGGTGGCCGACCTTGCGTTTGCCGACCTTGCCTTGTGGTTTCCCCATCCTGAGCACGGGTATGTGGCGCTGGCGCACGTCCGCCCCTCCACCACACACACGGTCTTTCATGCCGACTTCGTGGGGGAGGGAATCCGCTCGGACCTGCAGCCGCTGGTGGACAAGGCCTGGAACAGCCGCATCATCGAGCGCTCAAGCGAAACCAACTGGAGCAGCGACATGGCGCTCCGGGTTGAAGCCGTGCCGATGGTCAGGAACGGACGCACCTTGGCCGTGGTCACTTCCCATATGGATCTCTCCAGTTCCCGGATGCCTTCACGGCTTGAACTGACCTACCGCCAATGTGCTTACGACCTGTTGCGGATGGGCACCCTGGGTTTGTGGCCGGATTTTGCCTCACCCACTGGTTCCCGCCGCGGCGCGCCGCGTGTGGGAGACGGTCTGATCAGGCTCGACGCCGACGGCATTGTGCAGTACGCCAGCCCCAATGGCGTGTCCGCATTCAGACGGCTTGGTGACGGCGAATCGCTTGAGGGCCGCTCGCTTGCCGAGGTAACCGCCAGTCTGCTGAAAGACCGGCGGATGGTGGACGAAACTCTGCCTCTGGTGGTCACCGGACGGATGCCCTGGCGCAGCGAGATCGAATCGCGCGGCGTGAGCCTGTCTCTGCGGGCTATCCCGCTGCGCGATGAACAACAGCGGTTCGGTGCGTTGGTCCTGTGCCGCGATGTGTCGGAGCTGCGACGCCGCGAATTGGAGCTTGTCACCAAGGACGCAACCATCCGCGAGATCCACCACAGGGTCAAGAACAACCTCCAGACGGTTGCAGCTCTTTTGCGCATGCAATCCCGCCGGATGGTCAGTGATGAGGCAAAACAGGGTCTTGAACAGGCCATGCGCAGGGTTGCCACCATCGCGCTGGTCCATGAGACCCTGTCACAGGGCCTGGCCCAGAGCGTCGATTTCGATGAACTCATCGGCCGTCAGTTCAGGCTTTCTGCCGAAGTGGCGTCTCCCTCCCAGCAGGTAAAGACCGAGCGGGCCGGACTCTTCGGCGAGCTGCCAAGTGACTTCGCCACCCCGCTGGCGCTGGTGATCAACGAACTGGTGACCAACGCCGTCGAGCACGGACTAGAGGGGCGAACCGGAACAGTCTGGCTTTTGGCCGACCGCTCGGAGGGCGAAGATGGCGAGGAGCTGCTCACCGTCACAGTGGCGGATGACGGCGTGGGGTTGCCGGAGATCCCGCATGTGGAGGGTCTGGGCCTTCAGATTGTCCGCACGCTCGTGACGAGCGAACTGGGTGGTTCGATCCAGTGGCAGCGCCGCGATGGCGGCGGGACTGCAGTTCAGATTGTGCTGAGCCTCGTCAGACGGTAGGCACTCAAGTCCAACCCCGGCTAATAACGGCAATGGCCGCGGACCCGGAGGTCCGCGGCCATTGCCGTTGGTTTTGTGGTGCGCTGTCAGCTGTCAGCCTTCACTCGTCAGGAGGCGCGGCGCGCGCGCGCTGCCCGGCGCTTGAGCGCACGTCGCTCGTCTTCGCTCATGCCACCCCAGACGCCGGCGTCCTGGCCGGATTCGAGTGCCCACTGCAGGCACGTATCAACGACCGGGCAGCGGCGGCATACGCTCTTTGCTTCCTCGATCTGAAGGAGGGCAGGCCCGGTGTTGCCTACTGGGAAAAACAGCTCCGGGTCCTTGTCGAGGCACGCTGCGCGGTTACGCCAATCCATGCTGATCAGTCACTCCATTCCTGGGAAAATGCGGAACTCTTTGTGAAAATATTCACTTGAGGCTACATAGGAAAGGGGCCCTGCAGGGCCCCCTTGGTCATCTGAATTAAGCGTGTCATGTTAACGCCGTGTAAACAAGGGGTAATGGTCTAGGAAATCACTCCAAAGCGTGAGCGATACATCACACCGGCCGTCCGGGCCCTCACCGTTAGTTGACTATGTCCGGTAGGGTGCCAGTGTGTCAAGACCCCCCCTGAACCCTCCCAATGCTTCCCCTGGCCCCGCTGATGATGACTCCCTCCACACGGGCGTGTCGGCCTCGCCCCCTGATTCGCCGCTTGATTCGCCGGCCGAGCGGCCGCGCGGAGTAAGCGTCATTGCGCTGATCGTTGCAGCCGAGGCGACGGCGTTGCTCGCTGCCGCCGTCTGGTACGGATTCCAATTGGCTTCCCGGGCACCGGTGCTTTCGTTCTGGGGGGCAGTGTTCACTCTCGTGTTGCTTCTGGCCTTTTCGGCCTGGCTTTATGCCGTGGGGCATTTCCTCTTTCGTGGCTACCGGTGGACGAGGGCCGGCGCTCTGGTGGCACAGCTCTTTGCATTGGCCATTGGCTTTCCCACGCTCACCGGTGGATACACCCTGGCCGGACTCGCCATGCTGGTGCCGGCGGTTGCCGGCATTGTGCTCCTGTTCGACAAACGGGTCATCGGCTTTGCATCGCGGACGGGCGGGTCACCTCCTGCCCTGTAGCGCCTTCCGGCCTCAGGACGGGCAGCCCCGGTTCTGACGGGGGTGCACTCAGGGGTAGCTGGACCGCGGTTGCCCTGCCATCCGAAATGAGGATGGCGCGGCCAGCTGGCGGGCTGGCTTCCAGCTCGAAGCGCAGGCCGAAGAAGTCACCGTCCATCAGGCTTCGAGGTGCGATGAGCACACCGGTTCCATGGCTGCGGGTGTTGAGGGCCAGCGGAACACTTTGCATCAACGTGGAGCTGAAACCGGCTGTCCATATGACTGTCCACCCCATGTTGTTCAGCTCGAGGAGGTGTTGGTTGGCCGCGGGCGGGAGCAGATCCGCATCGTCGGCAAGCACCACGGAGTTCCGGTCAAGCTGTTCCGACATGGCCTTGGCATGGACCCGGGCCCAATATTCTTCCGGACTGGATCCGGAAGCGGGACAGAGCCAGCTGCGGATCGATGTGTTGATGGCGGGAAGGGCCTCGATCAAGGTGCTCTTGCCGGATGCAGGACCACCGAGAACGGCCAGGACACTGCCTGCAGGCAACCGCACAGCCACGGGATCCAGTTCGTCCCCACCGAGCCCTATATACAGGCGGCGACGCCGGTTCGCCGGCGAGTCACTTGCTGAAGGTGCCTTGTCGCAGGAATCCGGGGCCGCACTGCCCATGCTGCCGCCTATGCCGGCGCCCAGCCGCGACAGCACGTCTTCTACCAGTACCCGTGCGGGCAGCGGTTCTATCCTGAAGGGAACCTCCAGAAGCGCGGGTGGCTGCCGGTGCGGTGCTTCTTCCGCTGATCCGTCGTTGACAGGCCAGGCGAAGAACTGACACACGGCCGTCTTGCCATCTGCGAGAGCTCCTTGTGCTACTCCACGGCCCGGTACCGGGGCCGTGTCCGGCAGCCTCGGCCATGCCAGCCGGCTGTCTTCATTGGATCCGGTCGGAAAAAACACGCGGTTCGGGACCGAGGCGAAGAACCGGGAGGTTACGAGCTCCCGTTCTCCTGAGATGATCACTGTGATGCCGGCCTTTTTTCCGTCACGCACGATGTCCTGGATCACATCCTCGGCCCACATGAGCGGCCCTGCACGGAAAGCGGAAACCCAGGAACCCCAACCGGATATAACAAGAACCAGCGGGGTTTGCTGTTCGCCCTGTTGACGGCTGAGCCGCGCTGACATCTCATGTGCGAGCCGCTCCAGCACGCGGACACCGCGTCGAAGTTCATGCAGGCAGGCCACTGCTCCCACGCGTTCAGATGCTGCAATGTCGCCGAACGAGGTGTCGGCGTCGAGTATGTAGAAGTGCGTTTCGGCCCGGTCGGTTATCAACTGATGGACGGCCAGAAGCATCGCCTCCGGCGCTCCGCTGGCTTGTCCGCCGACCAAACCGATATGGCCGTGCTCCGCCGGCCGCCATTCGAGCAACGCGATCCGTTGTTCGTCCGGAAGATCCACCCAGCCCAGCTGGGCGGAGCAGCTTTTTTCGGCTCCTGAGGCGTCAAGGGACAGGGCGTGCACCTCTGCGGCAGGATGTGCCGGGGCGAAATCGCGCCGGCGGGAGAAGGGCAGCGGCGCAGGCAAAGGGTTTGCGACCGGCCTGCGCGCCGACGATCCGCCCATGGTTGACCATAGCCGGCAGGTCAGGTCAATGATCGGCGCGGCTGCCTCCGCTGGTGTGATCGTCGCTGGACCGGTTGACTGGCTGTCCTTCGCCGGAAACGGGGCCGACAACGCGTCTTCAGCGAGCCGGATGGTAATTCCGGTTTCCTGGACTCCTGCAGAGGCCAGGCCGAGCGATGCGGTTTGGAACTCCTCGGCCGCCTCGGTTCCGCGGGCAAGGAAGGCCCTGCCTGGGGCATCGACAGCGATGCCGGCCGCGATCTTCGAGTTGATAATATCTACTGACTCCATCTCGGACTGGACCCGGAGCGCGATGCTCGTGGTGACATTCGCACGGATATCGGCAGTGAGAGCTCCCTGGGGACGCTGGGTGGCCATAATCAGATGCACACCCAGGGAACGCCCGATGGCGGCGATTCTCATCAGTTCGCGGAGTGCTTCCGGGGCATCCTCCACCAGCATCCGAAATTCGTCGATGATGAGAATGAGATGGGGGAGCGGGTTCGCTTCGCCGGTGCACGTAGCACGGTAAGCAGCCAGATCCGGAGCTTGAACTGATGCCAGGAGCTCTTCGCGGAGCCGGATTTCCGACCGCAGCGAGGCAAGCGAACGGTCGAGTTCGGGCAGGGTGAGGTCGGTCAGCATGCCAACGCAGTGGGGGAGTCCGGTGAGCGGTCCGAGCCCCGAACCGCCCTTGAAATCGATAAACAGGAAATTGATGCGGTCAGGCGGAAAGCTGAGCGCCAGTGCCGCCGTCAGGCTCCGGAGAAGTTCTGATTTTCCGGAGCCGGTGGTGCCGGCCACCAGAAGGTGGGGGCCGTCAGCTTCGAGATCAAGGATTCTGGGACCCGTGGCTGCCAGCCCAACAGGAACGGGAAGTCCTGGCCGCAGCCGCCCGGTGGCCCAACGCAAGGACGTCTCTGCGGTTGACAGTGGAAGAACGTCACCGAGACTGCAGGATTCAGGCAACGAGGCCGTCTTCGGGGTCATTCCGTCAGCTGCGGCTGCGCGTTGCCGGCAGTAGCGGTTGAATACCTGTTCCGGAACGAGGTCAGGCACGAATCCGGACCTGAGACCGCCGGTACTGAGCGTTGCGGTGCGTTCGCCCAGTTCGATGTCGGTTGGTGATGCTGCTCCGGCAGCGTGGATGAAGTGGAACACCTGCCAGCCCCGGCCCCGCGCTTCCTCGATGATCTCGGCGTCCGGGCCGGCCGAACCGACGTCTCCCATGATCATCAGGACGCCAGGGGAATTCCCGGGGGCAGGATCCGGAATCAGCACCGCGGCCGTGGAGCGGGTATTGGCGGAAAGAGTCACCTTGTCCAGATAGCGGGCCGCGAGTGGCAGCAGTCCAATCCGACCGTGGATGAGAATCCTCGTGTTCCGCGCCAGCGGGTAGCCGCTGAGCTGCATGATGATGGAGTGGGCCAGACCATTCACTGCTCGTCGGGCCCCCCGCACGGATGCAATGGGGGTGGATGGATCCAGCGTTAGCGGCGCCCATCCCAGAGCAGGACGCGCAAGGTTCGGATCATCCGGTTCGAAGCTGATGTTTGCTTGCTGCTCGGCCAGCCCGAGTCGCAGCCAGACGACGCCTCTTTCATCCAGGTTGATGTTCTGTCCGGTCACCGCGACTGGACCACTGATCACCAGATCTGCAGCGGAAGGGGCGGATCGCCGTCGGCGTTTCCGGTCTTCCTGCACGGCAGCGGCGATCGCCGCTTTCAGCTCGCCGCGTTGCCGCCTGCCCACAACCACAGGAACGAGGACGGAAACTGCGGAGACGGCTGTAAAAGCGAGGAACATCCACATGCCGGTGAGGACAGCCAGACCCACGCCGATGACCAACGGCAGCCCGGCCGAGAGAAGGAGGGCTGTCCGGTTGCCGGCTTCAGCCCGACGACTGATCTTGAGTGGTGCTGCTACGGATTGACCCGCCTCCGCCAACTCATGTCCCGAAAGCGACAGGGCTCCTCGGAAGATGACCGACATTGTCGAATTGCCACAGCGAACCGTCGAGCCGGTTGATACGACCGCTTTCCTTACCCGTTTGCCATCCACTTCTGTGCCATTTGCGCTGTCGAGATCAACAATGGTGATGGCTGTGTCCGAGACCTCAAGCCTGGCATGTTCCCTCGACAGATCGGCGTCCGGAATGATGACTTCCGTGTTGCTTCGGCCAATCCGGTATGTTCCGCGCTGCAGGGGCAGCATTGTCCCGGCGCCTGGTCCGCTGCGGACGACAAGCATCAGGGACGGGGGAGAGCCGTCTTTTGGGCTGATCCCGGGTCTGGCTGCGGGGGTGCCGCCGTCGACCAGGATCGCACCGTTGACCAGGGGAGGGACTCCCACGGTCATCGCGGATACTGCCGATCCGTCCAGCGTCAGTTCCCGGGTCCCGAAGTAACGGGTGATTTCAGTCTGAAGCGCTTCGCCCGTGCAGTCCGGCGATGCCTCGATTGTCAGCTCCAGGGGTTCATCAGTGCTGCGGGAACCCGGTCCCCGGACCAGCGTGCAGTGGAGCGTCAACGGTCCACCTCAATTCTTTGGCGACGAATTTGAGACCACACTAGCGCGGGCAGGGTCCGCGTGTCCTGCCGGGAACATGGCATGTGGATAACTCCGCTCGACGCCTTGGATTCGCAGATGGAGCGGTACTCTCGGGTAGGCTAGAGCAGCAGACAATGCGCAACATTGCGCTGCCCGCTTTCGAACCAGGAGATTTAGTGACCGCTGACCTCGTCATCGTAGGGTCGGGCTTCTTCGGCCTGACAATCGCAGAACAGGCCGCCACTGAGCTGGGCTTAAAGGTGGTTGTCATCGACCGCCGCCACCACATCGGTGGCAATGCCTACAGCGAAAAGGAAGAGCAGACCGGCATCGAGGTCCACCGCTACGGTGCGCACCTCTTCCACACTTCCAACGAACGGGTCTGGGATTACGTCAACCGTTTCACTTCGTTCACGAACTACGTTCACAAGGTCTACGGGGTCCACAAGGGCGAGGTCTACTCCCTGCCGATCAACCTGGCAACGATCAATCAGTTCTTCCGGGCAAACCTCACTCCGGGCGAGGCTCAGGCGCTCATTCAGGAACAGGCCGGCGAACTTGCCGGAACTGATCCGCAGAACCTCAACGACAAGGGCATCCAGCTGATCGGTCGCCCGCTCTACGAGGCATTCATTAAGCACTACACCGGCAAGCAGTGGCAGACGGATCCCAAGGACCTGCCCGCGGGCATCATCTCCAGGCTCCCGGTCCGTTACAACTACGACAACCGGTACTTCAACGACACGTACGAGGGACTTCCCACGAACGGCTATACCGCGTGGATCGAGAAGATGGCTGATCACCCGAACATCGAGGTCCGGCTGAACACTGATTTCTTCGACGACTCCCACGAATACAGCAAGGACAAGGTAGTTGGCAATATCCCGGTCATCTACACCGGACCGGTTGACCGTTACTTCGACTTCGCAGAAGGCGACCTGTCCTGGCGCACCATTGACTTCGAGGAAGAAGTGCTCGACGTCGGTGATTTCCAGGGAACATCAGTGGTCAACTACAACGATGCCGATGTGGCGTACACGCGCATCATTGAACCGCGCCATTTCCACCCGGAGCGCGACTACCAGACAAACAAGACCGTCATCATGCGGGAGTTCTCGCGTGCCGCCGAAAAGGGCGACGAGCCGTACTACCCGATCAATACGGCGGCTGACCGCGAACGGTTGCTCAGGTACCGGGACCTGGCGGCAGCCGAGCGGGACGTCCTTTTCGGCGGGCGCCTGGGCACGTACAAGTACCTCGACATGCACATGGCCATCGGCTCTGCTCTGACCATGTTCGACAACAAAATCCGGCCGCACTTTGAAGCAGGCACTGAGATCGAAAGCGGAGGAGTGGACGCATGAGCGTGACGCAGCAGAACAGTGATTCCCTGGCTCCGGAGGAACAGGACGGCGTTGAAGCCGGCTGGGCAACGATTCAACGGGTGATTCTCCCCGGCGAGCGTGGCATGGAAACGTTGCCGCTTTACCTGGATTCAGGAGTTGTCAGCAGCGCGTCAGATCTTTCCGGCGAGGCGTCCGGCCTCGGGCGGGTATTGGAAGCGCGGATCGAGCAACCGAGCATTAGCCGAATAGTTCATGCCGACGATGTGCTGTCCAGGACAACGGCCTCGGTGCGGGCCGGAGAACGCATCTCCTTCGGAACGTATTTCAACGCTTTTGCCGCCTCATACTGGCGCCGTTGGACAACCGTCCGTGAGGTCCGGCTGAGCGTCAGGACTTCGGGTCACGGCACTGTCAGCGTCTACAAATCCAATGCCCGTGGATCATTGCAGCACGTCGAAACTTCCCGGGTGCAGGGTGACGCTGAGACAATCTTTACGCTGTCCCTTGTTCCCTTTGGCGACGGCGGTTGGTACTGGTTCGATGTGACCGCAGGTAAGGATGAGCTGCTGTTCTCGGGGGCAGAATGGCAGGCGCAGGCCGAGCGTCGTCAGAATGGGTCGATCACTGTGGAAATCACCACATTGAACAAGACCGCCTTCTGCGTCAACAACCTGCGGATTCTGAGTGAACATCCTGAAGCGCTCCAGAACGTAAAAGAAGTCATCGTTGTGGACCAAGGTACGGACAAGGTCCAGGATGCCGACGGGTTCGACGCAGTTCGAAGTGTCCTGGGCGACAAGCTCAGGGTTATCCATCAGGCGAATCTCGGAGGATCAGGGGGATTTGCCCGCGGCATGTACGAAGCCGTTGAGAACGGCAGCGACTACGTCCTCTTGCTTGACGATGACGTTGTCATTGAACCCGAAAGCATCGAACGGCTGGGCACCTTCGCAGACTACTGCAGGACACCGACGCTCGTGGGCGGACACATGTTCGACCTGCACGACCGCAATGTCCTGCACACCTTTGGGGAGATAGTTAACTCCTACGTCGTTGGCCCGGACGAGCCCAACCCGAACCAGAAGATGCGACACAACTTCGGCCGGCGCAACCTGCGGGACACTCCTTGGATGCACCGTCGGGTGGACGTTGACTATAACGGATGGTGGATGTGTCTGATCCCAACGGAGGTGATCCGCGAGATCGGACTGTCACTGCCGGTATTCATTAAGTGGGATGACTCCGAGTACGGTGTCCGTGCCAAGGCTGCAGGTTATGGCACTGTCTCCTTGCCTGGTTCGGCGGTGTGGCACGTTTCCTGGATCGACAAGGATGATCTTGTCGGGTGGCAGTCTTACTTCCATACCCGGAACCGGTTTATTTATGCGCTGCTTCACAGCCCGTATGAGCTCGGCGGAGGGCTCCTCGAGAACTCGATGAAAATGGATCTGAAGCACCTGATTTCGATGCAGTACTTCACTGTTCGAGGCAGGATCGAGGCAATGAGGGATCTCCTGAAGGGCCCGGATCACCTGCACTCGCTTCTGCCCACCAGGCTGCCAGACATTCGTGCAATGGCCGAGGACTATCCGGAGGCGCAATTCAGGCCGGAGATCGAGGACTTCCCCCACCTGAAGTCGGGCCGTCCGCCGCGGCGCGGTAAGGGCTTCGCCGCACCGTCCTACGCAACTATTTTGCCGTGGACGGCTAAGAACGTCTTCCGGCATATCGCCAAGCCCGTCAAGGTAGACGCGAAGGACCATCCCCAGGCCTTTGTCCCGCACCAGGACAACAAATGGTGGCGCGTTTCCCAGTACGACAGCGCGATCGTATCCAACGCAGACGGTACCGGTGCGTCCTGGTATCAGCGTGACCCCAAGCGTGTACGGGAGTTGCTGGCGCAGAGCATCGGGGTTTACGCCCAGGTGCTCAGGAGCTGGCCGCGGCTGCGGGCGGAATACCGCCGCGCCCTGCCTGAGATCACCTCGCTGGAAACGTGGAAGAAGACTTTCGAGGCCCACAGCGAGCCAGACCGGAAATGACATCAACTGACTTAGGCCTCGTGAGGCCTGGTTTCGGCAGCGGGCTGGCAGATGTACTCCGTTCCAGGTTTCTGCTGAAGCTTCTGGTCCGGAAAGAGCTCAAGGTGAGATACCGGGGGTCAGTGCTCGGTCTGCTCTGGTCCTATGTGAAGCCCGGTGTCCAGTTCATCGTGTTCTACGTTGCCCTGGGCATTTTCCTCGGTCTCGAGCGAGGTCTGGAGAATTACGCCGTCTACCTCTTTTCCGGAATAGTCCTGATCAATTTCTTCTCCGAGGCATTGGCGAATGCAGCCCGGTCCATCGTGGCCAACGGCGGGTTGATCAAGAAGATATATCTGCCGCGGGAGCTGTTCCCGGTGGCCTCTGTTTGGGTGTCAGCGGTGCATTTTGTGCCGCAGATGGTGGTCCTTCTTATAGGCTGCGTGGCAGCCGGCTGGCGGCCAGGCATCCTCCAGCTGGCTGCTGCCGGCGCGGGATTCGTGATAGTTGCGATGCTGGCGACCGGTCTGGGGCTGTTGTTCGGATCGGTGAACGTGTATTTCAGAGACTCGGAGAATCTGGTCGACTTGCTGCTTATGATGGCCACGTGGGCATCACCGGTGATGTACTCATGGACCATGGTCCGAAACCAGATCGGAGATCTGGGCTTCACCATTTACCAAATGAACCCGCTGACCATCGGCGTGGAGGCCTTCCACTTCGCTTTCTGGCTCCCTACTACGGACGGCAGCCAGGGTGTGCCGCCCAATCTCCTCGCCCTTTGGATCCCGGTGGGTGTCCTGACCGCGGCGGCCGTTCTGGTCATTGGCCAGCTGACATTCCGACGCCTTGAGGGCCGATTCGCGCAGGAGCTCTGACAATGACAACCGCCGTCGAAATCCGGGATATCAACAAACAGTTTGTACTCAGGCACACACGCTCGCTCAAAGAGGCGTTCGTCTGGCTGGTCAAGGGACGCAAAGGCGACCTTTCCCAGAAGTTTCATGCCTTGAAAGATGTCAGCATTGACATCAAGCAGGGCGAAGCTGTCGCCCTGCTTGGATTCAATGGATCCGGCAAATCGACGCTTCTGAAGCATATCTCCGGCGTTATGCTGCCCGATTCGGGATCGGTGAGGACGCGCGGCAGGGTGGCAGGCCTGATTGAGGTAGGTGCCGGTTTCCATCCGGATCTCTCCGGCCGGGACAACGTCTATCTCAATGGAGCGATCCTGGGCATGACCGAGACGCAAATCAATGAGCGCTTCGATTCCATCATTGACTTCGCCGAGATAGACCAGTTCATTGACACCGAGGTTAAGTTCTATTCCTCCGGCATGTACCTTCGCCTGGCGTTCTCAGTGGCCGTTCACACCGACCCCGAGGTGTTCCTCGTCGACGAGATCCTGGCAGTCGGCGACGAGCCCTTCCAACGGAAATGCATCGACAAGATCAACGAACTGGCAGCCGCGAACAAGACCCTGGTTGTGGTGAGTCACGACCTGGACCTGGTCTCGAAGATCTGCGCGCGTGGCATCCTACTGGATCACGGACGTATTACGTTTGATGGCGCAATCGATGAAGCAGTGGCCAGGCTGCGGAGCTAGACAACAGACGCTGTCTCGTGTCGGCGCCCAGTTGGGGCAACGGATAGTGTTAAAGGAAAATCAGGTGCCGCCGTATGGTTGCACCTGCAATCCATGAGAGAAAAGGCACCGGAATCGTGAAGATTGCTGTAATTGCGTTGGGAAAAATCGGACTTCCCCTGGCCGTCCAGTTCGCATCCAAGGGACATGACGTCATTGGCGTCGATGTCAACCAGCAGGTAGTCGACCTCGTCAATGCGGGAACGGAGCCGTTCCCCGGCGAGGCACATCTTCAGGAACAGCTTTCCGCGCTGGTGCCGGCCGGAAAGCTCCGCGCCACGACCGACTATGCGCAGGCTGTTCCGGGCGCCGATGCAGTGGTGCTGGTGGTGCCGCTGTTCGTGGACTCGGAAGCCAAGCCGGACTTCGGCTGGATGGACGGGGCGACGGCCGAACTGGGCAAGCACCTGACCCCCGGAACCCTGGTTTCCTATGAAACCACCCTGCCGGTCGGTACCACTCGGACACGCTGGAAGCCGGCTTTGGAAGCAGCCTCCGGACTGGAGGAGGGCAAGGACTTCCATCTGGTGTTCTCCCCGGAACGCGTGCTGACCGGGCGCGTCTTTGAAGACCTGCGCAAATACCCCAAGCTGGTAGGCGGATTGTCCGAGGCCGGGGCTGCCAAGGCCATCGAATTCTATGAGTCTGTGCTCGACTTCGATGAACGACATGACCTCAGGCGTGCGAACGGCGTCTGGGATCTTGGATCTGCGGAAGCTTCGGAGCTGGCTAAGCTGGCCGAGACCACCTACCGGGATGTAAACATCGGCCTGGCGAATCAGTTTGCCCGGTTCGCTGCCACGGCGGGCATCGACATCTACCAGGTCATCGAAGCCTCGAACTCGCAGCCATACAGCCATATCCACCAGCCGGGCATCGCTGTCGGCGGCCACTGCATCCCGGTATATCCGCGCCTCTACCTCTGGAACGATCCGGAGGCCACGGTGGTGCGGGCCGCGCGCGCAGCCAATGCCGACATGCCCGACTACACCATCGGCCTCCTGGAAGGGGCCCACGGAAACCTCAACGGGGCAAGGATCGTGGTGCTCGGAGCGGCTTATCGTGGAGGTGTCAAGGAGACGGCATTCTCCGGCGTTTTCGATGCCGTCGACGCCATTGCCCGCCGCGGCGGAACCGCGCTGGTCCACGACCCCATGTACACAGACGAGGAATTGGTCAAGCTGGGCTTCTCCCCGTACCACCTGGGTGAGCCGGCCGATGCCGCTGTGGTGCAGGCTGATCACGCCGAGTATAAAGACCTGATCCCGGCAGATCTGCCAGGCGTCAAGACGTTTGTTGACGGCCGTCGCGTCAGCAGCGCGGAGAAGTGGCCCGGAGTGACCTACCGCGTCATCGGCAAGGCATAGTGCCTCCTCGCCTTCCTGCGAGAGTCCAGCAGCATTTCCTGACAGGAGAAACAAAATGAGCAGCGTTGCACCAAGCGCCGACGTTTCGGACCAGGCAGTCCTCGGCGAGGGCACAAAAGTCTGGCACCTCGCGCAAGTCCGTGAAGATGCGAATATCGGCCGGAACTGCATCGTGGGCCGTGGCGCCTACATCGGGACCGGTGTACAGATCGGTGACAACACGAAGATCCAGAACTACGCGCTGGTGTACGAGCCGGCGCGACTGGGCAAGGGTGTGTTTATCGGACCCGCAGTCGTGTTGACGAACGACACCTATCCACGGTCGGTAAGCCCCGACGGCTCGCTGAAAAGTTCCCATGACTGGACGCCCGTGGGTGTAACCATCGAGGATGGTGCGTCGATCGGCGCCCGGGCTGTTTGCGTGGCACCATTGACGATCGGACGGTGGGCAACCATCGCCGCAGGCGCCGTGGTCACGAAGGACGTTCCGGCGTTTGCCTTGGTGGCAGGTGTTCCTGCCCGCCGTCTCGGCTGGGTCGGCAAGGCCGGTGAGCCACTCCGCGAGGAAGGCAAGTACTGGGTATGTCCGGCCACGGGCGCCAAATATGTTGAAGATGGAATTTCCCTGAAAGAGGCAGAGGACCACGCATGAACCAGGACTTTATCCCCGCAGCCAGGCCGATTATCGGAGACGAGGAGCGCGCAGCCGTAGACGCGGTCCTTGCCAGCGGAATGCTGGCCCAGGGCCGGGAGGTAGCTGCTTTCGAAAGGGAATTCTCTGAGGTACTTCTCGATGGCCGGGCATCGGTGGCCGTCAACTCCGGGACATCAGGGCTTCATCTTGGGTTGCTCGCCGCCGGAGTGGGGCCGGGCGATGAGGTTATCGTCCCGTCCTTCACCTTCGCTGCAACCGGAAATTCCGTTGCCCTGACAGGCGCAACGCCGGTATTCGCCGACATCGAGCTTGACCACTACACCCTTGATGTTGAGCACGTGGCGTCGCTGGTCACGGACAAGACCAAAGGCGTCATGCCTGTCCACCTCTACGGGCATCCGTTCAATGCTGCAGGTTTCACAAAGCTGGCCGCAGACAAGGGGCTGGATCTCTACGAGGATGCGGCGCAGGCCCATGGCTCCAGCATCAACGGACAGATGGTCGGCACGTTCGGAACCTTTGCCATGTTCAGCCTGTATCCGACGAAAAACATGACCTCGGGGGAGGGCGGCATGGTCTCGACCCCGGACGCCGCCGTCGAACGGAACCTGCGCCTGCTGCGTAATCAGGGCATGGAAAAGCAGTACGAGAATGAGCTCGTGGGCTTCAACGCGCGGATGACCGATCTGCACGCAGCGATCGGACGCGTCCAACTGACCAAGGTCCTGGGCTGGACCAAGCAGCGGCAGGACAACGCCAGGTTCCTGACCGAGAACCTCAGCGGCGTTGCAACACCCAGGGTGGCAGAGGGCGCCGTGCACGTCTATCACCAGTACACCATTCGTGTGCCTGAGGACCGTGACGGCCTGGCCAAGGCCCTTCGCGAGGAATACAACATTGGATCCGGCGTCTACTACCCGGTTCCAAATCACCGGCTTCCCTCGTTCAACCGGACTGACGATCTGCCGAACACCGAGGTGGCGGCAAGGGAAGTTCTTTCGCTCCCCGTGCACCCCTCCCTGAGCCAGGGCGATCTGGAACGAATCGTGACTGCCGTGAACATCCTCGTCAAGGCAGGTTCCTGATGGCGGACCTCCGTGTCGGGCTGATCGGCCTGGGCATGATGGGCCGGCACCACGCCCGCGTTGTCAAAGAGCTCGACGGCGTTGAACTGGTGGCCGTGGCGGACGCCTATGGCGACCCGCATGGCGTGGCCGGGCAGCTGAAGGTCCTGTCCTCAGTGGAGGAGCTCATCGACGCCGGCATCGACATGGCAGTCGTTGCTGTGCCCACCGGTCTCCATGAAGAGGTGGGGCTGGCCCTGGCCGAGGCCGGGGTACACACGCTTGTTGAAAAACCGATTGCCTCCAGCGCAGAAGCGGGGCAGCGGCTGGTTGATGCCTTTGCTGCAAGGGGGCTTGTAGGCGCCGTTGGTCACATCGAGCGATTTAACCCCGCACTGCAGTCCCTGCGGACACGGATCGAGGCCGGCGAACTGGGCGATGTGTATCAGATTGCCACCCGCCGCCAGGGTCCGTTCCCCTCGCGGATTGCGGATGTGGGAGTGGTCAAGGATCTGGGCACCCATGACATTGACCTGACGGCCTGGCTCGCGCAGAGCCGGTTCGAGTCGATTTTTGCCCGTACCACCACACGTAGCGGCCGCCAGCACGAGGACATGGTGGCTGCGACCGGCCAGCTCGAAAATGGCGTCATCACGAACCACCTGGTCAACTGGCTGTCTCCCATGAAGGAGCGACTGACGGTCGTCACAGGCGAAAAGGGCGCGTTCGTTGCCGACACGATCACGGCAGACCTGACGTTCTTCGAGAACGGCACCGTTGCCACCGAATGGGCCTCCATGGCGGCATTCCGTGGAGTATCGGAAGGCAATGTTACCCGGCTGGCGATCGCGAAACCGGAACCGCTCCGGACCGAGCACGAAGCATTCCGGGACGCCGTACTGGGGCTGCGGAGTGATGTGGTGACGATGCAGGAAGGTCTGGACACCCTGCGTGTCGCAGAGGCAGTCCTGGAGTCGGCAGCAAACCGGCAGATCGTGAAGATAGCCACTTCGTGACGAAGACACGTCCCCTGAAGGTTATTGTCGCGTCCCGTTTGTTTACACCGGAGGTCGGGGCCGCGTCGTTCCGGCTGCGGGCTCTGGTCATCGGACTGATGGAGGCGGGTGCTGAAGTCAGCGTCGTGACCACCAGGCCGCCCAGGGGGTCGGCCGCGTTCAACCCGTCGTACGCGATATCCCGATGGCCTGTCCTTCGCGACGCCGGTGGAAACGTCCGCGGTTACCTGCAATACCTCAGTTTCGATATTCCAGCATTCTTCCGGCTGTTGTTCTCCGAGGCAGACATCGTTGTCTCGGAGCCTCCCCCCACAACCGGCGTTGCAGTCGCCTTGAGCTCAGCGCTGCGGCGTCGTCCGTTCGTCTACTATGCCGCGGACATCTGGACTGACGCGCTGTCTGCAACGAACGTGCCCGGATTCATCGTCAGCGTCATGAGGGCGGCAGAGGGCTTTGCAATGCGTCGCGCCTCGAAGGTCGTCGCGATCTCAGACGCGGTCGGCGCAAAGGTGGAGGGTTTCGGCATACCCGCCGACCGGATTGCCGTGGTGGGAAACGGCATTGATACCGGCGTTTTCGGTCCCCGAGGTGATGCCACCGAGGAGCAATCAACTTATTTCATCTACACCGGCACCATGTCCGAGTGGCAGGGGGCCGACATCTTTATCCGGGCGTTGCCGGAGGTGCTGAGGAAACATCCGCATACGGCCATCCGCTTCTTCGGTCAGGGCTCGGATGAGCATCATTTGAGGGAGCTCGGCGACAGCCTCACCCCTGGACGGGTCGACTTCGGCGGAGTCATTCCTCCGGAAGATGCGGCACGCTGGATCCGAGGGGCAGCCGCAGCACTGGTCAGCATCAAGCCGGGTCAGGGCTACGACTTCGCCAAGCCCACCAAAATCTATGCGGCCGCCGGTTGTGGAACGCCCGTTGTCTTTGCCGGGTCAGGGGAGGGTGCGGCCGTCGTCACAGACAACGGGCTGGGCGAATCTGCACCCTACAACGTGGAGAGTGTTGCCCGTGCCATGTGTTCCGTCCTGGAATCAGATGACTCTGGCCGGGCTGCGCGCGTGGCCTGGGTGGAACAGAATGCGTCGCTGTCAACGTCAGGGAAGCGCGCGGCGGCGGAAGTCATGTCGGCCGCCGGGCGTCAGTCCTAACCTCCGAACGCCTCAAGTATGGCGTCGACCGTCCGATGGGCTGCCTGGCCGTTCCCGTAGGGTGCAGCGTCGGTCGGTTCCGGAGCGCTCCGCTGCACCGTTGGAGCCAGGAGTGAAAGATCATCGCTGACCAGGACATTCCAGCCCAGATCTACGGTTTCGACCCACTCTGTTTCGGGACGGATAGTGGTGCAGGGGACTCTGAGGAGGAACGCCTCTTTCTGCAGCCCTCCGGAATCAGTAATGACACCGGCGCTGTTCATGACCAGGTGGATGAGCTCGGGATAGGCCAGTGGCGACGCGACTTTGATGGCCCCCTGCTCCAGCACAAGACCATGCTGGGCTGCCAGATTTACCAGTCGCGGGTGTGCCAGCAGGACAACAGGCTTGTTCAGACCCGCGAGGGTATTGACAATTTCCGTGAGCCTTTCGACCGAATCCGTGTTGTCCGGCCGATGGATGGTGCTGACGTAGTATCCGCGGGGGGCTAGATCGAAGGGGATCCTGTGTTTGGCTGCTGAGAGCTTGTCGCGGACCTGGAACAGGACGTCTGTCATGACATCGCCCACCATTACCGTTTTGGATGCCAGCCCTTCTGTAGCCAGGTGGTCCACCGCAACCAGCGTCGGCGCCAGCAACAGGTCCGCACAGTGGTCCGTCAGAACCCTGTTGTGTTCTTCCGGCATCCGGCGGTTAAAGGAACGGAGGCCCGCCTCCAGATGGGCCAGGGGGATGTGCATTTTCACCGCCGCGATCGCCGCTGCCAAGGTGGAGTTGGTGTCTCCGTATACGAGCACACAGTCCGGGGCTGCTTTTTCGATGATGCTTTCAAGGCCGGTCAGCATGGTTGCAGTCTGGGCGCCGTGCTTGCCTGAGCCAACGCCAAGGTTGAAATCCGGGGCAGGGATCCCAAGATCCCGGAAGAAAACATCACTCATGAGCTCGTCATAGTGCTGGCCTGTGTGGGCAATTACATGCTCAGCCCGGCCGGCCATGGCGGCAGCGACGGGTGCGAGCTTCACAAACTGGGGACGGGCGCCAACGACGCTGAGAATACGCATGGTTCTAGCTTAGATGGAAGTGCAATGATCTCCGCGCAAGGCTCTATCCGATGCAGCCGGTGACCTTGTAAAGCTTGGCCGCCCCCTGTTGATCCACAAGTCTTACGTGTGCGCCCGGGGATGCGGCGACATTAACGAACGCAGGGTACGCGCGGGCCTCGACCCAGTTGAGCATGTAGAAGCTGTTGAAGTCCAGAATGTAGGTGATGTGTTCGTCATTGGCCAGCCGGCAGACTTCCGAGCCCTTGTCCGCACTCAACAGACCCTTGGCAATGATCTTCAGGTCGGCGCCGGGTCCAGGAGTGAGGTGGTACTGCGTCACCCGGCGACCGGAAATGGCGTAGGCCAGGGAACCGCCGTTGAATGGATTTACGCCGATCACGGCATCGCTGGGGACAGCGTCGTCCAGTCGTGACATCAGCGCAAACTCGTCGTTGGAGACGACCCAGCCCGGTACGAACGAATAGGATAGCCGGATTTTTGCGGAGACGGCGGCAAGCCCGGGCCCCTGGACCATCGCCACCAAGGGCGAGAGTAAGGATGCGCAAACTATTGCTGCCACTGAGCCATAGACGGTCAAGGAACCCCTGAATGCTGGCAGTCCCGGTTTGGCCGAGGATCCTATTCGCTGCCGCAGGCGCTCAACTGCCGACACCAGCCCGTCGGCACCGACGCACGCCAGAACCAACGTGAACAGCGGTACCAGGGCAGCGAGCCGGTAGGGGTCCTGATACCAGCTGCCGATGGTGAAGCTGCGGAACCGCCCCTGGTACATAAAAACGGCGATGACGTAGAGGGCACCCGCGATCGCCGCGCAGGCGATCATCCATCCTCCCCGCCGCCGAAGCACAATCGTCAGGATGCCGAGCAGCGCAGCGACTGCTGCGACCAGTGTGGTGCCCCCGCCAAGGACACTTCCCACCGCAACATCAGTCGCAGCCTGCGACAGCGTGCGGCTGGGTTTCCAGGCATCGAAATCCAGCAGGAGGGCGTTCCAGACAACGAAGAAAGCCGCGGCCGCACCCAGCCCCCAGAGCACCACCGGCACGAAACTGCGGAACCCTGCCTTGGCGTGGATCCGATTGCCTATCTGCCGGAACCAGGCCGCTGCAATGAGTGGCACGGAAAATGCCAACAGTGCGGATGCGCCGTTTGGCTGGGTCAGAAAGAGTGCGGCGACGCCGATGAGCAGAACGACTGCCAGCGTCAGATGGTCCATAAAGCGTTCACGGCCGGCATTGAACAAACCGACCAGTACGAGAAGCGCCAGCGGCAGGAGACAAAAGGCAAGCGCGTTGGGGTAGAGCGGCCCCCACTGCAGCAGCTGGAACGGAAAGATCCAAAATCCGCCGCTCAGCACACCGGCAAACACCACCGGCAATACACGGGGTCCCAGAATGCCCCGAACGAGCATGATGCAGCCGAAGGGCCACAGGATGGCGCTGACAGCAACGATCACTGCGCTTTCACTGACGAACACATCCTGATGGGCCAGCTGCGAGACGAGAGCTGCCAACGAGTGCCAGACGGAGGGGTAGATGGCTATCCCGGCCTCAGGATTCAACATGCGGCCCAAGGTGAGCGTGGACGCGTTTCCGCTCTCCAGAATGTAACGGATCGCATTCAGGTGAAAGACATTGTCATACACCTGGGCAAAATTTCCGGGCTTGCCCATGGCTGGAAGCAGGCGCGTGGCTATCAGGACGGCGCCGGCCACAAGCCCCGCCAGGATGGAGACCCACTGAACTGTGCCCGGGACGGAAGAAGGAAGGACAGGAGTGACCTTTCCGTGGCGCAGGCGGCGGAGGAGCATGGCCAGACCGGCGCAGAGGACCGTGACTCCTGCATAGAGCCAGATGCCCCAGGCCAGCCCAAGGGCTCCACCTGCGACACCGGCCACACCTATCAGCCCGCAGGAAACCAGGGGAGCTACTGCCGCCGAAGCGAAGCCTTTGGCACCCAGCGCCCGGCCAAGAATCAGCCCCGGGAAGAACAGTAATCCTGCTGCGAGGGCAATAGCGGGCAACGCGTGCCACCAGTCCATGAATGCTCCTGCTCGTCCGAAACGTCGCCCTGAGTCTAGCAATCAAACGGGCCAGGACCGTCGCAGCAGGGCCGCCGGCAGCAGTCCGGACTTGCTTCGGGGATGGCGGCACCGAATGCCTAGTGGCCAGCGAAGACGCCAGCCTTCATGCGTCGCCGCTCATTGAGATAGTGCCTCAGCACGGAATCGCGAGCCAGCACCGAGAACGGCTTGTCGGTCAATAGCTCGCCCGGCCTTCCTGACTTCTGATGACGCTCGACGGCGCTAACGAGCTCCCGCGCGTCGCTCGCCTCCGCCGCTGCCTGCGTCAGCGCGGCATCGCGCCTGCTGAGGGCAGGAAGGGAACCGCCGGCGAACGCGAAGAGCCTGTCGGCGAGGCCGGCCCAGCGCTGGCGTTCAGTTTCGTCCCACAGCGACGACGGGCCGGGCAAACCGGCAGCGTCCGCCCGCCGAACCAACGCGCCGACGCCGTGGACGCGAAGGATCTTCAGTGCAATGCTGCGGCGCTCGATCTGCGTTGCCTGCAGCAGCCATTCGGACTTCATCAGGCGGTCAAGCCACTGGAATTCCTCCTGCAGGGGCCTGATCGAGCTCGTGACGCGGGCAGCGCCGGAATCATCGGTCTGGTGATACGCGGGCGCCCCGTACGGGTAGCAGACGGCCCCGGAACGGAACCACAGCTTCAGCGTGGGCTCGATGTCCTCGCCCGTCGGCACACCCTCGGCATACCGGTAGCCTATCTTCAGTAGGGACTCGCGCCGCAGCAGGCCATAGGGGACACTGCGGTAGGCCAGGCCGTCCCGCACGGCGTCGAGGACTGCAGGTTTGGATGGACGGATACGCGGGGAGGGCAGGATGAATCCTTCCGGCGTGCGCAGCGGTGCGATAACCGCGGCGGCATTGTTTTCTTGTGCAACCTTCCACCATGCAGCCAGCGAACCGGGCTCAAGGAAGTCGTCCGAATCGAGGAAGCTCAGGTATGTGGCGCTGCTCCGCGCCAGGGCAAAATTCCGGGGGCCAGCCGGGGACTTTACGCCGTCTGTGAAAGTCAGCCAGCTGACAGCCTCGTGCCCGGAAAGTTCGGCAACGAGAAGATCGGCTGTGTCCATGTTGTGGCACACAACGGTAACGCGGAGACTCACCCCAAGGACGGAAAGTTCGGGCAGCTGGTCGATGACGGAACGGATGCCGCGCTCGATGGGCCGCTCCGGGTCATGGACGGGGATGACTACTTCGATGCTCTGGCTCATGGGGTGGGTGCTCCTCAGCCGGGTTTCTCGTGGGCCCGCGATAACCTTACTGGGTGGACAACGTTATTCAGGACTCTGTATTGCTCGATCTGGTGATCGCTGTGCATACGCCGGACAGACCAGTGGGGCGGGCGGTGGCGTCAGTGGTTCACGGCGGGTTGCCCACTGATCCCGGGTCGCCGCGACGTCTGAGGATTAATGTTGTTTGCCACAACACCGATGTGGACCCGATCCGTGAGCGAGTGGCCCCCGAGCACCGGCACCTCGTACGGTTCCTGCACTACGTGGACGGGATTAAGAGTCCAGCTGGTCCCTTCAACCACGGCATCGCTGAGGCCACGGGCACATGGGTCGCGATCATGGGCAGCGACGATTCGGTGGAGCCGGGCGCGCTGGTCCGCTGGGTGGAGGCCGCCGAACGGGACGGCGCCGATGTGCTGATAGCGCCCATGGGCCACGCAGGGGGTGGCTCAATCCATACTCCGGTGGTCCGGCGCATCCGCTGTGCCGGGCTGGATCCGGTCGCCGACCGCCTGACCTACCGCACCGCACCACTGGGACTCCTTCGCCTGTCACTGGTCCGCCAGCTCGGGCTGGACTTTCCGACCCGCTACGCCACGGGAGAAGACCAATCCTTTTCAGCGAGACTGTGGTTTTCCGGCGCAAGGATCAGTTACGGCCGCGGACTGCCACGCTATTTGGTCCATGCCGACGCCGTGGAGCGGGTCACCCACACCCGGCGTCCAGTGACGGAGGATATGGCGTTCGCCACCGACCTCGTGGCGTCAGAGTGGTTCGCAGGTCTGAACCCGGAGGCACGTGAGGCGATCGTCACGAAGGTCATCCGCGTTCACGTGTTCGGGCACGTCATGCTGCGTGCAGAAGCCGGAACGTGGAACGCCACCGACGCCGCCGGGATGGCATTTGCCCTGCAGCAGCTTCTGTTCAGGGCACCACGCGCAGCGCGTCCCCTTTCGTTGGCCGATCGACGATTGCTCGACGCCGTGGCCCGACAGGAGCCGGATCCCGTTGTGATGAGTGGGCTGGCAAAGTCGCGGCGCCAGTTCAGGAGCCCGCAGACGTGGGTGCCTCGCAGTCTTTCCCTCGCTCTGCATCCGGAGGCTCCGCTGCGCTTCATGAGTGCCTCGGCGCTTGTGTAATTTCCACGTCACCAGCGGGTTTGCCCACCTGCACAAACGCTTCGTCCAAGTCACCGAAGGAACACATGAAGATCCTGGTCATCGCAACCTGGTACCCGCACGAGGAGAACCCCGCCGAGGCGCCGTTCAACGCTGAGCACGTCGATGCGATCCGGGGCAGGGGACACGAGGTGCGCGTCATCCACGTGCGGCTTGGCACTTCGCTGGCGATGCCGGAGCGCATCACGGGCCAGTGGGAGGGGACACCGGTGCGCCGTGTCCTGGCCGATCCTAAAAAGCCGACCACCGTCCTGCGCACGGTGCGGACCTTGACCCGGGAAATGGCCTGGGCGGACGCCATCCACACCATGGCGTTCTCCACGATTCTGGTCACCATGGCCGCGTGGGCAGCCCGCACCGTAATCGGTCGTGGCCTCGCATGGGTCCACACCGAACACTGGAACGGCGTGGTGAACCCGGCAAGCGTTTCTCCGCTGTGGGACAAACTCTCGAGTGCACGTGCCGTACTGCGCCTTCCCCACGTGGTAACAGGTGTGACGGGCCAGCTCACCCACGAAATGCAGCGATTTGCACGGCCGCATGCCGGGATGGTGGTGCCATGCGTGGTCAAGGGGCGAGGCTCCGTCGTGCCCGCAGAATTTGGCAAAACGCTGCGACTTGCCGCGGTCGGAGGTCTGATCGCCCGGAAGCGGCCGCTGGAGACGATCGAGACCATCGCCTGGCTGCGGGACCACGGAACGGATGCGCACCTGACATGGGTGGGTGAGGGCCCCCTGCGGGCGGACAGCGAGGCACTGATAGCCAGGCTCGGTGTTGAGGACCGGGTGACGCTCGTGGGTTCGGTGCTGCCCTCAGAGGTGGCCCGGCTTCTGTCCGATGCCGATCTGTTCTTTCTCCCCACGGCCCAGGAGAACTTTTTCACTTCCGCTGCTGAGGCTCTGGCCGCCGGGCGTGCGGTGGTGGCAACGCGCGTTGGCGGATTCAGCGACTACGCCGACGAAAGCAACAGCCGGCTAGTGAACGAAGTCAGCGCCGAAGCACTGGGGCGGGCCGTTCTGGACGCCCAGGCGGCATTTAGGAACGTGCCGGCCGGACAGATCTCCGATCCGATTCGTGCCCGGTTTTCACCGGAAGCCGTGGGAGAGCTCTTCGACCGCGCCTACACGGCTGCCCTTGCCCGTGCGTAGCGGCCATGGAACGCCATCAACAGCGGGATGGGGGAAGCATCGTGAGATCTGAACCCCGGGTTCTGCAGTTCAATGACTGTGCTTTCGTTGCACGGACCATGGTGCGTGCGGCACGGCGCGCCGGTATCACCTGGGACTACATGTCACCGGAACAAGTGCGTCCGATGACAGCTGCGCCGAAAAACCCGCTGGTTGCAAGGGCCCGGTTTATCCCTTACATCGCCCGCAGGGCGGCGAAGCTTCTCGTGGCAGACGTTGTTCATGTGCACTATGCAACCAGCGCCCGTCTTCTCAAGGAACGTGGCATGCCTCGGCGTCCGTATGCCTTGACCCTCCACGGCACCGACATCCGGAAGCAGTGGAAGGACTCTCGGTATCACGACGAGATTCAGCGGGCCATTGATGGTGCGGCCCACGTTTTTTTCGCCAACAATGACACAGCTGACAACGCATACGCAGCGCGTCCGGACGCGGAATTTCTTCCGGCCCTTGTTGATGCCGCAAGGCTTCCCACATGGGAGCCGGGGACTGAGCCGACCATCTTCTTTGTGTCCCGGTGGGACGACGACAAGGGCATGGAGCGTCAGGTGGATCTGGCACGCAAGCTGCGAGCCGCCGTCGACCCCCGCGTCAGAATACTTGGCCTGCACTGGGGACCCGGCGCGAAGCTTGCCGAGGAAGCCGGCGTGACACTTCTGGAACGCATGCCCCAGGACGAGTTCCACCGCGTGATTTCGCGTGCCCATGTGGCAGTTGGCCAGGCCACCAATAACTTCGCAACCAGCGAGTTCGAGGCGCTATGTATGGGCGCACCCCTGGCGGCCGTTGGCCACCGGCTGCCGAGGCCAGACGACGGGACCACACCACCGGTACTTGAAGGCACCGAAGACGAGGTTGTGGAACAGGTTGTTGCTGCCCTGGAGGACCCCCAGGGAACAGCAATGAGCCTTGGAGGCGCCGATTGGGCCATGCCGAGGTACGACGCTGCTTCATATGTGCAGCGTTTGGACGCGCTGTACAGGAAAATCGCGGGCTAAAGTGCCGGCGTCAAGTCAAACGACGTGCGTGATCATGCGCGAGGATCCTCATGGGCAACGTAGCTGCGGGAGTCCGGGGCGGTTCCCTCCTGATTCACGGCCTCTGCAACGTCTGGCACCCGGGTGGCGGCAAGCGACGTAGCACCGTCCGGCGTGTACAGGCCGGCGAGAGCCGCCTGCTGAGCAAAGTCGGGGTTGTTGTTCACCACTTCGTCGAACGTTCCCTGCGAGACGATGCTGCCTTCCTTCATAAAGCAGACCTGATCGTTGTTGCGGATTGTCGAGAGGCGGTGCGCAACAGAGATGACCGTCATCTCGCCTCGAAGCTCACTGATGGCCTTGGCCACGGCAGCCTCGGTGGCGGTGTCCAGGGCGCTGGTTGCCTCGTCGAGGACAAGCACCAGGGGATCCGTGTACAGTGCGCGGGCGATGCCGAGGCGCTGCCGCTGTCCGCCGGATAGTGCGAGGCCGCGCTCACCCACACGGCCGTGGATGCCGTCGTTGCGGGACTCGACGGTCTCCAGGAGCTGGGCGCGTTCGAGGGCCGTGCGCACACGATCTTCGTCAATGTCCCCGCCCCAGCTCAGGGCTACGTTCTGGGCCACCGAGCCGTCGAAGATTGCGACTTCCTGAGGCACATATCCCACGCGCTTCCGCCAATCGGCGAGCACATCTTCGAGCGGGATCCCGTCCAGCGTCATGGTGCCCGTCGACGGAGTCAGGAGTCCGAGGAAGATATCAATGAGCGTCGACTTGCCGGCCCCTGACTGACCGACAACTCCCACGGTAGAGCCCATCGGCAGCCTGAGGTTGATGTTCTTGACTGCCGGCTCATTGGCGCCGGGGTACGTGAACTCAACGTCCTTGAGCTCCAGCATCCTGGGATCGTGCCTGATGGGCGTCTTGCCAAGCTTCTCGGCATGCTTGCGGAACTCGGCGGCGTCGCGAATGTCGCGCATCACGATCTCCGTGTAGGGGAGTGTGGACTGCACCAGGGTCAACTGGGACTGGACCGTGGTGAGGGCCGGAACCATCTTGAACCCCGCCAGACCGAAGATCGCAACCGAGGACAGCGCTGCCTCCATGCCACCAATGAGGTAGCCCACGGTACCGATGAGCAGGAAGCCGCCGATAAGAGCCATGTCGATGACGAATTTCGGAACCGTACCCATAAAGCGGATGTTTGACCGGGACCGGGCCGCCCGCTCGCGGCTGTGGAGGACAATGCCGCCGACCTCATCGGCCTTGTCGCGAAGGGTGATTTCCTTGAGTGCAGCGAGCATCTCGGCGACCAGCGTGGACATGCGCATGGCGGCGTCCCGGTTGATGCGGCCGGCTTCATAGGACTTCTTGGAAAGCCAGAGGTAGAGAAATGCCGCGATGGCGCCCAGATAGATAACGGTTACAAGAGCCGTTTGCCACGACGCCGCGATGAGTACCACCAGCACGGACGCGAAAGTCAGCGCTTGTGCCGGCAGGGACACCGCAGGAAGCAGGACGCCGGAGACAGTGTTGGCGATGCCGACGTCGATCATTCGAACCAGCTCCGTGGTGGAGCGCTTCATGCGTTCAGTCCAGGGTGCACGGATGTAGCTCTGGAACAGGACTGTGCCGATTTCAAGTTCATAGTCGGCGAACCGGCGGGTTGAGACCCATTGAAGCCAGATGTTCAGCACGGACTTCAGGATCATAACGAGTGCGGATGAAATGAGCAGCAGCAACCCGATTTCCAGGGTGACTGATCCGATCAAGGGCAGGCTCATGTTGCCGCCCTTGAGGATTTGATTCAGTACAAGAGCGAATACGCCCAACGCCGCTGAGTCAAGGAGTGCGAGGACTGCCGAGAGCACGCCGAAGAGGAGAAGGAACCTTCTCGCATTAGGCGGCAAAAGTGGCAGCAGCTCGCGCATGGTGCGGCGCAGGTGTTTCAAGAATTACTCCAGAACGGCAAGGGGCAGAATGCTTCTTATACTACGCGGTGACTTTTGCGGACAAGGGCAGGCAGGTGTCAGCGGGGAGCGCCAGCGGGATCCTCGGGAGACAGCCAACCATCAGCCCACACACCCGGGCCCATTTGAAATGAGAAGATGAGGGACATGAGTGAGCAAATTCGGGTAACCCAACTCTTCGATTGTGCAGATGTCGCGAAGACCTTCGTGGAAGAGGGGCGCCGACAGGGCAAACCGTGGAAGCTCATCGAGGGTCCTTGGACCCGAGGGGGTACCAAGGCCGCATACTACCGGTTCCGGATTGAGCAGGCAGCGGCCTACCCACGCACGCAGTTGTGGCACGTGAACATGGGGGGCAGGGCGAAGTGGGCACGTGGCATTTTCGCCCGCCCATACGCGCTGACTCTTCATGGCACCGACATCCGCGAGAACTACTGGCAGGATGAGCACCACGCGACGATGAAGCAAGACATCGACGCCGCCGGCCATGTCTGGTACACCACTCCCGATCTCAGGGAGAAGGCGGAGAGTGCTCGCGCCGACGCGGAGTACCTCCCCGCGCCAGTGGATGTCCACGAGCTTCCGCAATGGGCGCCCTCATCCAGGCCCCGGGTGTTTTTCCCCTCCCGGTGGGACGCCTCCAAGGGCGGAGATGCCTTGCTTCAAACGGCGTCCGAGGTGATTTCCGCGGTTGGCGGCGCCGATGGTGTGGAGGTCGTGGGGCTGGACTGGGGGGACCGGGCAGCCGAGGCAGCCGCGCTGGGGATCACGCTCTTGCCCAGAATGTCCAAGGACCGGTTTCTTCAGGAACTCGCCACCGCCCACGTGGCAGTGGGGCAGGTTGCCGGCATCCTTGCCGTTAGTGAGCTCCAGGCCATGGGTATCGGCGTTCCTACCGTCTTCGCGGATCCGGTCGATGGTTACCCGGACGACGTGGCTGCCGTATGCGTCGGGCGGGCAGGCGTTGCCCAAGCCGTCCGGGAGTCGCTTGCGGACCCACACGCGCTGTCGCAGAAGCTATGCGGGCCCGAATACGTGCGCAGAAATCATGGGGCGCCGGCATTGTTGCCCAGGCTCGAGGCCGGCTACGCCAAGGTATTGGGAAGCGGCGCATGACAAAGCCTCACCTGCTTTATATAGCCTTTGCCTTTCCCCCGAGCACAGCTTCGTCCGTCTACCGCTGCACCGCCGTGGCGAACGCGTTCGCCACGGACGGTTGGGACGTCACCGTTGTGACCGTGGACCCCCAGGTGTGGTCACAGATCTCAGGAGTGGACGAGAAACTCGCTGAATCAGTGGACCCATCCATCACTGTGGTCCCGGTTGATGATGGCGGCGCAGAGGAACCGGCCAGCGGTGACCTTCGCAGGTTCTCCCGCTTCCGCATCGAGGCGCCGTATTTGTGGAAGGAAACACGCCGCCGTCGCAGCCGCAGGGATTTCCCCGAAGACTTCCACGGCGCATGGCTTGGACCTGCCCAGGAGGCGGCACGCCGCGTTCATGCCAACAAGGCCGTTGACCTCGTAATGGCATCGGCCAGCCCATATGTAGCCTTCGGCGTGGCCCGCGCCCTTGAAGGCATTCCCTATGTCATGGACTACCGGGACGCTTGGGCATTCAACACCATCAGCGGCGCCGAGGACTTCGGTCCGGAAAGCGCTACCGGGCAGCTTGAAGCTGAATACCTCCGGGATGCCGCCCAGGTCTGGTTTGTCAACGACCAGATCCGTGACGAATACGCCCGCCGCTACCCGGCCTCCGCCCAAAATATGCGTGTAGTGGCCAACGGCTTCGATCCACAGCCCGGTCACGCCCAACGCGAGGTGCGGGCGACGGATCGTCCCTGTTTCGGCTATCTCGGCACGCTCCAATACGTGAACATGCCGCTGCAGGAATTCCTCGACGGATGGAACCAGGCCTTCGCTGCGGACCCCTCCCGGGCTGACGCGGTATTTCGCGGAAAACTGAGCGCCTCAGGGGCAGCCGGGGCTGAGATTCTGGAAATTTTCGGCTCCGGACGCCGCAACGGCCTGCGCTACGACGGGCCGATCTCCAAGCGCGAGGTCGCCCGCTTCTACGGCACGCTTGACGGGCTGATCCTGCTGCTTTCCACAGGCAAGTACGTTACCGGCGGAAAGACAACGGAATACCTGGCCACCGGCCTGCCGATTGTATCGGTCCATGACATGCAAAACGCCGCCACCGATCTCCTTCGCGACTACCCGCTGTGGTTCCCGGCAAAGGACCTGACACCGGAGAGCATCGCGAAAGCTCTCCAGGATTGCGCGGAAGCCCTCACAGACCCGGACAGCGAGCGGTGGGACGCTGCCTGGAAGTATGGCCAGCAGTTCATCCGAAGCAGGATTCTTGAGCCGGTGATTGCAGAACTGCGCGGAATTGCCGGCCATGCGGTGACACGGACTGTGCGGGCGAATGAGAAGGGGAACCCTGAATGATCCGCGAAAAGCGACTGCATATCAGCATCCTCGTGGGCAGCAATACCCGCCCTCAGACTGTCATTGATGATCTATGGAACCGCGCAGTCGGTTCCATAGATCAGGACGTTTGGCAGGTTACCGGCACAGCAGTTTATGTGCACGACAGCGGGTCAGTTGTTTCGCCGTCGGGAGAAGGTATGAGTGTGGTCGTCATCGAGCCACCGGGTGAGGGGCACATCGCTTCGCTGGCGGCTTCCGTGGCCGGCAGGCCTGGACCCCTCGGAGCTGCCGGACGCCTGCTACGGGACAACCTCGGCTCCCGTCGATTGGCGAAAACCGTTGCCAAGCGCAAGGAGCTGGTTGAGGTGTTCTGCAGTTCCGCTGTAGTGGTTGCCGCCGATCTCACAGCGGACCGGGCCGTGTGGCAATTGCGGAATCGTACGGGCGCTGAGCTGGTGCACGGTCCCATCGCCATGTTGCATGCGATCCGGCAAACGATTCGCAGGTAGTCTCCAAGGTCCGCGGGGCCAGCCTGGGTCGGCTGCCGGGATTGTGCCGATCTACCCTGCGGCCTATGGAATACTTGACGGGTGAGCCGCACTTGGATAGTCATACCCATGTACAACGAAGCCTCCGTTGTCGGTGGAGTGATAGAAGGACTTCTGAAGGAGTTTCCGCACGTTGTTTGTGTGGACGACGGCAGCACTGACGGCTCCCAGTCCGCGGCCAGAGGAGCAGGGGCGGTCGTTGTGCAGCATCCCGTGAACCTGGGACAGGGGGCGGCACTCCAGACCGGCATAGAGTTTGCGCTTCAGGATCCGGAAATTGATTGCATCGTGACGTTCGATGCGGACGGTCAACATCGAGTGGAAGACGCGATGGCGATGGCATCCCGTATCCGCACGGGCGAAGCCGATATCGTTCTGGGTTCACGCTTCCTCGACGGGCGGACCAAATTGTCTCCAGCCAAGCGACTGGTTTTGAGAACTGCGGCAATCCAGTCCCGGCTTGCCACCGGAATGGCTTTGACCGATGCCCACAACGGACTTCGCGCCATTGGACCGGACGTTGCGCGTAAGATTCACCTGACACAGAACCGGATGGCCCATGCTTCCGAATTCATCCATCAGGTGGCCGAGATCAAGCCCCGCTGGGTGGAACATCCGGTAGAGATCCTCTACACCGACTACTCAAAGGCCAAGGGCCAGTCGCTGCTGAACTCCGTAAACATCATCGCGGACCTCCTGTTTAGGTGAGAAATTGCAGATCATAGTCCAGATATTTCTCGTCGTCGCCGTTATCGTTATGTCCTTGGCCCTTATGCGGGGCGGATCGAACGCCAGGCACCTTGCCATCCGCCGCATCATGCTCGTTATCTTCGCCCTGGTCGCGGCCTTCTCCATTTTCTTCCCGGAGCTGTTGACCTTCCTCGCTCGCTCATTGGGAATCGGCCGCGGCACGGATCTGGTGCTCTATGGACTGATTGTCAGTTTCCTGGTGTTCATGGCAACCACCTACCAGCGCTTCCGGCACATGGAAACCACCCTTACCCGGCTGTCTCGTAGAATCGCAATTGATGAGACCCCCCTTCCCTGGGCAGCCGAAGCGAGTCCTGCGGACAAGAACGCCCTCCTGGAACGAGCACGGGAGCCCGAGTGACGGTTGTCCACGGCCTTCCTGCGATCCAGTTCCGCGAGGAATCCGGACGCGAGTATTCCCTGGACATCCTGAGAATACTGAGTATCTCCGGTGTCGTGGCCATCCACATTTTTGGCTACGTTGTCGGGCATGCTAAGCCCGATACCAAAACGTGGTGGATTGCTGCCGGACTGGATATTCCATTCATTTGGGTTGTTCCTGTATTTGTGATGATTTCCGGCGCCCTGGTTCTTGCACCCCGGGCAGGGGCATCCAAACCGGGGAATTTCTACCGGAAGCGTGCCGTCCGGTTGATACCGGCCCTGGTTGCCTGGCATGTCATCTACTTAGCGGGTGTCCGCTTCCTGATGCGCGGCGAGGATCTGACCTTCGCAAGGACATTCCAGCTGTTGACCGACGGCTCAGTATTTACGCAGCTCTATTTCCTCTGGCTCATTCTGGGGCTATATGCCGTCTCACCTTTACTGTCCGCTTTTATCCACGCTGGGAGCCGCCGCAGGGCTCAGGTATTGGCAACGGTGCTCCTGGGGCTCACCGCTCTCGTCTTTATGGTCCCGGGCATCGCAGGTGCCTTGGGGCTTTCCCGGCCAGTCGCACTTAATATTTTCACGCAGTGGATGCCGTATGCCGGATATTTTGTCGCCGGTTGGGCGCTAAAGGGCATTCGTCTCAAAGGGCTTGCACTGGCCGGGACGGTAGTTGCGGTCTTTGGATTGGCGGCTCTTTGCACCTGGCAATACGGGCACCGCGGGCGCACCGGTATCCTGGATGTGGTTGCTCCCGTGTCGTATGTGTCTGTGACCGTCATGGCATTGTCCATTGCCGTATTTGTTGCAGGCAATTCGGTCTTCTCCCGCGTACGTCCTAGTCCCGACGCGGGGCGTTTTCTTATTGCGGTGTCCAACGCATCGTTCGGCGTTTTCCTCGTTCACATGCTGATATTCGAAGCGATACGGCTGAACTTTGCGTCAGTCAGCGGGGGCCAATCGCTGGTTCCCGCCGCCGTGACGTATGTCTCTACCCTGATCCTGAGTTTCGCGGTATCCATGATCGCATCCAGGATGCCGTATGCGAGGGCCATTTTCTAGTCCGACCAGCAACACCCCGACCACCCGGAAGCGCTCCGCCTGAGTTGCGGTGACCAACTGATTCTCCGTCTGGAATGATGTGTTAATGACCGTATTGCCTCGCCTGTTAATCATTTCCTTTTCCCCGATCCGTTCGGATCCCCGCGTTCTGAAACAAGTGGAGCTGTTCAAAGGGAAGTATCACTTGATCACCTGTGCCTATGGTGGCGCCCCCGATGGTGTAGACGAGCATTTCGGGCTGGACAGGAATGCCGTTGGCTGGCCATCTGACCGTGTTGGCCTTCTCGGACGGCAGTACCGGCGCGCCTACGAGAGCATGTCGGCTGTGCAGCAGGCACGTAACCTCCTCAAAGGTCTTTCCGTCGACGCGGTACTGGCCAATGACCTGAATACCCTGCCATTGGCGCTTGAGCTGGAGCCACGGTACGGCGTTCACTCCGACCTCCATGAGTTTGCGCCGAAGGAGAAGGACGATGATCTCAAGTGGCGCTTGTTCGTTGCGCCGTACATGCGATGGCTCTGCCGAACCTACCTCGGGCGGGCGAAGTCACTGACCACGGTTTCGGCCGGGATAGCCGCAAAGTACTCCAGCGACTACCGCGTATCTGCCGGCGTTGTTACAAATGCGGCACCGTATGCGGAAGGATCACCACAGCCCGTCGGTAAAACCATCCGGCTCATTCACAGTGCTGCCGGACAACGGTACAGAAAACTCGAAAATCTGATTGACGCAATGCGCAGCGCGCCGGATTGGCTGCAACTGGACATGATTGTTATGCCCAACGAGCCGGATTACGTCCAGGAGCTTAAGAATGCCGCGGCAGATGTCCCGTCGGTGCGGTTCCGGGAACCTGTTCCATATGCTGACCTTGTTCGGACACTCAGTGAATACGACGTCTCGCTTGTTTTCCTGCCGCCAACAAATTTCAACATGCAGAATGCGCTTCCTAACAAGTTCTTCGAGGCAGTTCAGGCCCGTTTGGGCGTCATCGTAGGTCCCTCACCTGCAATGGTTGAGATCATTGAACGATACGGATTTGGTACCGTCACACCGGACTTTTCTGCTGAGTCTCTTGCGCGCACCTTGCGGGCCTTGACTCACGAGCAGATCATGGGCTGGAAGGCAGCCGCTGATGGCGCTGCCAAGCCGCTCGCGGCTGAGTCGCAGAACAAGCTGTGGGAGGAATCCATCCGGAATTTGTTTCCTGACGTGACCGAGATCCGGACATCAGCGTCCGGCGACAGCTGATCCCAGAACTGCTGCGGGTCTTAGGGTCCGCAGCAGTTCCGGAACCGTGGCCCTAGGGCAGCGACCCGGCTGCTATTGCCGGCAGATAACCGCTGTCCCGCATACCGGTACCCGCATAAAACCAAAGGGTTCCTGTTTTGTTGACGGCTACCAGATCGGGTTTGGCATCACCGTTGGAGTCTCCGGTGCCCATGAGGGCCGAATATGCGTTCCAGCCTGAATTGCCGATCTTGGCAGCTGGCTTGTATCCCGGGCTAAGTGATGACACTGAACCAGTACCGGCATAGAACCAAAGCGTGCCATCGGTGCGGATGGCCGCCAGATCGTTCCGGCCGTCAGAGTTGAAGTCCTGGACTCCTACGACCGATGTGAACGTGTTCCACGAGGAGCTTCCGATCTTGACTGCCAGCCTGTAGCCGAGGTCGCTGTCGGAAACTGACCCTGTACCGGCGTAAAACCAAAGAGTTCCATCGGAACGGACGCCGGCGAAGTCATTTTTGCCATCGCCGTTAAGATCCCTGGTGGCAACGATCTTGCTGTAGATGTTCCAGCCTGTCCCGATTTTCTTTGCAGCAGCGTATCCGATATTCGAGGCAGAAATACTGCCGGTTCCGGCATAGAACCAGAGCGTCCCGTCGGGCCGCACAGCGATTAGGTCATTCTTGCCGTCTCCATTGACATCACCGGTTCCTACAACGTGCGAGTAGATCTGCCAGCCGGTTCCGATTTGGCGGGCTGACGCATAGCCGGTCGCCCCGTTGGAGGCGTACAACCATAGAACGCCGTTTTTGCCTATTGCGACGAGGTCGGACCGTTTGTCGCCGTTGAAATCGCCGACGGACTCAACCACGCGGAAGGCATCCCAGCCGGAGTCATCTATCTTCTTGGCGGGGGTGTAGCCGTCATTCTTCATACCGGTTCCGGAATAAAACCACAGGGACGCATCAGGACGGCGGGCAATCAGGTCGGCCTTGCCGTCACCGTTTCCGTCTCCCATTCCGAAAACCTCGCTGTATGCGTCCCACCCGGAGTTTCCGATTTTTGTGGCGGGAGAGTAGCCACCATTCGTCGCCGAGACAACGCCGGTCCCGTCGTAGAACCAGAGTGTGCCGTCTGCCCTGGTTGCGATCAGATCGTTGGAAGACCTGCCGCCGAAGTCTTGAACGCTGACGATATTTGTGTATGCGTTCCAGCCTGAGTTGCCAATCTTCCTGGCCGCAAGGTAACCGACGTTGGAGGCGGAGACTGTTCCCGTTCCGGCGAAGAACCACAGTGTTCCGTCCGCACGTGAGGCCACCAGGTCGTTGCGTCCGTCACCGCTAAAGTCGCGCACCCCTGTGAGATGCGTGTACGCGTTCCAACCGGAGTTTCCGATTTTCACGGCCGCAGAGTAGCCCTGGCTACCTGAATTCACCTGGTTGGTGCCCGCGTAAAACCAAAGGGTTCCGTCAGGCCGGGCGGCGAGAAGATCATTCCTCTTGTCACCATTGAAATCGCCTACTCCAACGATCCGGGAATAGATGCTCCATCCGGTTCCGATGCGGACCGGCGTTGTGAACCCGCCTTGGCCAGTTCCCGGATAAAACCAAAGAGTTCCGTCAGGGCGGACGCTGAGCAGGTCATTGCGGCTGTCGCCGTTGAAATCGCCAACGGGCGCTGTCAGGCTGGAGTCGGCGGTTGAAGCGAATCGGCGCAGGTTCTCGTAGGTGCCGTTCCAGACATTCGAGTCGCCGGCAAAGGGCCCGGTGCTGCTGTATTGCCAGACGCTGTAGGTATTCCAACTGGCGGGCAATGTGCCAGCTCCCACGTTGTTATAGGCCGCAATGTGCAATGGATTGGCAGAAAACGCACTGGAGTTACCCGTGCACTGACTCCACCAATCCGTGGTGGTGTAGATCATGGGCAGGCGTCCGGTCCGGGCCAGAGTCCTGTTGGAGAAATCCGTGATCCAATTCACCATCTGGGCGCTGCTCATGTTGTAACAGGTGTTTCCAAGCGACGCGTACGGATTGTATTCAATGTCGAGCAATGGCGGCAACGTGCGGCCGTCCGGGGTCCAGCCGCCGCCGTTATTAATGAAGTAATCGGCCTGGGCGGTGCCGGAGGAAATACTTGGGAGAGCGAAATGGTAGGCACCACGAATAAGCCCGGCGTTCGCCGATCCGCTATATTGCTGGCCGAACGTCGGACTCTTGTAGGTCACACCTTCAGTGGCCTTTACGTAGGCGAACCGGGCGCCCAGCTTTGATTGTGCTGACCAGTCGACAGTCGGCTGGTGACTGCTCACGTCCAGGCCAAGTACACCCTGGGGTTTCCAGGTGCTGGTGGCCTCGGTCTGCGCAGCTGCTCGCTGTCCGGCCTGGTTTTTTTCGACGCCTTGTCCCATGTGGGCACCGAATTGCCCAATCTCTTTTTCCAGGGATGCCATGTCCACGTCGGCGGAAGGAGCCACGTTTTCGGACTGTTGCGTTCGCAGCGCCGCACCGAAAGCGGGGCCGCCCAACCCTGCAGCCAGCAGCACGCTGAGAGCGCCCACCATAGCCGCTCTGGAAGCATTTCGCAGCGCTGCTTTGGGCGGTTGAGGCCGAGCGTCGTTTCGCGATGATTTCATTGCCTGCTCCAGACCCTTATCAGGGAGTTTTTGGTTGCCTGGCCTCAGGCCAAGGCCTCACTAGCCGTGCCATCCGCAGGATTACCAGAATGCGAAGAGTCTTATCTGCGGCTCACCCTATCATCAGCTTGACTGGAGTGAGCAGAGTTACTGCTGTGGCTGATGTGAAATCTGACTGCCGGCTGCAGCCGATGAAATTGATTGCCTCCGCGGTTTTCGGCGCCTAGCATCTAAGAGGGAAAGCAGATTCCGTGGGGTGGATGATGAAGGCCTTAATATCGGCCGCTGTATTCGCGGCATTTGCTTTGACCATGTTCGCGCTCGGCCCGTGGTCTCCGGCATGGGCCGCTCCAGCAGACTCCGGGGCCATCGAAGCCAAGCACCAGTCCGCCGGCGGGAACGGCGGATACCTTGGCAGTGCGGTTAACGCCATCCGGTGCGGTCTGATTCGGGGCGGTTGTGTCCAAAGCTTTCGAAATGGCTACATCTATTGGTCGGCAGCGACCGGCGCACAGATCACCACCGGCACAATTGCCAGCCATTATGGCCGGATTGGCTGGGAGAGAGGGCAGCTGGGGTATCCGGTCAACGGAATCAGTTGCGGGCTCCGGGACGGAGGGTGCGTACAGAGTTTTCAGAATGGCTACGTGTACTGGTCAGCTGCCTCCGGAGCGCATTCGACCCGGGGCGCAATCGCTGCTCGCTGGGCACAGCTGGGTTGGGAACGTGGCAAGCTGGGGTATCCGGTAAATGAGGCTCGCTGCGGCCTTGTAGCCACAGGATGCGTGCAGAGTTTTCAAGGGGGTCACACGTACTGGGCCGCTGCGTCCGGGGCGCACCCGGTATGGGGCGGCATAGGAACCAAATGGTCCCAGATGGGATGGGAGAACAGTCCTCTTGGCTATCCGAAGACGGCTGAGTCGTGTACCGCAGGATCGTGCGTTCAATCGTTTCTCGGAGGGACAATCCGCTGGACGTCATCCCGCGGCGCTACTGTTGTTCCTTCTCAGTCAAGCATCGGCGTGACGGTCAATAAAATAACCCCGAACTCGCCGGTCAACCGCATCCCGTCTGACCTCAGCGCCGTCGGAAGCCAAAGCCTGCGCCGTGAAGCTGCACTGCAGCTCCAGCGGCTGTTCTCGGTCGCGGCATCCGCGGGAATCACGATGACTGCTGTCAGCGGGTACCGCTCGTATGCTGCTCAGTCAAGCCTGTACAGCAGCTACGTCGTGGCATATGGGCAGGCCTATGCGGAGACGATCTCAGCCCGCCCCGGCTACAGCGAGCACCAAACGGGCCTGGCAATGGACCTCGGCAATCCGAACGGGGCGTGCGGGCTCCAAGCATGTTTCGCGGGCACGCCGTCGGGGTCCTATGCCGCTGCCAATGCCTGGAAGTACGGCTTTATCATCCGATATCCCGACGGACTCAGTGCCATCACCGGCTACACCTACGAGCCGTGGCACCTTCGCTACGTCGGAACGAAAGTCGCTGCCGACATGCACAACCGTGGCGTGAGGACCCTGGAGCAATATCTGGGGGTCGCAAGCGCGCCCAGATATTAAGCAGAATGATTGGGCCCCACTGATAGGATCGGGAACCGTCCCCGATCATGCAAAGGAACTAATCGCGGTGGTTGAGCAAGCGGTAGCCAAGACCCACCTGACATCCCGATCCGGAGCTGTCGATTTTCTCCGGATCCTGGGCATAGTGGCTGTTGTGGCAGGGCACATGGGGGCATGGTCTGGCCCGATAATCCGTGAAGGTGTCTACACATGGCATGTCCCGCTCTTCTTTTTCCTGTCCGGATACCTTTGGTCCGAAAACCGCTTGCTGATGGCGGAACTCAGGAAACGTGCAAGGACCCTCCTCATACCGTACGGCTTTTGGCTAGCGTTGGTGGGCATCTGGTGGCTGTCACAGATGGAGGTCATCGAAGGCCCAGCCATCGGCAGACTCGTTATGGGCGGTTCCCACCTTGCGGGGCCCTTCGCCGCGTTCTGGTTTGTCACGGCGCTCTTTGTGTCAGTTGTGGTCCTCCGCGCGATCCAGGGCGTTCCCCTGTGGCTTCAGTGGACACTGGCTGCCGCAGCGCTCGTTGCCGCTTCCCTTGCGCCCGACGTTGTCGCGCAGGTTCCGCTCTCTGCTCTGGTGGGCTGTGCGTGTCTCGTCTTCGTTATGGCTGGCCGCGAATTCAAGAGGATTCGTCACAGAGTCACACGTGCGCTGTCCGCGGGAGCGCTGATCCTCCTCGCATGCGGTGCCGTCATCCTGGCGGGGTGGTCCACGTATCTTGACCTGAAGTATGCCCAGCTGGGCACGCCGGTGCTAACCGTCCTCGTTGCCGTCGGGATCTGTACCGGGCTGGTGCTGGTTGCCGAAGCCGTCATCCCGGCGTTGGGAACACGATTCAACGCGGGAATGACCACTTTGGCCAGATGCGGATTCATGGTGGTCCTCACCCATGCGGTGGTGCTGGTCGCACTGACCAAGCTGAACGCCGCTCCTTGGCTAATTTTCACTGGCTCGCTGGCCGGGTGCTGGATACCGGCCTTGCTGATTCTGAGAACACCCCTTGCACCCTTTCTCCTGGGCTCCCCGAGGCTGAACGAGTCAAAGAGCCCCACGGCCGCGGCCGCTCCTGAGCGGGTCTGATTCGCTAAGGGCCGGTCCTGGCCCACGCGGCGGGGTGTTCGGGCACAGTCAGCCCGACAATTGGCAGGACTGGGAAGAGCCACTCTAGACTTATGGCCATGAAGATTTTAGTCACCGGTGGCGCAGGCTATATCGGATCACACACCGCGCTTTGCCTCCTTGAGGATGGGCATGAGGTGGTGGTGCTCGATAACCTGATGAACTCCAGTTCCGAGTCAGTTCGACGCGTGCAGGAGCTCACTGGAAAGGAGCTCAGCTTCAGGAATGCTGATCTGCTTGACGCGGCCGCAGTTGATCGGATTTTGGCTGAAGGCGGTTTTGAAGCCGTCATCCACTTCGCCGGCCTCAAGGCGGTGGGGGAATCCGTCGACAAACCCCTGATGTACTACAAAAACAACGTTGTCGGGACGCTGAATCTGCTGGAAAGCATGGAGAAGGCGGGTGTCCGCAGGCTCGTTTTCAGCTCATCGGCAACTGTCTACGGAGCATCAGAGCACGTTCCCCTTGTCGAAAAATCGCCGCTGGATGCGACCAACCCGTATGGCAGGACGAAGGAACAGATCGAGGACATCCTGTCCGACCTGGGTGCGGCTGATCCGAGGTGGAGCATCGCTCTGCTGCGGTACTTCAATCCGGTGGGGGCGCATGAGTCCGGTCGCATCGGAGAAGATCCGCGGGGCATTCCGAACAATCTCCTGCCGTTCGTTGCGCAGGTCGCAGTCGGGCGCCGCGAAAAAGTCATTGTTTTTGGCAATGACTATCCCACGCCGGACGGCACCGGCGTGAGGGATTACATCCACGTAGTGGATCTGGCGGCTGGTCATCTGGCCGCTCTGGGCCACGTGGGGTTGAACTCAGGTGTTTTCCGGTGGAATCTGGGAACAGGCCGCGGGTCATCCGTCCTGGAAGTCATTGAGGCATTCAGCGAGGCCGCCGGTCACCTTATTCCCTACGAGTTTGCGGCGCGCCGGCCCGGTGATGCCGCAATAAGCTACGCGGATGCGTCGGCGGCCCTGGCTGACCTGGGATGGTCCGCCCGGCGGAACCTTGCCCAGATGTGCGAGGACCACTGGCGTTGGCAGAGTTCCAACCCGCTTGGGTATCAGAGCGAATGACATAGCCGGCGGCCTGCCCAAACGGGTGGCCGCACCGGGTTGTGGCGGCCGTGTTATCCACAACCGGCCCCGTATGACTTTGCCGAAGGGTATATGCTCCTCTACTTTTAAGGCAGTTGTACTGCCTCAGCCCGGGGCGGCAGTCGTATTGGGGAACTCATGGATGCTGTGCAAATCGTCGAGGATGAAGTCCGCGAGCTCATCCGTCGACGTGGTCTGGACCCCCTGCGGCAGGCCGGCGAGGTCAGGCGCCTGGTGGAAGCCGCCGTCGGTGACTACGACGAACGCGCGCTTATGGGGCCGCTCCCTCCCATAGGTCCGCTCGATACCGCACGGCGGTTTGTTTTCGATGCCGTGGCCGGATTCGGAACCCTGCAGCCGTTGCTGGACGATCCCAGCATTGAGGAAATCTGGCTGAACGCCCCCAACGAAATCTACGTCGCCAGGAACGGCGAGTCCGAGCTGACGTCGCTCAGCCTGACGGATCAGCAGGTCCGCGATCTGGTGGAGCGGATGCTGAAGAGTTCAGGCCGCCGCCTGGACATGTCCTCACCATTCGTGGATGCAGCGCTCCCCGACGGTTCACGGCTCCACGTGGTTATTCCTGACATCACAAGACGCCATTGGGCCATCAACATCCGTAAGTTCGTGGTCAAGGCGAGCCGTCTTGAGCACCTTGTGGATCTCGGCACGCTGACGCCCCAGTCTGCGCGGTTTCTCGGGGCGGCGGTGGCCAGCGGGCTAAACATCCTGGTGTCCGGAGCCACTCAGGCGGGGAAAACAACCATGCTAAATTGCCTGGCGGCCAGCATCGGCAGCCGTGAGCGCGTCATTACGGTTGAGGAAATCTTCGAGCTCCAGTTTCCGCTCCGTGACGTGGTGGGGCTGCAGTGCCGCCAGCCGAACCTTGAGGGTGAGGGAGAAATTCCCTTGCGCCGCCTGGTCAAAGAAGCTCTCCGTATGCGTCCGGACCGCTTGGTTGTGGGAGAGGTCAGAGAAGCTGAGAGCCTCGATATGCTCATCGCCCTGAATTCCGGGCTCCCCGGTATGTGCACTGTCCACGCCAACTCCGCCCACGACGCGGTAACCAAGATCTGCACGCTCCCGCTCCTGGCCGGAGCAAATATTTCCAGCGCTTTTGTTGTCCCAACGGTGGCGTCCTGCATCGATCTCGTGGTGCATTGCAGCAGGCACGCCAATGGCCGCAGACAGGTGACGGAGATCCTGTCTCTTGGGCGCCGGGTGGAAAACGGCGTTATTGAGTCGTCCATGGTTTTCGCCATGGTGGATGGACAACTCCAGCCAAAGGCAAGTTCAATGCCGTCGGCGGAGAAATTCGCCCGGTCCGGGTACGACGTCGCGGCGCTGCTGGAGTTGCGCTGATGGGGCCGCTGATGGGGATGCTGGCAGGGGCCGGACTGTTCCTGATTTGGTGGTCGTCCTGGGACCAGCCCAAAGCCGTCAAACGCCAACCCCGTGCCAGCCGGCTTGAGGACCTGCTGCTCTCAGCCGGCATCGAAAAGGTGACAGGGACCGGACTCGTCGCCACATGCCTGGGCCTGGGCTTGTTCGTGGCACTCGTCTTTTTCGCGGTTACCAAGTCTTGGCCCATTTCGGGCTGCTTCGGACTCTTCGGGGCCTGGCTCCCGATGGCCGTGGTGAAATGGCGGGCCCGCAAAAGAACCGCTGTCCTGCGTCAGCTCTGGCCCGATGTGGTGGATCATCTCCGGTCCGCAATCCGCGCCGGTCTCTCGCTGCCTGAAGCGCTCATCCAGCTGGGGGACAAGGGACCCGAGGAACTGAGACAAGTGTTCCGCGACTTCGGCTCCGACTACCGTTCGGGCGGCCAGTTCGATACTTCGCTCAACAGGCTCAAAGAGAGACTTGCCGATCCCGTCTCCGACCGCATCATCGAGGCGCTCAGGCTGACGCGCGAAGTGGGCGGCTCGGACCTGGGCAAGCTCCTCGGAACACTTGCAGAATTTCTGCGCGACAGCGCCCGGACCAGAAGTGAGCTGGAAGCCAGGCAATCGTGGACAATCAATGCTGCCCGCCTCGCAGTAGCAGCTCCGTGGCTAGTTATGGTGCTGCTGGCCAGCCGCCGGGAAGCCGTAGCGGCCTACAACACACCGATGGGCGCGGCGGTCCTGCTGGGCGGGCTCGTGGTGTCATTGATTTGCTACGCCGTGATGCTTCGCATCGGTGCGCTGCCCGAAGATGAGCGTGTGCTGCGATGACACATCCCGCCGCCGCCGCGGTGTGCGGCATCGTCCTCGGCGCCGGACTCTGGCTGCTCCTGGTCAGGCTGCCGTTCATGAGGCCAACAAGCTTCGTCGAACGCGTCGAACCCCAGCTGAAGTCCCAGAATCTGGAGTCCAGGCTGTTACGCGCCGGCGTCCAGAACGTGACTCCCTTCGGCCCATTGGAACGAATTCTGCGTCCGTTGTTCCGCGACGCCCTGACGACTCTCGGCAAGTTCAATCTCGGCTCTACGGCCTTGACCCGCAGGCTGGCCCAGGCAGGCATTAACAAAACACCGGTCGATTTCCGGGCAGAACAGCTGGTTTGGGCCGCCTGCGGTTTTGTCCTCGCCGTCGGACTGGTGCTCCTGAGTGCCGCAGCAGGCCGGTTCAGTCCGTTACTCGCGGTTGGAGCTGTGCTCGGCAGCGCAATAGGCGGGTTCCTGTTTCGGGATTACTGGCTGGGAGTGCAGATCCGGAAACGCGAGACCCGGATGATGGCGGAATTCCCCAGCCTCGCGGAGCTCATGGCACTGGCCGTCAGCGCGGGAGAAAGTGCCGCCGGCGCGCTGGATCGTGTCTGCCGGAGCGCCCATGGCGAACTGGCCAAGGAGTTCGCGAAGGTGTTGGCCGAAACGAGGTCGGGCAAGCCACTGGTCGAAGCGCTTCAGGAGTTTTCGGCCCGGACCGATCTGGGCCCGCTGGTCAGGTTCGTTGATGGCATCATCGTGGCTGTGGAACGAGGGACACCGTTGTCGGGCGTCCTGAGGGCACAGGCCCAGGACGTCCGGGACACGGCAAAACGCGAACTGATGGAATCGGCGGGCAAAAAAGAAATCGGCATGATGGTTCCACTCGTGTTTGGTGTCCTCCCGCTGACAGTGGTTTTTGCTGTCTTTCCTGGCCTCGCAGCGATCAATCTGGGCCTCTAAAGCCCCTAATACGGCGGAATCCGGCAATACACAAACCAGCCGGACAGCCGGTGAAAAAATCTCCGCACCAATCACAGAAATGGGAACGCAATGAAAGACTTCGGAATCCGCGGAGCAGTGTTGGTCTGCACGCTCACCGCACTGCTTTGGAAGACCACAGCGACTTTTGCTTTTGGACCACACAGCCATGCAGCGGCCAAGTCAGAACACCCGGAACGCGGCGACGTCCCCGGCTGGGTCATGATCACTCTGATGTCAGCCGTATTGGTGGCTGCCCTTCTGGCACTCGCCGGTCCTGCCCTGGAAACGATGTTCAACGAGGCCATGAACAAGGTCGGGAAATAGGCCATGCCCTGGCCCCGCGGCGGAACCGGTTTGCTTGGGAACCGCACAGGCGAGCGCGGTTCGGCCGTTGTGGACTTTGTACTGGTGGGGAGCCTGCTCACAATGTTCTTCCTTGCCATTATCCAGCTGGCCCTGGTGCTTCATGTGCGCAACACTCTGATCGATGCCGCGGCCTCCGGTGCGCGCTACGGCACCCTGGCCGATCGCAATGCCGGCGATGCCCGGGCGCGGACGGGCGAACTGATCGGAACCGCCCTTAACACCGACTTTGCCCAGGACATCAGTACCAGCGAGGTGACGTTCCGGGGACTCCGGACCCTGGAAGTGACCATCAAAGCACCCATGCCTGTGATCGGACTGATCGGGCCGCGCGAACTGCTGGAGGTCAAAGGCCATGCCGCCGTCCAGCCCTGAGCACAAAGGCCCGCAACGGTCCGTACCCGGAATCCGGCGTGCGGTGCGGCGCCGGATCAGCGATGCCCTGTGCCTTGACGCATCTACATCTTGCGGGGTGGCCCAAGGAAGTAAGCGAGCCGGTACCCAAAGAGAGCGGGGGAGCGCGGTGGTGGAGTTCACGTTCCTCGCCCTGCTCCTGATGATCCCCCTGGTGTACTTCATCATCACGATGGGGCAGATTCAGGGCGGCTCGTTTGCTGTGGTCGGAGCAGCAGATCAGGCCGCTAAGGTGTACGTGGCTCAAGCCGATGCGCACTCGGGACGGACTGCCGCCGAGCAGGCGGCCCTGCTCGCCCTTGCCGACTACGGCCACCCGGCGGAAAATGCCCGTGTTGAAGCCAGCTGCGACCCCTCGGACTGCATGGCCGCCGGCTCGGCCGTTACGGTCACGGTGCACCTCACGGTTCCGCTGCCCTTCGTATCGTTCGGCGAGGCATTCAGGCTCAGCGCCAGCGAACTCAGCGCATCGGCCACGCAGATTGTGGGCCGCTTCCGATGAACCGTCTGAAACTTGGCCGGGGACAGCGCAACTGCACATGGCACGGCCGGAAGCAACACACCGGGAAGCAATCCCCGGAGGACGGACAGATGATGGTGTTGATCATCGGATACGTCCTGCTGGCTCTGCTTGTTACCACTGTGGTGACGGGCATCTCCAGTATCTACATCGAACACAAGAAACTTCTCTCAATGGCCGACGGCGCCTCGCTGGCGGCCGCTGACAGCTACACTCTCGGACAGGTCGAGACCGCCGGCGGCAACCCGACGGCCACACTCAGCGGAGAGCGCGTACGGACAGTGACCGGCGACTACCTCACCAAAAACGGCGCCTTCCGGCGGTTTGACGGGCTGGCCGTCGCTCCGGCGACTGGCAGCCCGGACGGGTCCACCGCCGTCGTGGTTCTCAGCGCCGCGGTGCATCCCCCGGTGGTCAATTTTCTCGTGCCGGATGGATTCAGGATCGAAGCGAGCTCAACCGCCCGATCCCGGCTCACCCGGTAGGAGCAACCCAGGGTGGGGCCGCTTAGGCCGGATAGCGTAGGCTTTAACAACCATGGCTCAAATTGATTTTTCCGCAGAAATCCGCGCGTTGCGCGCCACCTACACCTCGATCGAAAACGTTACGGACGTCGAAGCGCTGAAGGAAGACATCGCTGAACTGAGCGAGCGGGCTGGCGAGCCCAACCTGTGGGACGATCCGGCGGCGGCACAGGTCATCACCTCAAAGCTATCGCACAGGCAATCGGAGCTGGAGCGGCTGAACACGCTGGTATCCCGGATCGACGACCTTGAGGTGCTGGTGGAACTCGGCCAGGACGAGGACGACGCCGCTTCCATGGGCGAAGCGGCCACTGAGCTTGAGTCCATCAGGAAGTCACTGAAGGATCTCGAAGTGGTCACCCTCCTGTCCGGCGAGTACGACGAACGCGAGGCAGTGGTTTCCATCCGTGCCGGTGCCGGAGGCGTTGACGCTGCGGACTTTGCGGAAATGCTGATGCGGATGTACCTCCGCTGGGCAGAACGCCACGGCTACCCCACCACAGTCATGGACACCTCATATGCGGAAGAGGCCGGACTCAAATCCGCTACCTTCGAAGTCAAGGCGCCGTACGCCTTTGGCACGCTGAGCGTTGAAGCAGGTACCCACCGTCTGGTGAGGATCAGCCCCTTCGACAACCAGGGCCGTCGCCAGACGTCCTTCGCGGCTGTTGAAGTCATCCCGCTGATTGAGCAGACAGACTCCATCGACATTCCGGACAACGAGATCCGGGTAGACGTGTTCAGGTCCTCGGGTCCCGGTGGTCAGTCGGTCAACACAACCGATTCCGCGGTTCGCCTGACCCACATCCCCACCGGAACAGTGGTTTCCATGCAGAACGAAAAGTCGCAGCTGCAGAACCGCGCCGCGGCCCTGCGGGTGCTGCAGTCGCGGTTGCTCCTCCTCAAGAAGCAGGAGGAGGACGCTGAGAAGAAGGCTTTCGCCGGCGACGTCAAGGCCTCATGGGGCGACCAGATGCGGTCATACGTCCTGAATCCCTACCAGATGGTCAAGGATCTCCGGACAGAACACGAGGTCGGAAACACCTCGGCCGTATTCGACGGCGAGATTGACGACTTCATCGATGCCGGCATCCGCTGGCGCACCGACAACCGAAACGCCGAGAAGTAAACAGGCAGTGAACGCTGTGCCTACGCAGTAGGCACAATCGGGCGACACGCCCCGGGCGCTCCGCGGGATCCACGGCGACACGCACGTATAGTCGAGGAGCCGGAGCCCTACTTCCCCCAAACGAAAGCCCGCGCACCGGCTGCAGATCTGGGCTATATCAGCCATGACCTGCAGGGTACTTAGGGCCATGATCCGTTTCGAAAATGTCACCAAGGTTTACGACCGGAAAGCCCGGCCAGCGCTGGACTCTGTCACCCTTGAGATTGACCGTGGTGAATTCGCGTTCCTTGTCGGCGCCTCAGGATCCGGTAAGTCGACTTTCCTGCGTCTGGTTCTCAAGGAGGACCACGCCTCATCTGGTGCGGTATACGTTGCTGGCCAGAACGTAGCCAATATTTCCAGCTGGCGTGTGCCGAGGCTGCGCCGCGGAATCGGTGTTGTGTTCCAGGACTTCCGGCTGCTGCCGCAGAAGAACGTCTTTGCCAACGTGGCCTTTGCCATGCAGGTCATCGGCAAAAGCCGCAGCGTCATCCGGGACACCGTGCCCGAGGTACTCAAGACCGTGGGGCTTGAGGGCAAAGAGCACCGGATGCCCCATGAACTCTCCGGCGGCGAGCAACAGCGCGTGGCCATTGCCCGCGCTGTGGTCAACCGCCCGGGTATCCTGCTGGCTGATGAGCCCACCGGAAACCTTGATCCCACCACTTCCATGGGCATTATGGGCGTCCTGGACAAGATCAACCAGAACGGGACCACCGTAGTTATGGCCACACATGATGACGACATCGTGAACGAGATGCGCAAGCGTGTTGTGGAGCTGAAGAACGGCGTTGTCATCCGTGACGAGGCCCGTGCCCTATACACATCCATGATCCCGGTGGTGGGGCAGTCCCGGCGTCTTAGGGACGCCAGCGGACGCGATGACACCCCTGACATTCCGCCCGCAGCAGCACTGGAGGGTCAGCGGTGAGGCTCGCATTTATCCTCGCCGAGATCGGCAGCGGACTCCGCCGCAACGTGTCCATGGTGGTCTCAGTCATCCTTGTGACCTTTGTGTCTCTGACATTTGTTGGTGCCGCCGGGATGCTCCAGCTGCAGATTAACCAGATGAAGGGCTACTGGTACGACAAAGTACAGGTTGCCATCTTCCTTTGCAGTGACGGCTCGACGGCGGCGGGTTGCGCTACGGGGCCGGCCACCCCGGAGCAGCTGGAAAACCTGCACGCCCTGCTGAAGTCGCCGGCGGTGGCCCCTTACATCAACGACTTCCAGTTCGAGTCCAAAGAGGACGCCTACAAGCACTTCAAGGAGCAGTTCTCCAACTCGCCGATAGTGGATTCCGTCACCCCTGATCAGCTGCCGGCATCCTTCCGGATTAACATGAAGGATCCGGAGAAGTACGAGATCATCAGCGAAACGTTCTCCGCGCAGCCTGGTGTGGAAACGGTCATCGACCAGCGACAACTGCTGGAGCGGCTGTTTTCCGCCATGAACGTAGCATCGCTGGTGGCAGTGGGGATCGCAGGAGTGATGATTGTCTGCGCCATCCTGCTCATTGCCACCACCATCCGGCTCTCGGCGTTCAGCCGGCGACGTGAAACAGGCATCATGCGCCTGGTGGGCGCATCGAAGACAGTGATTCAATTGCCGTTCATCCTCGAGGGCGTGATTGCCGCTGTGATCGGGGCGGCATTGGCTTCGGCAACGCTCTGGGCAGTGGCACATTTCTTCCTGGGGGAGTACCTGTCCAACCAGTACCCGGACACGGCCTTCATCTCCCCCGCGCAGACTCTCATTCTTGCCCCCGCGCTGATCGCCTTGGGCGGGCTCCTGGCGGGTATTTCATCACTGTTGACTCTCCGACGTTACTTAAGGGTCTAGGCTGTGCGTAGCGAAAAGGACGGCTCATGACTGCGAAGAATCCCCTGCCTCTCCGGCACCGCCTGGCAGGACGCCGCAGCCAGATCATCGGCGCCGCACTGGCACTGGTCCTGGCAGCCAGCCTCGGCGCAGCATCGCCGGGGGCGTTCGCGGACGAGTTGGAAGACAAGCAGGCGGCACTCAAAGCCGAAGCCGCCCGCGTGCAACAGTCCCTCGAGTTTGTTGACTCAAAGATCGCGAAGGCCGCCGGTGAGCTCGTCCTTTACCGGGGCCAGCTGCCGGGGGCCCAGCAGGCGCTGCTGGAGGCGCAGGGCCGCGTGGCCAGCGCTGTCAAGGAAGTCGAGGCGTTGGCGGCCCGGGTGGATCTCGCGCAACAAAACAAAGCCAAAATCACACAGCAGCTGGACACTGACAGGCAGAAGATCGCCGACACCAAGAAACTGATCGGCCAGATTGCCACGCAAGCCTACAAATCCGGCGGAGTCCCGTCCAACCTGACGCTCTTCTTCGGATCGAACAACAAGGGCAGCTTGACAGACACCATCGATCTCGCCGATCAGGCCATGCGAAGCCAGAATTCCGCCATGGAGAAACTGACCCAGCAAAATGCTACGAACGTGAACTCCGAGGCGCGCCTCGAAGCGGTGGAGGCCGAGATCCAGGATCTCAAATCCAAAGCCGAGGCGGCACTGGCGAGGGAGAAAGCTGCCCGCGATGAGGCCGCTGCCAAGAAGGCCCAGGTAGACAAGCTGATAGCCGACACCACCCGCATCAACAGCGAGCTCCAGGCGGCCAAACCAGGCATTCAAAAACAGCTTGCAGCTGTGAAGGCCAGCCAGGATGCGGTGGCGGCCGATATCGTCGAGCGTGACCGGAAGCTTCGTGAAGCCTGGGAAGCTGAACAGCGCCGCCTTGCCGCTGTGGCGGCCGCCGCCGCCAAGGCCCAGGGCCAGGCCCCGAAACCATATGTACCGGTGACGGGACCGCCGTCGGCCTTCGGCTTGCGACATCCGTTCCCCAGCGGGGTGCCCATCACCTCAGGATTCGGATGGCGTTCCACACCCCCGGGCACCATTGACTTCTACGGCCAGGGCGGTTATATGCACACCGGCATTGACTTCGGTGCTGGCTGCGGCACCCCGGTATACGCCGCGGCAGCCGGGACGGTGTTCTCCGCTGGCTGGGCAAACGACGGCGGTGGAAACAACGTCAAGATTTCCCATGGCGTGGTGCAGGGCAACTCGCTGACCACGATTTACTACCACAACACAAGCGTTGCGGTTTCCCCCGGCCAGCAGGTCAGCCAGGGCCAGCTGATTGCATACTCTGGTACCACCGGCAATTCGACGGGCTGCCATTCGCACTTCGAGACGTGGCTCAATGGCGAAGCCGTTGACCCGATGCGCCTGCTCTGACCCGGCGGCTCCGTTCCGGCTCGAAGCCAGCTTTGAAGCCGGCCCGGGTTCTTGCTCGTACAAGGCTTGCTAGAACAGGGCTTGCTCTAACGACGCGCCGTGTCTGCCGTACACTGGTATGACTTCGAGCCGGAACGGCCGGAGCCAAGACGATTTCAAGATCCGAGGAGTTCTACCGTGCCCAAAGAAAGTGGCCGTAAGGTAGTGGCCACCAACCGGAAGGCCCGGCATGACTACCATGTCCTGGACACGTATGAGGCCGGCATAGCTCTGATGGGCACGGAGGTAAAATCCCTGCGCGAGGGCCATGCATCCATGGTTGATGGCTTTTGCACCTTCTACAATGACGAGTTGTGGATGGAGGGAATCCATATCCCGGAGTACAACCAGGGGAGCTGGACCAACCATGCCGCCCGCCGGCGCCGCAAGCTTTTGCTGCACCGCGAGGAACTCATCAGGATTTCCCACAAGATCCGCGAATCCGGCTTCACCATTGTGCCTCTTCAGCTGTACTTCGTTGACGGCAAGGCAAAAGTTGAGATCGGCGTTGCGCGGGGCAAGAAAGAATACGACAAGCGACAGACCCTGCGCGAGCAGCAGGACAACCGCGAAGCCCTGAGGGATATGCGGGATCGCAACCGCCGCCGGGAATGATTCCGGCTGCGGATGCGTTATGCTGGGTATTCCGGTAAGGATCTGGTGCTGGCACCGGATTCCGGCCGGTTTGGTAACAAAATACGGGGATGATCGGTTTCGACGATGTTAGTCGCGACAGGTGAAGCGGGCCGAGGATGCAGAATTATCTCGTAAACGCTGTCTGCAAACCAATAAGTGCCGAAAACAAGCGCACTGACTTCGCTCTTGCTGCCTAAGCAGTAAGACAGTCCGTCAGCCCGAGGTTGCTATTGCCCCGGATCCTGGCGTCATTTAGATAGCCACTGCTGCTTACCTCCGTCATCGGGGTAGGCGGGACTCTTAGATGACTGGGCCCGGATCAGCTACCTGTTTGCAAGATAGCTGGGGCCGAGAAAATCCGACGCAAACTGCGCCCGGAGAAGCCCTGACAACACGACATCGGACGGGGGTTCAATTCCCCCCATCTCCACATTTTGAAATGTCGCAAGGCATTTACGAACACCCCGGACCCCATCCGGGGTGTTCGTCGTTAATGCGGATGTGCCTCGCCCCGGGCCCGGCAGCTCCGTTCACTGAAGGCGTACCGCCCACGGGACTAGCGCCCCTTCAGCCATGGTTGTCCTAAGTAGCATGCATAGTGCTCCAGACAAGCATCACTCCAAGGAGGTGCGCCATGGCCAGAGCGACTGATATTGTTTCCAGCCCGGGTGAGGACGCAGACCCGTTGGACTCCTACTCAGCGACGGTTGTCAGGGTGGCCGAGACTGTCACCCCCCATGTTGCGGCAATCGAAATGACCGGCAACGGCCGTACCGGCAGATTTCGCGTTGGGGCAGGTTCTGCTGTCCTCTTCACAGAAGACGGGTATCTGCTGACCAACGCCCATGTGGTCGCCGGAACGGACAAGGGCCACGCAATCTTTGCTAATGGGACCCGGACGGATCTTGAGGTGGTCGGTTCAGACGCCCTGTCCGACCTCGCAGTCCTTCATGGCCGTGCCCCGCACGCACCCCCAGCTGATTTCGGGGACGCGGAGTCCTTGCGGGTTGGCCAGCTGGTCATAGCGGTCGGGAACCCCCTGGGCCTTGCGGGATCCGTGACAGCCGGCGTGGTCAGCGGGCTGGGTCGAGCCATCCCCGTCTGGGCCGGCCGCCACCGGCGGGTGATCGAGGATGTCATACAGACAGACGCGGCTTTGAACCCGGGCAGCTCCGGCGGGGCGCTGGCGGACGCCCGCGGACGGATCGTCGGCATCAACACCGCCGTCGCGGGAGCAGGCCTGGGACTGGCAGTCCCCATGAACACCACGTCCAGGCGGATCATTGCAGCGCTGCTCGCGGACGGGCGGGTCCGGCGCGCATACCTTGGCGTTGTCAGCACCCCGATCCGGCTCAACGCCAGCGCTGTCATCCGCACGGGCCAACATGACGGGCTGCGCGTAGTTGAAGTGATGGTCGGTTCACCGGCTGAAAAGGCAGGGCTGAGGGCCGGTGACGTCCTGCTGACCGCGGGGCTGTGGTCCGTCAGCAATGCCGAAAGCCTGCAGAAGCTCCTGTTCGCAGATGCGATCGGCGCACCCCTGCACCTTGCCGTACTGCGCGACGGCGGCGAACTCGATATCGTCGCAGTGCCGGAGGAGATGGCGGACACCTCGTAGGGGGCCGTCCCTACCCCGGCAGGGTCTGTTCAGGCAAGGCATCCGGCCAGGGTCAGGATCTGCCCTGGTCGTCCGCCTTCGGCGCGTGGCGCCGTCAGCGCTTCTTAAGGTGCGCGACCGGATCGGGGGCTCCTTCAACGGATCCCTTGGCGCGTTTGTCCGCGCGCTTTTCCTTGATCGTTTTGACCGGCTTCTTCGTCAGGTGTCGGTGCGGTGACTTATCAGGCATGGCGTGCTCCCTAGCTTGAAGGACGGAAATTGCCCCTCACCTCGTAAAATACGCCTGTTTTGCCGCGAACGTAACCACCCGGGAGGTCAGTCCGGAACAGCGACGTCCGCGATACCGACAAAGCGGCTGCCAACCCCCTCGTATTCGCTGCGCACCAAGCCCGTGCCCGCCTCCGGAATCTCATCGGGACGGTGGTCCGCACAGCAGACGTAGGTGAACGGTGGCCACCACTTCTTGGGACGCGCAGCTTCAGAATATCCGCACACGGCGCACGTCAGCTGGACCCAGACGGGCCTTTTGCCGGTGCGGTTCGCCTTGGACTGGACCAGCCATTGCGGCGGGTTGTCGAGGAGATCGGCGAGCTCTTCGTCGGTCAGCCGCGGCGGCAGACCGTGGCGGTGGGCCATTTCCAGAGAAATATCGAGAATCTGGGCGGCGGCGCGGCGGGTGATCATCATTCAACGATACGGGATTCAGGGCTTTCCCCGGACCGGCAAAACCCGCCCCGTCGGTGATCCGCACAGCGAAAAACCCCGTAACCGCGGGCCCGCACGGAGCCGGTGTTAGGCTCGTCACTACGATGCTGCTCCACTTCAACGGGAGGCGAAGCCAATGTTCGGCCCCGCCGGTGTGAACGACACACAGGTACAGAAAAGCGCGCTGTATGTCGCGATCGTGGCCTCATTTATGGCCCTCCTCGATGGCTCCGCGGTCAACCTGGCCCTCCCTGCGATCGGCAGGGAGCTGGGCGGCTGCTGGTGTTCGGCCTGGGCCTGGCCGTCACTGCGTTCGCTGGACTGGTGATGGGAACGGGCGTCACGACGTCGGGGCCCCACCGGGCGGTGATCGCAACCGCGGCACTGTTCGCAGCGGGTGCAACAGCGTTCGTCATCGGGATACGGACGGTGCAAGAGCGCGCCTGAGCCGCTGTCAGCCAAAGAGCGCCAAGCCCACCGCGGCTGCGGCCAAGCCCGCGAGAAGATTGGCTCCGATGTTGAGCGCCGCCGCGGGGTACCGCGATTCACTGACCAGTCGGATGGTGGCTGTGGTCCAGGAGCTGAAGGTGGTGAGGCCTCCGGCCAGTCCGGTGGCTACTGCGGAATGCCATTCGGGACCTAATCCCAGCGTCCCACTGACACCGATGGAAAGCCCGATGATCAGGGATCCCGTGGCGTTGACCAGCAGTGTGGCCCACGGCCAGTGGCGGTGCTTGTCAGCGCGGTGGGCAAACCAGGAATCCACTGCAAATCTCAACAGGGCCCCGGCCACCCCGAACAGGCCCACCAGGGCAGCGGTCATCACAGTGCAACCCCGGAACGGTCACTCAGTGCCCTGCCGGTTTTCCAGCCGGCTGTCGCTGCGCCAAGGCCCAGCACCAGGGACAGCCCGAGATACACCAGCCAGGCGGTATGGAACCCGCCACGGGCGAGCTGGTCCACCGAGGAGGCCAATGCGGAGAATGTTGTGAAGGATCCCAGCAGTCCTGGCCCGATTCCTGCCCTGAGCCAGAACCTGGTGTGCGGCCGCGCCATCCAGACGGTGGTCAGGGCAGCGAGCACAAAGCTTCCGGAAATGTTGATGCAGAGGGTGGTCCAGGGAACGGATCCGGAAGCCTCGGGAAACATCAGCCCAAGGACATAACGGAGTTCCGTGCCCAGAAGCCCGCCCGCCGCCACGGCGGTCCATGCGCGCCAGCCGGGCCCGGCCTGGACTTTCACTCAGCGGTTCCCAAGCAGGCAGCCGGGATGGGCGGAGTCACTGTGGACCCACAATGCGGAGGTTACTTCGTCTGCGAGGTCGAAGTCCCTGGTTCGTTCGGCCGAGCGGATACGGACTACCAAAGCCCCGCCGAAAGGCCTGCGGCCAAGGACTTCAACGCCGGCGTCAAGATCGATTTCCTCCGCTGCCAGGTAGCGGAGCAGCTCCGGATTTTCGTCACTGATCCGGGTGATCCTGCCGGTGTGTCCCTCATCCAGCTCACTCATACGGTGGGCATCGGGCATCAGGATGGTGCCGTCTGCAGCCGGAATGGGGTCTCCGTGCGGATCGCGGGCCGGATCGCCGAGCTTGGCCGCCATCCGCTCGATGAAAGTGTCCGACACCGCGTGCTCCAACAGTTCAGCTTCGTCATGAACCTCGTCCCAGCTATAGCCAAGCTGCTGGACAAGGTACGTTTCGATCAGCCGGTGCCGCCTCACCATGGACAATGCCAACCGGACGCCATCGCTTGTCAGGGTGATGGCGCTGTACGGCTGGTGGTCAACGAGTCCCTGGTCCTTGAGTTTGCGGACCATTTCGGACACTGACGAGTTGGCAACGCCGAGCCGCTGGGCCAGCTGCGACGACGTGATGGGTTTGTCCTGCCACTCCGTAAAGGAATAGATGACCTTGACGTAGTCCTCGATCGAGGAGGAGGGCGCGCTGGTCTTCACAGATCCAACCCTACCCTTTGGCCAGTGGCATCATGCGGTCACGGCCCGCCATGTCTGTGTCACATAAGGAAGACCCAGCACAACATCACCTGCATGTCCCAGGTCTTCGTGGAGGTACCAGTCGAGATTACCCATAACATTGGCGCGCGTGGCGTCGTTTGCCGCCAGGTAGTAGCTGCGGGATTTCGCCAGCTCAAGGATGTCTGCCGTGGTGACTGGATCCACCCAACGGGTGAGGTGGCTTTCGAGTCCAGTAAACTCAGGCCCCAGCACCGGCCGGAAATCCGGTTTGTGGACATCACCGGCATGCATGATGCGGGACAGCCTGTGCACCCAGGAGACCGAGGTGTCCAGCTGATTCCAGATCAGCCCCAGAGTTCCATGTGGTCTCAGGATCCTGGCAATTTCGGTGCTGGCCCGAAGGGGATCGCACCAGTGCCAGGCCTGGGCAACGCTGACGACGTCGAAGGCCGAGGCCGGAAGACCGGTCGCCTCCGCTGTTCCCACCAGAGCGGAGACCTGGGGGGAGGCGGACCGGAGCTGGTCCAGCATATCGGCGGAGGGATCCACCGCCGAGACCGTCATTCCGCGGTCCACCAGCAGGGCAGTGAATTTTCCCGTGCCCGCACCGATGTCTGCAGCGTCCGTCGCACCGGCTGGAATCAGCCAGCCGGCTGATTCAGCCGGGTATCCGGGACGGACGCGATGATAGTGCTCGCCGCCGTCCTGGAAGCTCTGTCCGAGTTCGCGCCTGCGCCCGTGATGAAGTTTTGGACCACCCCGTGCCAAGTGCGGTCTCCTTCGCGAGATCCAACGAAATCTACTTCGAATTTACCGCATCCGGCCGTTCTCCACCGCCACTCGCGGTTCAGTCCTCGGCGCAGGGCGCTGCGCCCGCGGTGCCGGGCGTGTTGGGCGCCCAGTCCGGGTAGCTGCGGGTATCGTTGGCCGGTACCCAGCGGCCCGAGTCCACCACATAGTCCCAGCCCAGGCCTGTTCGGCGCAGATCCTCGATCCCGGCGAGCAGCCTCTGGGCATCTTCCAGGCGTGAGCCCACTCCGAAGCTCGCCCGCAGCGAACCGGACGGAAGCCCAAGGCGCTTCAGCAGCGGGTGTGCGCAGAACCGGCCATCACGGAGGCCCACTCCGTGTTCTGCCGACAGATACGCCGCAACCAGGCCGGCGTCGTATCCCGCGACTGAGAAGTTGACCACGCCGATGGTGTCCGTCTCCGGATCCGTGTCCTTGAAGATCTGGTGCACACGGACGCCGTCGATCTTCTGCAGTCCTTCCACCAGGAAGGACCTGATGGCGGCCTCATGGGCGTGCCACCTGCCCTGGTCCAGCGATGCAATAACCTGCGTGGCGCGGGCCAGCGTGGCGGCGCCCAGCACATTCGGAGAACCGCCTTCGTGCCGTGCCGGTCCGGTGGTCCAGCTGACCCCGTCCAGCCTGGCTTCGCGCACGGCACCGCCGCCGGCAAGGTGCGGCGTCCCGGCGTCGAGCCAGTCCGGACGCCCCACCAGCACGCCGGCACCGAAAGGCGCGTACAGCTTGTGACCCGAGAAAGCGAGGTAGTCCACACCGTCCGCACTGATGCTGATGCGGCGGTGGGGGGCCAGCTGGGCCGCGTCCACCACAATCCTGGCGCCGTATTCGTGGGCCAGCGCGGCCAGCGTCCGGATGGGGAGGATTTCACCGGTGACGTTGGAAGCACCGGTGACAGCCAGCAGGCTGACACCACCTTGCTGCAGCTCGGCCCGGAGGCTTTCGACGGTGCCGGCAAGAGTGTCCGCCGCCACCACGCTCCGGTGCGGAACACCCTGCCACGGCAGGAGGTTTGCGTGGTGCTCGATGTCCAGGTAGAGCACATCGCCGGTGTGCCGGCCGTCCTGCACAGGGAGGCATCCGGCCAGCAGGTTCAGGGAATCAGTGGTGTTCCTGGTGAAGATCACCGAGTCATCAGGCCGGCCGCCCACAAAGTCACGGACGATGCTGCGGGCGTTCTCGTAAACCGACGTGCTGATCTGGGATGCAAAACCGGCGCCACGGTGAACGCTGGCGTAAAACGGCAGAATCTCGTTGAGATAGGCGGACACCACGGAGAGTGCCGGGGCGGAGGCGCCATAGTCAAGGTTTGCGTAACGGGCATGTCCGCCCTGTATCAACGGGGCCTGGATCTCGGCGCCGGTGACAGCCGAGAGCGGTCGTCCGGCGATAGCCATGCGGTCATCAAAGAGTTCTGCACCGGAGTTGGGGGAGAAAACGGCTGTAGTCATGGAACCTCGCTCGGAAAGGACCCCACACGCCGGGGATCCGCGCTTGCCGGGTCCGTTCCGGACCGGCCAGGTCGTCACCCGGGGCACCCCACCGCGAATGGAGGGTTGCCGGCCAGCAAACCGGGGTTTAGCGCTGGCACTCGTGACCTGGTACGAGCCTAGGACATGACATCGGTCGATGAAAAAGTCTGCCGGAATGTTAAGCGGTTTGTTACGGGTGCTGATGAGTTGGCGTAAGAATCGCCTCAGGCGCGAAGAAACGACGGCGGATACCCCCTTAAAGGGAGTGTCCGCCGTCGTTTATTCTTCAGAACGGGAGTTGGGTGAGGCTAGATCAGATCGTCCAGTTCCGGGTTCAGCCGCTTGAGGACTTCCGAATGGAGTATCGAATTCGTGGCCAGGGCGTTGCCGCCGAACGGGCCATCAGCTCCCTCGAGGGAGGTAAACCGTCCGCCGGCTTCTGTGACGATCGGAACCAGGGCCGCCATGTCGTAGAGGTTCAGTTCGGGTTCGCAGGCGATGTCAACGGAGCCCTCGGCCACCATGCAGTAGGACCAGAAGTCGCCGTAGGCGCGGGTGCGCCAGACGTCTTCGGTCAGGCCAAGGAATTCATCAAGATTGCCTCGTTCCTTCCAGCCGCCCAGGCTGGAGTAGGAGAGCGAGGCGTCCGAGAGCGTTGAGATATTGGAGACGCGCAGCCGGGTGGCCGCTGCCAGCGAACGGCCCATGTATGCGCCTGCTCCTTTGGCCGCCCACCAGCGTTTGCCGAGGGCGGGTGCGCTGACCACTCCCACCACGGGTTCGCCTTCATCAACCAGGGCAATGAGTGTGGCCCAGACCGGGACGCCACGGATAAAATTCTTGGTTCCGTCGATCGGATCGATGATCCAGCGGCGGGATCCATGGCCGGAGCTGCCGAATTCCTCGCCGAGGACGGCGTCGCGGGGACGGGACCGGGAAAGCTGGCCGCGGATGGACTCCTCGGCAGCCTTGTCTGCGTCGGTGACCGGAGTCAGGTCAGGCTTTGTCTCGATCTGAAGGTCGAGCGCCTTGAATCGGTCCATGGTCTGGGCGTCCACTGAATCGGCCAGTACGTGGGCGAGGCGCAGGTCATCGTTGTAGCCGGAAGCTGGTTGGATCATGGTTCCAAACTACCGTCAAAGCTTCCGCCGGCGGGGATATCCCGTTTGGGTTCCGCCGCGAGGGCTAGGAAACGGTGCCGAGCTCCTTGGTTTCCTGCGCTTCCATGCGGGGATCAGTACCGAGGAGGCGACGCAGGGATGCCAACCGCGCTTCGCCCGTGGGCCCCGCGTGTCCACCGGCAACCCAGGCATCTACGCCGCAGTTGACGGCGCTGGAGTTGTGCTTGCAGCCGCGCTCGCATGCCTCTGTGCCGGGCTCCAGATCGGGGAATGAACGGAGGATCCGGTCCGGATCCACATGCGCCAGTCCGAAGGACCGGATGCCCGGGGTGTCAATGATCCAGCTTCCCGTGGGGGCATCGGTCAGCTTCAGGGCAAGAGCGGACGACGACGTGTGGCGGCCGCGTCCCGTGACGGCGTTGACGCCGCCCGTGGCCCGCTCGGCTCCCGTCAGCGCATTGACCATGGTGGACTTACCGACGCCGGAATGTCCGAGCATTACCGTGACCTTGCCGTCGAGGTAGGCGCGGAGCTGCGACACGGCATCGCTGTCCAACCTCGCCGAAAGGCCGTCGTCGGAGCGGGCATCGATGCCTGAGGCCGCGGAATCGGCCGTCCGGCTGATGATGACCGGAAAATCCAGATGCTCGTAGTTGGCGAGCAATTCAGCGGGATCCTTGACATCTGCCTTGGTGACGAGCAGCAGCGGCTCGATGCCGGCATCGTAGGCGGCCACGAGGGCGCGGTCGATGAAGCCAGTCCGCGGTTCGGGGTTGGCGGCAGCGACCACCACTACCAGCTGATCCGCGTTGGCGACCACGGCGCGCTCAATGGGGTCGGTGTCATCGGCGCTGCGCCGAAGAAGCGTGCGTCGTTCCTGGATCTTCACCAGGCGGGCCAGCGTGTCCGGGTCCCCCGTAACGTCGCCCACAAGGGAGACGAAGTCACCGGCAACTACCGGAGAACGCCGCAGTTCCCGTGCCCGGGCAGCAATGATGATGCGTTCTTCTCCGGAGTCCTCACCGACCACAGCTGTGTAGCGCCCGCGGTCAACGGTGATGATCCGGCCGGTAACGGCGTCGTCGTGGCTGGGACGGTCCTTGGTCCGGGGCCGTGACCCCTTTTTGCTGGGACGGATCCGGACATCGGATTCGTCCCAGGAATCAGTAGTGCGGGCCACGGTCAACACCCTCTGCCTCTGACTGGTCCTGACCGGAACCCTGTGCCAGCATTCCGGCCCACAGCTGAGGGAAATCAGGCATGGTCTTTGCGGTGGTGGCGATGTCCTGGACCTCGATGCCCTGCACTGCCAGGCCCAGGATGGCACCTGCAGTGGCCATCCTGTGGTCTGAATAGCTGTGCACGACGCCGGCATGCAGTTTTGCGGGGCGGATTACCAGACCGTCGCTTGTTTCCTCGGCGTCGCCGCCAAGGCGGTTGATCTCGGTTACGAGGGCGGCCAGGCGGTCGGTTTCGTGGCCTCGGAGATGCGCGATTCCGGTGAGCCGTGACGGGCCGGTGGCGAGCGCGCAGAGGGCAGCAACGGTGGGGGCCAGTTCGCTGGTTTCATCGAAGTGGCCGCCCTTGATTTCGACGCCGCCGGTGACCGTCAGCGTCCCGTCCTCAAGAGTGACTGTGGCACCCATCTCGCTGAGAATGCCTCGCCAGAGGTCACCCACCTGTGTTGTCTGCACTGGCCAGTCCGGAATCCGGATTGTCCCGCCGCAAGCGAGGGCAGCAGCCAGGAAGGGGCCCGCGTTTGAAAGATCCTGCTCGATCCGCCGGTCGAAGGCGCGGATGACTCCGGGTGCAACGATCCAATGATCCGGGGCTGAGTCGTCCACCGCCACTCCCACACCTCGCAGGACGGCCACTGTCATGTTGATGTGATCGAGGCTGGGTACAGGCTTGCCGACGTGCTCCAGATGAAGCCCCTCGGTGAAGCGCGCGCCCACCAGGAGCAGCGCCGAGACAAACTGCGAGGAAGCGCTCGCGTCAATGACCAGGTGGCCACCCCGGACTTCGCCGGTACCCTCCAGGGTGAAGGGCAGCGACGACGGAGCGCTTCCATCCGCGGCGGCGACGGTTACCCCGAGGGCGGCCAGCGCCTCAATAATGGTGCCCATCGGCCGTTTTCGCGCATGGGGGTCGCCGTCGAAAACGGTAGTGCCGTTGCGGAGCGCCGCCACGGGAGGAACGAACCTCATGACCGTGCCGGCAAGGCCACAGTCGATTGAAGCGTTTGCGGACGGTGAGTCCTGGCCGAAAGGGGTGACTTCGAGATCGGGCCCGAAGGTGCCGTCACCCGGGACCTCCCGGATGGTGGCTCCCAGCTGGCGCAGTGCGTCGACCATCAGCGCCGAGTCCCTCGAGTGGAGGGGGGCGCGCAGCCGGGACGGCCCGTCCGCAAGGGCAGCAAGCACCAGATACCTGTTGGTCAGGGACTTTGAGCCGGGAACAGTGACCGTGGCGTCAATGGGCCTGGTTGCGAACGGAGCGGCCCAGTGCGGGATCGCTTCAGCAGGAAGGCCGGGAGCGGCTGTGGCGGACGTGGATCCGGTCATTCGTGCTTAGGCTCCAACCGCGTGGTCAGCAGCCCTGCGGACTGCTTTGTCCGCTTTGTGCAGCTGCTTGCCGGTGGTCTTCCTGGCGTCCGCAGCCAGCTGGACTGCGTTCTTTTTGGCGTCCGCTGTGAAATGCTCCGCCCGCCATGCCAGACTGGGCTTGCCTGCGGTGTCCACCGATGCCAACAGCACGCCGCCGGTCAGGGAAACGTTCTTCAGCAGCTGGTTGCGGCGGGCCTCGCGGCCTTCCTTGGTGCTGATGTCCGCGCTGCGCCACTCCACGAATGCGTTCAGTGCTGAAATGACAGCCAGGACGCTGGCCGACAGCCGGGCGAACTTACCCAGGCCCAGCAGGACCCCCGCCCCCACCTGTGTTCCACCGATAACCCGCGCCAGCAATTTTTCGTTGGCCGGGAAGGGAAGTGATTCCGATGCCCGTCGCAGCATGGGGGACAGTTGTTGTGCCGTGTCATCCGCGTTCTTTAACTTGTCCAGACCCGCTAGAACGAAACTGGAGGCCAGCATGGGCCGGGCGAGAAAACGGACAAAGGACATGGATTTCCTCCTGAATGGACGAACCGCGGAAAATTGCGGCGGAGCCGGTTCTAGTCTTGCACTTTTGAGGAATATTTGCCTGCCGCCCACGGTTATGAACTGCAGGTCCGGGCAACGCCCGACCTCCAAGAGACGACGGCCCTGACGCGGAGCGGAGATGGAGCTTTGACATCGGTGAAGGACGGAGTGGAGCTGCTGGGTCCCCTTGAGCTGCATTCGCTGGAATCGGATGCGGGAGAGTATGGCGCCCGGCCCGGACAGCGGTTGACAGTAGACTTGAAGGCAATGAGCACCATGGATCCGGCCGTTGCGGCCATGTATGAGGCCGCCGGCAACGACGCCAAGACCAGCACTGAACCCAATGAACCGGTTTCCACTGGGTCGGTTTCCACTGGGCAGGCGTCCACTGAGCCGGTTTCCAGCGGGCAGGAGTCCCCGGAGCAGGCAGTGGACGTTGCATCGGAGAGCACAGAAGAGCGCCGGATCCGGTTTGAGCGTGACGCAATGCAGTACGTGGATCAGCTCTATTCGGCTGCCATGCGCATGGCCCGGAACCCGGCTGACGCGGAGGACCTTGTTCAGGAGGCCTACACCAAGGCGTTCTCCGCGTTCCACCAGTACAAGCCAGGTACCAACCTCAAGGCTTGGCTGTACCGGATTCTGACCAACACCTATATCAACCTGTACCGGAAGCGGCAGCGCGAACCGCTGCAGTCGAATTCGGACACGATCGAAGACTGGCAGCTGGCAAGGGCCGGCTCCCACACCTCGGCCGGGCTGCGGTCTGCCGAGGCTGAGGCATTGGACCACTTGCCCGATTCAGACGTGAAGCGTGCGCTGCAGGCCATTCCCGAAGAGTTCCGGCTGGCGGTGTACTTTGCCGATGTTGAAGGCTTCGCGTACAAAGAGATTTCGGACATCATGAACACCCCTATCGGAACGGTGATGTCCCGGCTCCACCGCGGCCGCAAGATGCTGCGGGACATGCTGGCGGACTATGCAGCCGAACGGGGATTCAAAGCCGCGGTTGATCCCAACCACGCGGCCGGAAGCACAAAACAGGAGAACAGGAAATGAGCGACTGCCAGGGATTGGGCGACTGCGATGACGCCCGGATGCAACGTATCTACGAATACCTTGACGGGGCGCTGACCCGCGAAGATATCGCTGAAATCAAGCACCATCTGGATGATTGCCCGGAGTGCCTGGAGCAGTACGACCTCGAATGCGTCATCCGCACCATGGTCAAGCGATCGTGCACCGAGGCCGCCCCGGAGAACCTGAAGAATGCGATCCTGGACAGGATCCACTCGATCCGGCCGGTGGATGCCTGAAGCCCGGAGCACCTCGGCACCTGAGCATTGATGCAAAGCAAAGGACCCCGGAAACCGTGTGGTTTCCGGGGTCTTTCGCTTAAGCCGTCAATCCAGGCTTTTTGCTTAGGCGTTGGGGCGCTTGCCGTGGTTCGCGCCGCCACGCTTGCGGTCACGACGTTTACGTGCACGTTTGCTCATAGCTGGCCTCCTTAATGTTGGTACTCAAAAGAGCTGCCCTCAAGTCTCCCACATCACGGGACGGGCTGCGAACCGGGACGCATTGGGGCAGACGTGTGTCCTGGCCCGCAGGGGCGTCGGGTCCATGGGAACTCCCGATGATGTTCACGGTTCAGCCTTTCAACGAGTTCCTGATGGAGATGCGGGCCTGATCCAGCACCGTTTTGACTGTTTCGAGGGTCCCGGGGCTGATCGGCCGGGTGTTGGCCTGGACCCGCAGTTCCACCCGCAGATCATCCCGGAAGGCCTGAAGCAGCATCTCGGCTTCCTTGAGCATCCGGTGCCCCGCGGGGGAGTATCCGGTAGCACGCGCCAGGAACTCGGCGGAGCGTGCCGTGGACCGCGCAGCCTCCGCCGTGGCGGCAAGATCCGCCCGAAGGCCGCGCATGTTGCTGCGGATATCCTCGCGGAGGTTGTCGGCCAGCCGGCGGACGGACGCGGAAATGTCGTTTTCAACCCCGGCGAGCTCGTCCCTGCGGCTGTTCAGCTCGGCCAGCCCGGCCAGTGTAATGCGGTAGTTGGTACGCCGCCCCTCCGACTCCGTGGCAACCAGACCTTCTTCCTCCAGTTTGCCAAGGCGCGGATAGATGGTTCCGGCGCTGGGGGAGTAGGTGCCGCCGAACCGTTCACTCAGCGCCTTGATGAGTTCGTAGCCGTGTTTGGGCCCGGTCTCCAGCAGGGCAAGAAGATAGAGGCGCAGGGCCCCGTGGGCGAAAACCGGGGGCATCAGAGACCTGCTTTGGCATCCGCGGGCAGCTGGCCGTGGAAGATCGAGGTCTTGCCGGAAACCGAGTTGGTCCGGACCAGCATCAGCTTCGCATCAGGCCCGGCAATGGTCTGTATTTTTCCGCCCGGCTGCGTGTACTTCTGATCGTCGATAACCACGCTACCGCTGGCCGAGTTCGCCACGATATCCACGCCGACGTCATGCGGTAGCCGGATGGTGAGGTCTCCGGAAACTGAATTTGCGCCGAAATCCTGCGTGAAGCCAAGCAGATCAAAAGTCATGTCGCCGCTGACGGTATTGGCCCGGATATTGCTGAAGAGTCCCGAGGCAGTGACCTCGCCGGAGACACTCTTGGCGGTGAGGACGCCGTCGTGATTCCGGACGATGACTTCGCCGCTGACAGTCTTGACCTGCAGATCTCCGGACGTACCATCAGCCATAACGGATCCGGTGACGGTATTGAGCCTTGTACGGGGGCTGGTGCCGGAGACCAGGCCGTCGCCGCTGACGGTTCCGGCCTCCACCTCGACGCCGGCCGGCAGGGCGATGCTGATGACTACTGAGTTCTCGCTGTTGTTACTGACCGTGCCCATAAGGTTCTTGAACCAGCCCTGGGGTCCGTGCAACTGGTGCCGGACCTCGAGGCGTCCGCTGATGAGCGTTACGATGACGGGATCGCCGTGGAGTTCGGACACCTCAACACGGGCGACGTTGTCCTGGTGCGTGACGATATCAAACCGGCCCCGGACGATTCCGAGCTTCAGCGAAGTAACGCCGTCGACGTCGATGGTCTGCGGGCCGGTGACGGTCCAGGTGTTATCTTCCATGATTCCTCCGCGGTTGCGATATATCGTGACTGTGAATTCACGATATATCGCAATAATCCGAAGGTCAAGATATATCGCGAAGGCTCTTTTGCCTGAACCCTTATTCGGGGGCGTCGATCCCCAGCCACTGGAACCAGCCGCGGTGGAGAACCAGCCAAGCCATCAGGCCATAGCCGGATTGCCCGGGGGCGCCCCCGTTGGCTGCCAGATCCTGGCGCCACTGTTCGTGATTGAGCAGCGGCGAATACGTATCCACGTATAGATGCTTGCGGCGCGTGGTCACATCAGCGAACGCAGTGTTGAGTTCACCCAGCCGGCGGTTCTGGGTAGGATCGAGGGTAGGCGGCGGGCCAACAACAAAGACTTCGATCTTGTTTTGCGTGGCGGAGTCAAGGATGTTGGCCAGGTTCAGCCGGCTGCGGGCCGTTGAGAGTCCGAATTCGACGTCGCGACCTGACAGCCCGATGACCAGACGGTTTTCGTGGTGGTCGCCGAAACGCCGGCGTGCTTCTTCCAGCCAGCGTGCCGCCAGTCCTTCCGTTCCTTCCTCGGGGCAGGGAAGAGCATAGCTTTCAACGGACATGCCGTTCTGGGGAGTGCGGGCCAGCACACGGCCCAGCCAGCCAAGTGCCCGGGGGTCTCCCAGGCCGGCCAGCAGCTCATCTCCAACAGCTGCAATGCGCAGCTTCCTGTCTTCCACAACTACCTCTTTACTTCCGTTACTGCCTGTCTGATCCATTAAACAGAACTGCCCGGCCGGAGTCGGTATTTCGACGTCCGGCCGGGCAGCCTTGTGGCTATTTCCGTGCAAATGCCTGTTTGAGGAGTGAATCCTGCTCGGCTGCATGGCGTTTCATGGAACCGGCGGCGGTGGAAGCCGATGCCGGGCGGGAAACCAGCCGCACCGTGCGGTCAATCGCTGCCGGCAGGTTGAGGCCCATAAACGGCCACGGCCCCTGGTTAGCGGGTTCGTCCTGTGCCCACACCACTTCGGCGTTCGGGTACTTGGCAAGTTCGGCTTCGATTTCCGACGTTGGCAGCGGGTACAGCTGCTCGACGCGGACGATGGCGGTGGTCTTGTCTTCCGACTTCTGCCGGGTTGACAGTAGATCGTAGTACAGACGGCCCGAGACCAGCAGTACACGCTCGACGGCGTCGCCCTGCAGGTGCTCATGCTCGCCGATGACGGTCCGGAAGGCGCCTGTGGTGAAGTCTTCCACCGCTGAGGCAGCGCCCTTGAGGCGAAGCAGCTGCTTGGGTGTGAAGATGATGAGCGGCTTGCGGGGCCGGCTGTAGGCCTGACGGCGCAGCAGGTGGAAATGCGAGGCCGCGGTGGTGGGGTTTGCCACGATCATGTTTTCCTCAGCGCACATGAGCAGGAAACGCTCGATGCGGGCGGAGGAGTGGTCCGGCCCCTGGCCTTCGTAGCCGTGCGGAAGCATAAGCACCAGCGAGGAACGCTGGCCCCACTTCTGCTCTGCGGACGAGATGAACTCGTCAATGATGGTCTGTGCGCCGTTGACGAAGTCGCCGAACTGGGCTTCCCAGAGCACCAGCGCATCCGGCCGCTCAACAGAGTAACCGTATTCGAAGCCCATGGCAGCGTATTCGGACAGCAGCGAATCGTAGATCCACAGCTTCGCCTGGTCATCCGTGAGGTTGCCGAGAGGCAGCCACTCCGCGCCGTTGGCGCGGTCATGGAACACGGCATGGCGCTGTACAAACGTTCCGCGGCGGGAATCCTGGCCGGCCAGCCTGACAGGTACACCCTCCATGATCAGCGAACCGAAGGCGGCGATTTCGCCGAAGCCCCAGTCGATGTTGCCTTCACGGGACATCTGCTCGCGCTTCTCCAGGAGCTGCTTGAGCTTGGCGTGCACGGTGAAGCCCTCGGGAACTTCAAGGTGTGCCTTGCCGATCCGCGAAAGGGTCTCTGCGGAGATCGCCGTGGAAGCCGGCGCGTTGGTGCCGGAATCTGCCTGCTGGGCGATGGGGCGCTCGATGTCTGACACCGCGGCGGAGTCCGCCGTGATGATCGGGATCGGCGAGGTCTGCGCTGCGTGGGTCTCAGCGAAGACCCGCTCCAGGCGCTCCTGGTAGTCGCGGAGCAACTGCTCTGCTTCTTCCTCTGTGATGTCGCCACGGCCGATCAGCGACTCGGTGTACAGCTTGCGGACGGAACGCTTGGCTTCGATCAGGTTGTACATCAGCGGTTGGGTCATCGAGGGGTCGTCGCCCTCATTGTGGCCGCGGCGCCGGTAGCAGACCATGTCGATGACGACATCCTTGTGGAAACGCTGGCGGAAGTCGTAGGCGAGCTGGCCGATGCGGACCACGGCCTCGGGGTCGTCTCCATTTACGTGGAACACCGGGGCCTGGATCATCTTGGCCACGTCGGTGGAGTAGGTGGAGGACCGGGACGAGGACGGCGCGGTGGTGAACCCGACCTGATTGTTGACCACCACGTGGATGGTTCCACCGGTGCGGTAGCCGCGGAGCTGCGAGAGGTTGAGGGTTTCTGCGACAACACCCTGTCCGGCGAATGCGGCGTCGCCGTGGACCATGATGGGCAGGACGGGAAAAGTCTCGCCCTGGTCCAGGCGGTCCTGCTTGGCGCGGACGATACCTTCGAGGACGGCGTCCACGGCTTCCAGGTGTGACGGGTTGGCGGCCAGGTAGACCTTGGTCTCCTTGCCGTTGTCCGAAGTGAACGTACCTTCGGTGCCCAGGTGGTACTTGACGTCACCGGATCCCTGTACGGAGCGGGGATCCTGGGTGCCTTCGAACTCGCGGAAGACCTGTGCGTAGGTCTTGCCGGCGATGTTGGTGAGTACGTTCAGGCGGCCACGGTGGGCCATGCCGATTGCAACCTCGTCCAGGCCGTCGTCGGCGGCATCGGAAATGATGGCGTCAAGCAGCGGAATCAGGGATTCGCCGCCTTCCAGGGAAAAGCGTTTCTGGCCCACGAACTTGGTCTGCAGGAAGGTCTCGAAAGCCTCGGCAGCGTTCAGCTTCGAGACAACGCGCAGCTGCTCTTCGCGGCTCGGCTTGGAGTACGGGTGTTCGATCTGGTCCTGGAACCACTTGCGCTCGGCCGGATCCTGGATGTGCATGTATTCGATTCCGGCTGTCCGGCAGTAGGCATCGCGCAGGACGCCCAGAATGTCGCGGAACTTGAGCATCGGCTTGCCGCCGAAGCCGCCGGTGGGCCATTCGCGGTCCAGATCCCACAGGGTCAGGCCGTAGGTCAATACGTCAAGGTCCGGGTGTTTCCGCTGGACATACTCCAGCGGATCGGTGTCGGCCATCAGGTGACCGCGGACGCGGTAGGCATGGATCAGCTGCTGGATCCGGGCTACCTTGTTGATTTCGTCCGCCGGATCGACCTGCAGGTCCGGGCTCCAGCGCACGGGCTCATACGGGATGCGCAGGGACTCGAAGATTTCGTCATAGAAGTTCTGGGCACCCAGCAGCAGCTGGTGCACGAGCTTGAGGAACTCACCGCTGCCCGCACCCTGAATGACTCGGTGATCGTACGTGGATGTGAGCGTCAGGACCTTGCTGATGGCGTTCTTCGCGATGATCTTCTCGCTGGCGCCCTGGAACTCGGCCGGGTAGTCCAGTGCACCTACGCCGATGATGGCGGCCTGGCCCTTGGAGAGACGCGGCACGGAGTGGACTGTGCCGATGCCACCCGGGTTGGTCAGTGAGACAGTGGTCCCGGAATGGTCATCGGCTGTGAGCTTGCCGGCACGGGCACGCTTGATCAGGTCTTCGTACGTGTGCCAGAACTCTGAGAAATTGAGGGTTTCGGCCTTCTTGATGTTCGGCACCATCAGCAGCCGGGTGCCGTCGGGCTTGGGCATGTCAATGGCAATGCCGAAGTTGACGTGCGCCGGCTGGACAGCCACGGGCTTGCCGTCCACTTCGTCGTAGTACACGTTCATCGAAGGGAACTGTGCCAGCGCCCGGATGACTGCATAGCCGATCAGGTGCGTGAAGGAGACCTTGCCGCCGCGGGCGCGGGCAAGGTTTGAGTTGATGACCACCCGGTTGTCGATCAGCAGCTTTGCGGGGATGGCCCGGACGCTGGTTGCCGTGGGAACCTCGAGGCTCATGACCATGTTGGTCGCGATTGCCTTCGCCGGACCGCGGAGCACGGAGATGACGTCTTCCTCGGGAGCAGTGGGGGCCTTGACATTCTTGGGGAGCTGGGCCGGGATGGGCTGGGAGCCGGTGCCGGAGTCGGGCTTCCTTGCGCCGTCGCGGGCAATTGTTGCCGGAGCTTTTTTGGCAGATGCTGCGGCAGGGGCTGCGGCAGGAACCGCAGGGGCCGAAGCCGGTGCGGCCGGAGCTGCGGCGGGAGGCGAAGAGGGTGCTGCCGGGGCCCGCGCCGGTGCCGGTGCTGCCGCAGCCGGAGCTACGATCGGAAGTTCCCGGGTTGCGGGGTGGGCGGCTGCAGATGCTGCCGACGTCCCGTTGGAAGAGGAGCCGTTACCTGCGTCGAAGGATTCAAACAGGGGCCACCACTTGGTATCAACCGTGTTCTTGTCCTGCTGGTAACGCTCGTACAGTTCGTCAACGAGCCACTCGTTTCCGCCAAATTCCTCTGGTAGACGGTGGCTAGGCTGCTCTGGCACTTGAAATACGCCTCTTCCATGAGTTTGATTTCTCTCTGGTCGCAATGGTGCCGCGGCACAACAATCGAGCCAGTCTCTGCGTCCTGTGAACCCAGACCTTTGCCAGTCTAGTGAGCATTCCGGCTTAACTGCCAATAAGGGTGACCCAAATCATGAAGTGACGCACGTAATGCTTAAATGGCTGCGGAAGGGGCCTGCTGCTGTCTCAGGGTGCTCCCTTAGACTCGCACTGAGCATTCACCTAATAAGGAGCCGCCGTGCGCTTTCTGACTGAGCCGACCACTGATCTGACCTATTCGGATGTCTTCCTGGTGCCCTCGCGGTCCGATGTCACCTCCCGCCTGGATGTGGATCTCGCGGCGGATGACGGAACAGGTTGCACCATCCCGCTGGTGGTGGCCAACATGACGGCCGTGACCGGCAAACGGATGGCTGAAACCATGGCCCGCAGGGGCGGTCTGGCGGTGCTGCCCCAGGATGTCCCGCTGGAGGTGCTGCGTGAGGTCACGGGGTGGATCAAGTCGCGCCACGCCGTGTTCGAGACTCCTGTAACCCTGCTGCCGTCCGACACCGTGATCGATGCCGTCCATCTGATGGGAAAGCGACCGCATGGAGCGGTGGTGGTGGTTGACGGCGGCGGCGCAGTGGCTGGCATTGTCCGGGCTGCGGACTGCGAGGGGCAGGACCGTTTTGCTTCGCTGGCTTCCGTGATCCGGCACCAGCCACTGGTGCTGGATCCTGAGGGGCTCGACGCCGGATGGACGTCTGACCCTCGCAGGGACAGTCTCCTGCGGGGCGCGTTTGAATCGATGGACGGAGCCGGGACCGATTTCGCCGCTGTCCATGACGGTGTCGGCCTTGCTGGAGCGCTGACCCGAAAAGGCGCGCTGCGTTCCACCCTCTACCGTCCTGCGCTGGATGCTGCCGGCAGACTCAAGGTGGCAGCCGCCGTCGGGATCAACGGCGATGTGGCCGGCAGGGCGGCCGCCCTCCTGGAGTCGGGCGTCGACGTCCTGGTGATTGACACCGCCCATGGCCATCAGCAGAAAATGTTCGACGCGCTGGCAGCAGTCAGGGGCCTGAATCCGGGCGTGCCCGTAGTTGCCGGAAACGTGGTGACGGCCGGGGCCACTCGGGAACTCATCGAGGCCGGCGCCGACATCGTCAAGGTGGGCGTAGGCCCCGGCGCCATGTGCACCACCCGCATGATGACTGCCGTGGGGCGTCCGCAATTTTCGGCCGTCCTCGAGTGTTCAGCTGCCGCCCGCGCGGCGGGCGGGCGCGTATGGGCGGACGGCGGCGTACGGTATCCAAGGGATGTGGCCCTGGCTCTCGCTGCCGGGGCGAGCCAGGTGATGATCGGCTCCTGGTTCGCAGGAACCCATGAAAGCCCCGGCGATCTTCAGCTTGATGCGAACGGCCGTCAGTTCAAGGAAAGCTTCGGCATGGCGTCGGCGCGTGCCGTGCAGAACCGCAACCAGCGCGAGGACGCCTTCGAAAAGGACCGCAAGGCCCTGTTTGAGGAAGGCATCTCCACCTCCCGGATGTACCTGGATCCGGCGAGGCCAGGTGTTGAGGATCTGGTGGACATGATCACGGCAGGGCTGCGCAGTTCCATGAGCTATGCCGGGGCTGCGGATCTGGCCGGCTTCCGGGAACGGGCCGTGGTGGGGATCCAGTCTGCGGCCGGCTATGAGGAAGGCCGCCCCGTACAGCAGAGCTGGTGACGCACAGTGCCCCGATCTCCCGCAGGGGCAGGGCAGGGGCAGCGCCGGCAACAGCTCCTGTAGACTGAGATTCTTATGGACAGTAAATCTAGGTGCCGGCCTGGGGGCTGTCAGCGGAGCAGGAATAGCAGCGCCGCCCACTTCACCCACAGAGCCGGCAAACCCCGTTCACGCGCCCATCGTTCTCCGGTGTTCCATCTGGCCGGAGCCCTTCAGGAATCAGGGTCAGCCTCCGCTGACCATCCTCCGCCGGGCGGTTTCCCCCGGAACAGCCCGCCGGACAGCCGCGGGGCGGGTTGCTGAATGGAGTGGTTTCTACTTGCGGCAGGTCTCCTGCTCATCCTGGGCACAGGATTCTTTGTGGCCGTCGAATTTTCCCTGATTGCCCTCGACCAGGCCACGGTTCAACGGGCCATCGACAACGGTGACACAGCGGCCGTCCCGCTGCTCAAATGCCTTAAGTCTCTCTCCACCCAGCTTTCCAGCTGCCAGCTGGGCATTACGCTGACCACGCTACTGACCGGCTATGTCATGCAACCTTCTGTAGGCAAGCTGCTCGAGGGACCGCTGAGGGCCACCGGGATTCCGGACGCTGCAGCCGCATCGGTCTCGCTTGTCATGGCCATGACCCTGGCCACTCTGCTCTCAATGCTCCTGGGCGAGTTGGTGCCCAAGAACATGGCCATTGCGCTGTCGTTTCCCATGGGAAAGGCCCTGGCCCGGCCGCAGCTGATGTTCACGGCCGTCTTCAAGCCGGCAATTGTGGTCCTCAACGGCTTCTCCAACAAGGTCCTGAACGTCTTTGGCCTGGAGGCCAAGGAAGAGATTTCCGGTGCACGCACCCCGGCCGAGCTGGCGTCCCTCGTGCGTCGCTCCGCCGCCATGGGAACGCTCGACGCCGGAACGGCAAACTTTGTGGCCAGGACGCTCAACTTCTCCGGTCGTACCGCGGCGGATGTCATGACGCCCAGGATCCGGGTGGAGACCATCGATGCAGATCAGCCCGTCTCTGACGTTGTGGACGCGGCGCGGCGCACTGGCTACTCGCGGTTCCCGGTGATCGGCGATTCGGCTGATGACATCCGCGGTCTGGTCCACGTCAAGAAGGCGATCGCCGTGCCATGGGACCGTCGTCAGAAGCTGGAAGCCGGCGCAATCATGACCGACGTGCTCCGTGTGCCGGAGACCATCCATCTGGATGCTCTGCTCGCGGAGCTCCGAGAGGGCAACCTGCAACTTGCCGTTGTGCTCGATGAGTATGGCGGAACAGCGGGGATAGCCACGCTGGAGGACCTCGTTGAGGAAATTGTCGGGGAAGTGGCCGATGAACATGACAAGGTCAGGCCAGGTCTCCTTCAGAGCGCATCGGGCGACTGGTATTTCCCAGGGCTGTTGCGGCCGGATGAACTCTCCGAACAGATTCCGGGTCTTTCCGTGCCTGATGAATCTGCCTATGAAACAGTGGGCGGCTATGTCATGAGCGAGCTCGGCCGCATCGCTGCCGTCGGGGACACCGTCGACGTCGGCGGGGGAACTCTCAGCGTGACCAGAATGGACGGACGCAGGATCGACAGAATCTGTTTCAGGCCCGAGCCGGTAGACGGCGAAGCGCACGCGGGCATGGGGGCACTTAATGAGTGACTGGGCAGGAATTCTCTGGCTGGTGGTGCTGCTGTTCGGCAACGCTTTTTTTGTTGCCGCCGAATTTGCGGTGATGTCGGCACGCCGAAGCCAGATTGAACCGCTGGCTGAGGCTGGTTCCAAACGGGCTCAGACCACGCTGCGGGCCATGGAGAATGTCTCGCTGATGCTCGCTTGTGCACAGCTGGGCATTACGGTTTGTTCACTGCTCATCCTGCAGGTGGCCGAGCCCGCCATTCACCATCTGATGGCCGTGCCTTTGGAGGCAGTCGGCGTGCCCATGGAAATTGCGGACGTCGTGGCGTTTACAGTGGCACTGCTGGCAGTGACCTTCCTGCACGTGACGTTTGGCGAGATGGTGCCGAAGAACATTTCGGTGTCCATGGCGGACAAAGCAGCGCTGCTGCTTGCACCGCCGCTGATGTATATCGCCCGACTCGTGAATCCGGTCATTGCGGCGTTGAACTGGTCCGCAAACCACATACTCCGGCTGTTGCGCATTGAGCCCAAGGATGAGGTCAACTCTTCGTTCACTCTGGAGGAAGTCCAGTCAATCGTGCAGGAGTCCACCCGGCACGGGCTGGTGGATGACGACGCGGGGCTGATTACGGGAGCGCTGGAGTTTTCGGAGCACACGGCGTCGCGCATCATGGTGCCGCTCGACAAGCTGGTCATGATGAAAGCGGCAACCACCCCGGTGGAGTTTGAGAAGGCAGTCAGCCGGACCGGATTCTCGAGATTTCCGATGCTTGATGAGGACGGTATGCTGTCCGGTTACCTTCACATCAAGGACATCCTCTCGATCCCGGAGGCCGGGTATCAGCATCCCATCGCGGAGAGCCGGATCCGGTCGCTGGCAAACCTGGCCCTGGATGACGAAATCGAAAAGGCAATGTCGGTGATGCAGCGGACAGGCTCGCATCTGGCGCGTGTGATCGGTCCTGACGGGCAAACGCACGGCGTGCTGTTCCTGGAAGACGTTATAGAACAGCTCGTCGGCGAAATCCGCGACGCAACGCAGGCGACCGGTATCCGGCGACTTGGCCGGCCGGACGGCGAGTAGTCGCATGCCAGCGAGCAGCCCCATGTAAATAGGAATCATTCCCATTTAGGGCTAGAATCGTGGAGTTGCGAAAATCCACGATTCCCAGTGAATAGATCCGAGGTTCCTCCGTGCGCCGTTCCGCCGCCCGTACATCGATTGCCGCCCTTGCCGGCCTTAGCCTGCTGTTGACCGCCTGCGGCACCACAGCGGGGAGCACACCATCGGGGTCCGGCTCGGGGGGCATCGAGGTGGTCACGTCCACGAACGTTTATGGCGACGTGGTGCAGGCGATCGGCGGGGACAAAGTCAGCGTCAGGGCCATCATCACCAAGACAAGCCAGGACCCGCACTCCTACGAGGCCAATGCACAGGACAAGCTGCTCATCTCCAAGGCAGATCTGGTGATTGAAAACGGTGGCGGCTATGACGGGTTCATCCAAAAGATGGCGGACGACAGTAATATCCCGCACAGCAACGTCATCAGCGCCGTTGAGGCATCCGGTCTGGCACCCGAGGAAGCGCAATCCGACGCCGGATCCACCGGGGCGGCCGGCGGGCACGAACGCACCCACGGCGGCTTCAACGAGCATGTCTGGTACAGCGTGGATGTGATGTCCAGGCTCGCCGACGCTGTGGCTGCCAAGCTCGGCGCGCTTGATCCTGATGCCGCTTCAACGTTCACGGCCAACGCCGCGGCGTTTAAGACGGGCCTGCAGGAGATCAGCGGGAAGCTCTCCGCCATCAAGGTTGCCCACGGCAGGGCTCCTGTGGCCATCACTGAACCTGTTCCGTTGTACCTGCTCGAAGCAGCCGGGCTGGAGAACAAGACGCCGGCGGAATACAGTGCGGCAATCGAGGAAGGCACCGACGTGCCTCCTGCAGTGCTGAAGGCGGCCACGGAGCTGGCCGGTTCTGCGGAGCTCAGCTTCCTCGCCTACAACGAACAGACTGCGGGCCCCCAGACCGAAGCCGTCAGGAAAGCCGCCGAAAGCGCCGGTGTCCCGGTTGTGAATTTCAGCGAAACACTGCCGGACGGCAAGACGTACCTGCAGTGGATGACGGACAATGTGGAAAACATCGGGAATGCCTTGGAGAACAATCGTTGAAACCACTTGTGAGCCTGCGCGGAGCTTCCCTGAAGTTCGGTAAGCGGGCGCTCTGGGAGGATCTGGACCTGGACATCAAGCCCGGTGAGTTCTTCGCCGTGCTTGGCCCAAATGGCAGCGGTAAGACCAGTTTCCTCAAGGTGCTGCTGGGACTGCAGCAACTCCATTCCGGGACTGCAACACTTGGCGGCCATGCCGTGGAACGCGGCAGCAGGCTGATCGGCTACATCCCGCAGCAGAAGTCATTCGCTCCCGATACCCCAATGCGGGCCCGTGACCTTGTTGGCCTCGGCGTTGACGGCCACCGCTGGGGAATACGGCTGGGGAATGCCAATGCCAACCGCAGGATTGACGAACTCCTGGAGCTGGTGGGTGCTGCGGACTATGCCAAGGTGCCCGTGGGCCAGCTCTCGGGCGGCGAGCAGCAGCGGTTGCGCGTTGCCCAGGCCCTCGCCACAGACCCCAAGGTACTGCTGTGCGACGAGCCCCTGTTGTCACTGGATCTTCACCACCAGCAGGCGGTCAGTGCCCTGATCAATAAACAATCCCATGAGCAGAACAGCGCCGTGGTGTTCGTGACCCATGAGATCAACCCGATTATGGACTACGTGGACCGGGTCCTCTATTTGGCCGGTGGCCGGTTCCGGGTTGGTACACCGCAGGAGGTCATGACCACCGAGGTGCTGTCCGAGCTATACAACAGCCATGTGGAAGTGCTCAACGCAAACGGCAGGATCGTCGTCGTCGGACTTCCGGACGCCACCACCCATCACCACGACGACGCGCACTCCACAGCCGGGGAGGCGGTCTAGATGGACCTGGACGGCATTCTTCAGTCGATCTTCAATTTCGAAAACTACGGCGAACTGCTTGCCCTGGTCCAGAATTCCATTTGGGCCGGTGCAGTGCTTGGTCTGCTGGGCGGGCTCGTCGGCACCTTTGTGATGAAACGCGATCTCGCCTTTGCCGTACATGGCATTTCCGAACTCTCGTTCGCCGGCGCGGCCTTCGCCTTACTGATCGGCGCGGATATCGTGTTCGGTTCGCTGATCGGTTCGGTGGCTGCGGCGCTGCTTCTGGGGCTTATGGGCGTCCGGGCACGGGACAAGAACTCCATCATCGGCGTTATTATGCCGTTCGGCCTGGGCCTGGGAATCCTGTTCCTGTCCCTCTACGAGGGCCGCGCGGCCAACAAGTTCGGGCTCCTGACCGGACAGATCGTTTCAGTGGACACCGTCCAGCTCCAGGCACTGGCCGGAACAGCTGTGGTGGTGATGGCTTTGCTCATCATCATCTGGAGGCCACTCAGTTTCGCCAGCGTTGACCCGGAACTCGCTGAAGCACGCGGCGTCCCGGTGCGCACCCTTGCCATCGTGTTCATGGTGCTGCTGGGAGTGAGCGTCGCCCTGTCCATTCAGATTGTGGGCGCGCTGCTGGTTCTGGCCCTGCTGATCACACCGGCCGCCGCCGCCCTGCGGGTGACTTCGTCACCCCGCACCGTGGTATTCCTGAGCGTTGTGTTCGCTGTAACGGCCACGGTGGGCGGAATCCTGCTGGCTCTTGGCGGCCGCATTCCCATCAGCCCCTACGTGACCACGCTGTCATTCCTGATCTATGTGGTGTGCCGCGTCATCGGCAGCGTCCGGGCCAAGCAGGGGCTCAACGGACGGGTCATGCGGACGGCCTAGGCCGCAGCATTCACGGTAATGGCGCTCAGCTGTTGCCGGCTTTTTTCGCCGTGCAGTCCGGGCACAATCCATAGATCTCAACGGTATGGGCCACCTCGGTGAATCCGTGTTCCTTCGCCGTCCGGGCCGCCCAGGTCTCCACGGCCGGAGCCTCCACTTCCACAGCCTTGCCGCAGTTTCTGCAAAGCAGATGGTGGTGATGTCCCGTCACGGTGCACCGGCGGTACACGGCCTCGCCGTCGCCGCTGCGGAGCACATCAACCAGCCCGTCATCAGCCAGCGACTGCAGGATCCGGTAGGCAGTCGCCAGAGATACCGAGACTCCCTGGTTCTGCAGAATCCGGTATAACTCCTGGGTGCTGACGAAGTCGTCCAGTTCGTCCAGGGCAGCACTGACAGCCAGCCGTTGCTTGGTGACACGCTGCTCCTTGCCTCCGGCGGCAACCGGAGCGGAATGCTGGATGCCTTCAGCTTTGGCGCCATGTGGCATTGATGTACTCGCTTCCCTGAGGGATGGTGGCAAAGATCCAGATTACCAGCCGGAGCCACGTGGACACTGCATGGGCCGGACCCTAGGCTGGCGTGATGAAGCTGACAAAATACACCCACGCCTGTGTCCGGCTTGAGAAGGATGGTCACGTCCTGGTGCTGGATCCCGGTACGTTCTCCGAGACAGCAGAGGCCCTGGACGGCGCAAATGCAATTCTTGTCACCCACGAGCACGGAGACCACATCGATGTGGCTGCGGTAGTGGATGCACTCCGGGCAGAGGGTTCTCTGGAGCTGTTCGCTCCGGCGGGGGTAGCTGCACACCTGAGGGAAGAAGCACCCGGTGCCGCGGCCCGGATCCACACCGTGGTGCCCGGCACGACTTTTGACGCGGCTGGCTTTGCCATCCGGAGCTTTGGCGGCCAGCATGCCCTGATCCATCCGCACGTCCCCTTGGTTGCCAACATCGGCTATCTCGTGGACGAAAACGTGTACCACCCCGGCGATTCCTTCATCATCCCGAACGGCATCAGCGTCAAGACACTGCTGGTGCCCGTCCACGCGCCCTGGAACAAGGTCAGTGAAGTGGTTGACTTTGTGATCGGCGTCCGCGCGCCGCGGGCGTTCCCCATCCATGACGGGCTCCTGAATGAGTTGGGCCTGGGGTTTGTGGAGGCCCATGTGACGCGGCTGGGGGCAATGTACGGAACTGAATACTCGCACCTGTCCAGCGGCGAGTCCGCCGAGGTCTAGGGGCTCAGGCTAGGCGGACCACCCTGCCTGAGGGCCAGCCTGACTAGGCGGGCCAGGCGCCGGTCGCGAAGAACTCCCGGATGGTGGCCTCATGCGGCTCAGGATCCAGATTCTGCGCTTCCAGCCACGCGGGGTTGTAATAGTTGCCCGCATAGCGGTCACCGCCGTCGCACATCAGCGACACAATACTGCCGCGGCGTCCTTCGGCAATCATTTCCGCGACCAGCTGCCATACGCCCCAGAGATTGGTGCCCGTGGACGGCCCGGCATGGAGGCCGGCCAGGCCGTGCAGGTGGCGCATGCCGGCAACGGACGCCGCATCGGGGACCTGGACCATCCGGTCGATGACAGCGGGCACAAAACTGGGTTCCATCCTTGGCCGCCCAATGCCTTCGATCCGGGATGGCAGGCCCGTGGTGAAGTCGGCCACGCCATCCCTCCAGCCAGGGTAAAAGGCAGAGTTTTCCGGATCCACCACCGCCAGTTCGGTGTCATGGCGGTGGTAGCGGAGGTAGCGGCCGATCGTTGCGCTGGTCCCGCCGGTGCCTGCCCCCACCACAATCCAACGGGGCACCCGGTGCTCCTCAAGTGCCAGCTGCTGGAAAATGGATTCGGCAATGTTGTTGTTGCCGCGCCAGTCCGTGGCGCGTTCCGCATAGGTGAACTGGTCCATGTAGTGCCCGTTGCTGGTTGCCGCGACTTCCTCGGCGGCCGCATACACCTCGGATGCGTGGTCCACCAGCAGACAGGCGCCGCCGAACTGTTCGATCAGGGCGATTTTCTCCGCGCTGGTGGTCCGCGTCATCACCGCGATGAACGGCAGGCCAAGCAGCTGGGCAAAGTATGCCTCCGAGACGGCCGTGCTGCCGCTGGAAGCCTCAACAATGGTGGTGTCGTCCCGGATCCAGCCATTAACGAGGCCGAACAGAAAAAGCGAGCGCGCCAGCCGGTGCTTGAGGCTGCCGGAACGGTGCGTGGATTCATCCTTGAGGTACAGCTGGACGCCCCAGTGCTCGGGCAACGGCACCGAATACAGGTGGGTATCCGCCGACCGGTTGTTTTCTGCATTGATTCTGCGGATTGCCTCATCGGCCCACTCACGGTCCTGGCTGCACACTCTGTTCACGGGTCCAGCCTACCCGCGGCATGCGACCCGTGAGGTTAGAGTTGGTCCTGCTGACCGCCACGGCACCGCGGATTCCCGGTGGACAAGGCCCGGCGGCCGCAGTTCATCCAAACCAAAGGAGATTTGATGGATACCCTCATGGACGTGTCTGCGCTGAACAACCGGATGACCTCCGGCCAGCGCACCGTTCTGCTGGATGTCCGCTGGGCGCTGGGAGATCCCCACGGCCGCGGACACTACCTCAAGGAACATATTCCCGGCGCCGTATACGTGGATCTTCCCACCCAGCTCGCAGAACCCGCAGATCCGGGCCATGGCCGCCACCCGCTGCCTCCGGTGCAAAAGCTCCAGGAATACGCCCGCTGCTGGGGGATCAGCAGCGGGGACGTAGTGGTTGCCTACGACGACAGCGGGAACATGGCCGCGGCGCGGCTGTGGTGGATGCTCCGCAACGCAGGCCTGGAAGACATTCACCTGCTCGACGGCGGTCTGCCGGCGTGGCGCGCAGCCGGACTTCCTGTAGAGGGTGGCCTGGAGCAGGCAGTACTCGGCGATGTCATTCTTGGCGACGATGCAATGCCCGCCATTGATGCAGCCGCAGCCGCAGAGTGGCCCCGCGGGGGAGTGCTGCTGGACGCGCGCGCCGGCGAAAGGTACCGCGGCGAGATTGAGCCGGTGGACCCGCGTGCGGGCCACATTCCCGGGGCCGTCAGCGCCCCCACAACGGGGAACCTCAGTGACGACGGACGCTTTCTCCCGCCCGACGAGCTCCGGCTCCGCTTTTCGGAGCTCGGAGTGACCCAGGAAGGGCGCACCGCGGTCTATTGCGGTTCCGGAGTAACAGCGGCCCATCAGATAGCGGCCCTCGAAATCGCCGGCTTCAGCGCCGCGCTCTTTCCGGGTTCCTTCTCACAATGGTCCAGCAACGCGGCCAATCCTGTGGTGGCCGGAGCAGCCCAGTATGCCGCTCCGGGAGTTGCCGGCAGCCAGGCCGCGCCGGCGTGAGGCAGGCTGCCCCCGTTGCCGGAGTGGCATTGTTCCGGCAACCGGGGGTACCGTCGCTATATGACCCCTGGACGCCCCGTACCACCGCCCCTTGCCAAGCCCATATCCATTGCAGACGAAGCAGCGACCGCTGCTGATATTGCGGGACCCGCCGTCCGGCTTGCTGCCGCCTACGGCGCGGTGTCCAGTGACAGCGGACTTGTCCCGCTGACCGTGGCCCGCCGCTCGCCGAAGGAAGACGACGTCGAGATCGCCATTGAGTTCTGTGGCCTCTGCCATTCCGACGTCCACTCCACCCGAGGTGAGTGGGGCACGCAGAAATACCCTCTTATCCCCGGCCACGAGATCGTTGGCCTGGTCACCCGGGTTGGCTCTGCGGTTGATGATTTCAAGCCCGGCGAGCGTGTTGGCGTCGGCTGCCTGGTGGACTCCTGCCGGGAGTGCGGTGCCTGCCTCGACGGTCTGGAACAGTACTGTGAAAACGGAATCATCGGAACATACGGCACTGCCGATCCCCGCAACGGGGGTGCCATCACGCAGGGCGGCTACTCGTCATCTGTTGTGGTGGACCGCAATTATGTTGTCCGGATTCCTGCCGGCCTTGATCCCGCGGCTGCCGCCCCCCTTCTTTGCGCGGGGGTGACCACGTACTCGCCGCTTCGCCACTTCGACGTCGAAGAAGGCGACGTCGTGGGTGTGGTGGGCCTTGGCGGCCTGGGCCATATGGCGGTCAAGATTGCCAAGGCCATGGGTGCTGAAGTGAAGGTATTCACCACATCGGAGTCCAAGATTGCCGCCGCGCTTGAGCTGGGTGCGGACGAGGTCATCCTCTCCCGCGACAAGGACGCCATGGCGGCTGCTGACGGCAGCATCGATGTCATCATCGACACCGTAGCAGCGCCCCATGATCTCAATCCGTTCTTCCGTACTCTGCGCCAGGACGGCGCGCTGTTCCAGCTGGGGTTGCCGTCGGAAGCCATGCCGCCGGTCAACCCCGGGGCGCTCATCCGCCGCCGGATTGCCTACGCAGGGTCGCTGATCGGCGGGATTGCCGAGACCCAGGAGATGCTCGATTTCTGCGCGGAACACGGCGTTGCCTCCGATATCGAAATCGTGGGCGCAGAGCAACTGAACGAAGCCTACGACCGCATGGTTGCGGGTGACGTCAAATACCGGTTTGTGCTGGACACCAGCACCCTGAAGGCGCCGTCAGAGAGGGCAGACGCATGAGCACCCTGTTCACCAAGATCATCAACGGAGAAATCCCGGGGCGCTTCGTCTGGAGGGAGAGCGAGGTCGCGGCGTTCCTGACAATGGGGCCGCTCGCAGACGGCCACACGCTGGTTGTGCCCACGGAGGAGGTCGACCGGTGGACTGATGCGTCACCCGAGACCCTGGCAAAGGTCATGGAGGTGGCCCGGCGGATCGGCGCCGCCCAGGTGGACGTTTTTGGCGCGCCGCGGGCGGGCCTGATTGTGGCAGGGTACGAAATCAACCACCTGCACGTGCACGTCTGGCCGTCCCACAGCATGGCGGACTTCGACTTCGGCTCCGCGGACAACAACCCGGATCCGGCTGTTCTGGATGCAAACGCTGAAAAACTGCGTGCCGGACTCAGGGATGCCGGCCACGGGGAGTTTGTACCTGCGGGCTGACAACCCGCGTGTGCTGCTGCGGGATTGAACAGCTGGCGCCGGCGCCCTCCTTCCGCGGAGGGCTAAACCGGCGCCAGTGCCTTGTTCAGAACTGCCCGGATCCGTTTCTCGGACACTGAGTACGCCGTCCCGAGTTCGACGGCGAAGAGGCTCACCCGGAGCTCCTCGATCATCCAGCGCACCTGGGTTAATTCGGCGCCTGCCCCGCGGCCCGGCAACAGCGCGGACACGGCGTCGTCGTAGTCGTCTTCCAGTCTTTGCACCACGGCAAGGTGGAGGCCGTCCCGCTGGACATTGCCCGGCAGCTTTTCCAGCCGTTTTTCAATGGCCGCAAGGTACCGCGGCACCTGGCTGAGCTGTGCGTAGCCCGTACGTGCCACAAACCCTGGAAAGACCAGCTGCCCGAGTTGGCTCCGGACGTCGTTGAGCGCGCTGATGAGCGCCAGGCTGGTGATGCCCTTGAGCTGCTTTTCGATCCGCCGGGTGCTGGCCAGGATACGTTCCACCACTGCCGTGACGCTGAAGACCGTATCGATCAGTTCCGCGCGGACCCGTTCGTAGAGTGCGTCAAAAGAGGAACGGTCCCAAGGCAGCCCGGCCGGCGTGAGCTTATCCACGGCGGCCAGTGCACAATCTGCAATCAGGGCGGAAACGGAGCCGTGCGGATTCTGGCTGAAGGTCAGTTTTTCGGTGTTGTTCAGGTGCTCCAGCACATAGCGGTCAGGCGCCGGAACCCTGAGCGCCAGCAACCTGATCACACCGCCGCGCATGGATTGCTCCTGCTCGGCCGCAGTCTGGAAAACCTGCAGGGACACGGAGGCGCCTTCGTCCACAAGGGCAGGGTACCCCGTGACAGTGTGGCCTTTGACCGTGCCGCTGACCTGGCGTTCAACGGTGCCGAACGACCACTCTGTGAGGCCGGTCTGCTCCGCAAATCCAGGCGTTGCGGCCGTTTGCCGGGCGGCAGCGGCTGCCGGAGCCGCGGATCCCGTGGCGGGCGTGTGCGGAGCGGTTGTTTTTGGCGTTGCTCCCAGTGATTCGGCGATGGCACGGCGGGTGGCCGGCGCCAGCTGTTCCTGCAGCTTGGCGAGGTCCTTGCCTTCGTCCAGCACCCGGCCTTTGCTGTCCGCCACCTTGAAGCTCACCCGCAGGTGGGACGGAACGGCGTCCCAGTTCCAGGAGCCCGGCGGGATCACATGGCCGCGGATCCGCCGCAGTGCGAGCTCGAGCGAGGCTTCCAGCTCGTCGGCAGCCGGATCGAAGTCCGCCTCGAGGGCAGCGACAGCCTGCCGGGCGACGTCGGGTGCCGGCACAAAATTCTTGCGGATCTGCTTGGGCAGCGACTTGATGAGGGCCGCCACCAGTTCAGCGCGCTGGCCGGGAATGAGCCACCGGAAGGCGGCATCGTCCAGCTGGTTCAGGAACAGCACCGGAACCTCGGCGGTGACGCCGTCGGACGGGTTGGGCGATGAGCCCGGTGCCACCGGATGGAACTCGTACGTCAGGGGCAGTTCAAAACCCTTGTGGAGCCACAGCTTCGGATACGCGGAATCATCCAGCGCATCGGCCTCCTCACTGAGCAGGAGTGCCTGGTCGAAATCCAACAGGGACGGATTCTGCTGGCGGGCTTCCTTCCACCAGCTGTCGAAATGCCGTTCGGAAACTACGTCCCGGCCGAGCCGGGCGTCATAAAACTCGAAGAGCGCCTCGTCATCCACCATGAGGTCCCGGCGGCGCATCCGGGCTTCCAGCTCTTCCACCTCATGCAGGAGGGCGCGGTTGCGGTGGAAGAATTTGTGGTGCGTTTTCCAGTCGCCTTCAACCAGCGCATGCCGGATGAACAGCTCGCGGGCCAGCACCGGGTCCACTTTGCTGTAGTTGATGCGGCGCTGCGGAATGATGGGCACACCGTAGAGCATGACCTTCTCATAGGCCATCACCGCGCCCATCTTGGTTGACCAGTGCGGTTCGCTGTAGCTGCGCTTGACCAGGTCAGGAGCTACCTGTTCGGCCCACACCGGATCGAATTTCGCGGCCACCCGGGCCCAGAGCCTGCTGGTTTCCACAAGCTCGGCCGCCATCACAAACGTGGGTGACTTCTTGAACAGTGCGGAGCCGGGGAAAATCGCGAAGCGGCTGCCGCGGGCTCCGGCATATTCGCGTTTGCGCTCATCCAGGAGCCCGATGTGGCTGAGGAGCCCCGACAGAAGGCTGATGTGGATCCCCTCGTTGTTACCCACAGGATCGGCCTCACGCTTGTTGTCCAGGCCGATGCCCAACGGCCTGGCCAGCTGGCGGAGCTGCGCAAACAGGTCCTGCCATTCCCGGACCCGCAGGTAATTGATGTACTCGGCGCGGCAGAGCCGGCGGAACTGGGTGGAGGAGAGCTCCTGTTGTTTTTCCTGGATGTAGTTCCACAGGTTGAGGAATCCGGTGAAGTCCGAATTCTCATCGCGGAAGCGTGCGTGCTTTTCGGCAGCCAGCTGCTGTTTGTCCGTCGGGCGTTCGCGCGGGTCCTGGATGGTCAGCGCCGCGGCGAGGATCATGACTTCGCGGACGCAGCCACGCCGTCCGGCCTCCACAATCATGCGGCCCAGCCGCGGATCCACTGGCAGTTGGGCGAGTTGCTGCCCGACGGCGGTGAGCCCGCCCGCGTTGCGGCCGCCCGCGGCGTCGGCGGTATCCGAAGCCTTGTCCTTGCCGGCGGGGGTGCTCAAGGCGCCCAGTTCCCTCAGGAGCGTGACGCCGTCGTTGATGGCGCGGGAATCCGGAGGCTCCACAAAGGGGAAGTTTTCGATGTCTTTGGGCCCGCGGGCAACGCCCATGGCGGTCATCTGCAGAATGACGGCAGCCAGGTTGGTGCGAAGGATTTCCGGGTCCGTAAAGAGCGGCCTGGATTCGAAGTCCTGCTCTGAATACAGCCGGATGGCGATGCCGTCCGACACACGTCCGCAGCGGCCGGAACGCTGGTTGGCAGAGGCCTGCGAGACCCGCTCAATCGGAAGCCGTTGGACCTTGGTGCGGTGCGAATACCGGGAGATGCGGGCAGTGCCGGTGTCGATCACATACTTGATGCCCGGCACCGTCAGAGACGTTTCCGCCACGTTGGTGGCCAGCACGATCCTGCGCTTGCTGCCGGGGTTGAAGACACGGTGCTGCTCCTGCAGGCTCAGCCGTGCAAACAGCGGCAGCACCTCGGTGCCGGCCAGCCGCCGGTTGGACTGGATCCGGGCATTCAAAGCCTCGGTGGCGTCCCGGATTTCACGCTCGCCGGAGAAGAACACCAGGATGTCGCCGGGGGCCTCTGTGGCGAGTTCATCAACGGCGTCGCACACAGCGTCCAGCGGATCCCGGTCCTCCTCGAGTTCGTCGTCCGAGGCGGTGTCTTCGTCGGCACCGCCCGCGGGCTGGGACAGCGGGCGGTAGCGAATCTCAACGGGGAACGTCCGGCCGGAAACCTCGATGATGGGAGAGGGAGCCTCCGCAGTGCCGAAGTGCTTTGCGAAGCGTTCGGGATCGATGGTGGCGGAGGTGATGATGACCTTCAGGTCGGGGCGCTGCGGAAGGATTCTCTTGAGATACCCGAGGATGAAGTCGATGTTGAGGCTGCGCTCGTGGGCCTCGTCGATGATGATGGCGTTGTATTTACGCAGCAGCTTGTCCCGCTGGATTTCCGCGAGCAGGATGCCGTCAGTCATCAGTTTGACCTTGGTGGACCGGCTGACCTCACCGGTGAAACGGACCTGGAAGCCCACTTCCTGGCCGACTTCCACACCCAGCTCGGAGGCAATGCGCTCCGCCACTGTGCGGGCAGCAAGCCGGCGAGGCTGGGTGTGGCCGATCAGACCGTTGTCGCCCAGCCCCAGTTCGAGGCACATTTTGGGGATCTGGGTGGTTTTTCCCGAGCCGGTCTCGCCGGCAATGATGGTCACCTGATTGGCGGCGATGGCGGCCTTCAGGTCCTCGCGGCGTTCGGATACCGGCAGCTCGGCGGGATAGGAGATATGAAAAGTCATGGCCGGAGACAGTCTACTGTGGCGGGGGCTGGCCTTGGCGTCCGGCAGTGTCCGTACCCCGTCCGAGGTAGGCCGCGGCCAGGGCCGACCGTGAGGTGATGCCGAGCTTGGCGTAGATCCGCGTGAGGTGGTACTGGACTGTCTTGACGGAGACATACAGCTCGGCCGCGGCCTCCTTGTTGCTCAGCCCTGATGCGACGAGATCAGCCACGGACTTCTCCTGTTCCGTCAGGGTGTCCGGCCCGGCGGTGCCGTCCGACGACGTCCTGCCGCTGCCACGATCGCTGGGTCCTGCTGCGGAACTTGCGCCGCTGGCGCGCATTTCGCGGGAGCAGCGGTCCACATAGGCCTGGGCGCCGAGGACGGCGAACAGCTCACGGGCTTCAGCCAGAACGGCGGCTGCTTCCCGCCGCTTTCCAGCGCGACGGAAGGACTGACCGTAGGCGAATTTGATCCGGGCGCGCGCGATCGGCATCGGCAGGCCTTCCAGCTGTGCCAGGCCGCCCAGGAAGCTGGTGCGGGCGGCGTCAAGGTCGCCGGCTGCTGCCTGGATCCGGCCGCGGACGTACGACAGCCGCGCGAGCGTGGAGCGGTGGTTGCGGCGCGCTGCCAGCTCCTCGTGCGGACGGAGAAAGGCATCTGCCTCCTCAACCTTGCCCACCATGACCAGGGCATTGGCGTAATGGTCCTGCCACGGCCAGAATCCGG